>DCJJ01000071.1 GCA_002320515.1 Dialister sp. UBA1703 | reverse complement strand
TCTTCGATCCCAGCCGCTCCGCGGCTGCACGCCCACCACCACCCTCAGCGGCGAAGCCGCTGTCAAACTATAGAACCCTCGGAGCGAGAGCCCCGTAAAGCTTCGGCCCCGAGGGCCGTCAAACCTCACGCCGAAGGCGTGTCCCTCAGAACTCTATCCCTCTTCTTGCCCGGATGCCTTTCTGGAAGGCGTGCTTTACCATGGTCATTTCGGTGACAGTGTCCGCCAGGTCGATGAGTTCCTTTGGCGCGTAGCGGCCGGTGAGGATCATATTGAGCTTTGGTGGTCTTTCTTTGATAAGGTCTGCCACTTCTTCTGTGTCCAGCATGCCGAAGTGGATGGCGTAGTTGATTTCATCCAGCACCACCAGGTCCCATTTCCCACCCATCACTTCATCCTTTACCATCTGCCAGGCTTTGCGGGCCAGTTCTTTCTTTTCCGCCAGTCTCTTTTCGTTGTCCGGGTCCTTTTTGTTGTGGAACACGAAACCGTCGCCCATGGGGCGGATTTCGATGCAGCCATCCGCCTTTCCCAGGGTTTCGATGGCCTTCAGTTCCCCGTATTTCCAGGCGCCCTTGATAAACTGGAGGATGAGCACCTTCTGGCCGTCGCCCCAGGCGCGGATGGCGGTTCCGAGGGCGGCAGTGGTTTTCCCTTTGCCTGTTCCCGTATTGATAAGCACAAGTCCTTTTTCTTCCATAATATCTCCTTCGGATATGAATCAAGCCCGGTTTTGCGCGCCGGGCTTGTTTTTACCTGTTGTGAAAGGCTTCGCAGGAAGCCATGAATTTTTCCGCCGCCTTCGGGTTGCCTTCGAAGGACAGGTGGAGGTAGCTGGCCAGTACATTGCCTTCAGCAAAGCCTTCCAGATGGCCTTCCTTCTGACGGGTGCCCTTCAGGTCGTAGGCCCAGGGGAAATCGTCTCCGCAGTCCAGAAGGGAGAAATGGAATTCGTGGCCCTTCAGGATATCCCCCTCATCGGCGATGATGCTCCTGCGGAGAGCCCTGCCGGTGACATAGCCTACGCGCTGCAACTTTTTCTGCATGACGCACACCCCTGGCACCAGGCCCGCCATGTCATAGGCATCGCCGTCAAAGCCCCGGATTTTTTCGCAGAGGTACATGAGGCCGCCGCATTCGGCGTAAATGGGCATGCCTGCGTCTTTAGCCCGGTGGATGGCCTCCTTCATGGAAACATTATTTTCCAGCTCATGGAGGAACATTTCAGGAAATCCGCCGCCGAAGATAAGGCCGTCCACATCGGGAAGACGGCTGTCCCTTAAAGGGCTGAAATCCACGAGCTCCGCCCCCATTTTCTCCAAAGCGTGGAGGCTGGCGGGATAGTAGAAGGAAAAGGCTTCATCCCTGGCCACGCCGATACGGACCCGGGTCTTTCTGATTTCTTCCTTCTCCTCCGGCACATCAAGGGGCGCTGCGCCTCTGGCGATGGACAGAAGCTTTTCCGTGTCCACCCACCGGCCGGCATCCTCACCCATGTGGCGGATAAGATCCGCCGTTTCGATTTCCGTAACCGGCGTCAGGCCCAGATGGCGCTCCGGCGTCTTGAGATCATTGTCCCGGTGATAGGCGCCGATGACGGGAATATGGATTTTCTCCATCACATCCCGCACCATGGCCTCGTGGCGGTCGGACCCCAGCCGGTTTAAAATCACCCCGGCAATAGGCGTATCTTTGTCGTATTCCCGAAATCCCAGGGCCGTGGCGGCAATGCTGTAGCCCACGGACTTGCAGTCCAGCACCAGAATCACCGGCGCATGGAGCTTCTTGGCAATGTCGGCGGTGGAGCTCACTCCATTGGCGCCGCCGTCATAGAGCCCCATGACCCCTTCGATAATGGAAATATCCGCATTTCTGGAAAGATAGGAGAAATTGGACGCCAGATGCTCCGCCGGCGTCATCCATGTATCCAGATTGTAGGAAGGACTGCCTGCTGCCTTTTCATGGAAACCGGGGTCAATATAGTCCGGCCCCACCTTGAAAGGCTGCACCTTCAGCCCTTTGGAGTGGAAATACGCAAGGAGCCCTGTCACAATGGTGGTCTTCCCCACGCCGCTGTTTGTCCCCGCAATGACCACCCGGGGACGGATGAGGCCTGCCATTTACTTGTCTCTCTTGGCAATAATGGTGCTGAGATAATTGGGCTTGTAATCCGCCGGCAGGCTGTCAATGTCCCGGATCACCTTTTCATCGGGAAGGCCCGCGCGGGAAACCATGACGGACCGCTTGATCATGTGATGCTTACGGAGCTCCTCCTGCACAAAGGCAAAGCTCTTGTACACCTTCATAATCACCGCATTGTCCGAAGCCGAAAGGGCCTTGTCAAACTTCTCATGATCCGCAGTGGCGGGAATGATAAGCACATTCTCCTCCCACTCCGTCACCGGCAGGCCGATATAGGACGCAATGCCAAGGAACGCCGGAATGCCGGGGATGGTTTCCACCTCATAGTCCGGAGAATCCTTGAACTCATTGAAAATATACATGTAAGTGCTGTACAGCATGGGATCCCCCAGGGTAAGGAACACCAGATTCTTCCCTTCATCCAGCTTCTCCGCAATGATTTTGCGGTTCTCCTCCCACTGCTTCTCCACAGCAGCCATGTCCGTATTCATCTGGAACACCATGGGGAGAATCGCCGTCTTGTCGGAAATATAGGGCTTGGCAATATTAAAGGCCACAGACCCTTCCTTCTTTTCCGTTTTCGGTGTAATAATCATATCCGCCGATTGGATAGCTTCCACAGCCTTCACGGTGAGCAGCTTGGAATCTCCCGGTCCCACACCGATGCCATATAATTTTCCCTTATTCATATGTAATACCTCCTCATAAAATATGAATCGTACTTTTATATTGTACCATCTGCGCCCTATGGGCGCAAAAGGTTCTTCTTTAGCGCCCATTGAGCGTCAAAGAAGAAAAGGCTGACGGGCCTGGGACCCGAGGGCTTTGGTGGCGGCACAGCCGTAATATAAAAAGGGGGCGTGCCTGTCGGCGCAGGTTGTGTAAAAGGGTTGTGTTTCAAGGGGCAAGAAAGGGTTCAGAGGGTTCAGAGGGTTCAGAGGGGAAAGATTGCCGCTGCGCGGCAATGATTATATTATAAAGTCAGCGTTAGGGATGAGATTTCTGCTGCATAAATCGCGCCGAACATTCTGATGAATTGGCCACCCCCTATCCGGCTGCGCCGGACTCCCCCCCAAAAGGCGAAACGACTCACTACATTTTGCGCGTCGCTATCGCTCCTTCAAAATGTGTTCGCTGTGCATCCACGGGAAAGCGTCTCACTTGCCACCCTATTCAGGGGGAAGAATAGAACCTCTCTATGTTTTCCTGTAGAGGTATGTAGCACAATGCTGAGCACCCACAGTCCCACCAGCGAAGCTGGGGGGAAGGTGGTGGCGGAGCCACCAAAGGGGGTGCCGCTTTTCCATCGCCCGCCAGGGCGGCTCCCTGGTTTTATCATAATGGCGCCCCTTTATTATTTTAATGACGCCCACCAAGGCCTTCGCCCCCGCCGCGTCAGCGGCCATATGCCCCTCTGCCGCGCAACGGCAGGCCCATTCTTCTGAATGGCAGAAGCCAGGCAACACCTCTGACTCCTCACGCCGAAAGAGCGTATCCATAAGGCCCCCTTTCCATCTTCCCTGTTATGCGATACAATAAAAGCATCACTATAGAGCAGACGCTCTCCAGGAGGTTAAAATGGCAGAAGAACAGCAGCAGAACCAGGATTTATACCACATGAATCTCATGCGTACCCTTTGGGAAAACACCTATCGGAGTACCGTTTTCAATTACAAGGAAGAATATGTAGCCACCTTGAGACTCATCTTCAGCATTCCGCTGGACAGAAGCGAAGTGCCGGAAAATGCGCCGGAAGTAGCTCCGGTGATTATCGTACTGGTGGAGGACACCATCCTTTCGCCTCTGGAAATCGTGGATTTCGAACAGGCCATGTCCCCCATTCTGGCCAAAAGGCTCGTAAGCGAAAACTTCCAGCCCGACCGCATTATGTACTTCTATCCCAGCCCCGCTGACGGCGCGGAAACAAAAGAAGGAAAATAAAAAAAACGCCCTGACTGCAGGGCGTTTTTTTTGATGAATCATTCGGGCCGCTAAGCAGCCCGGGTTCAGAGGGTTGTGAAGAAAGGTTCTTAAGTTTGACCGGTCTTTGGTGGTCGAGTTCTCAGGTTTGACGGCGGCTTCGACGCCGAGGGTTGTGGATAGCCGCCTGCGGCGGCTATGAATTATAAAGTCAGCATTACGGGACTTGCCTTCCCGCCGTNNCGCAGGCGAAGAATCTCAGTATGCGGCACATTTGACACATCCGGTGATAAATACCGGTCGGCGTTGCCTTTGCTGGAGAAAGGCCTATTCAGCCCTGTCGGGCAGCTCTTTTCTGAGAAAGGAGCCTTACATAAAAAAACGCCCCGAAGGGCGTTTTTTTATTATTCCGCAGAAATGAACATGGGATAGAGGGGCTGTCCTCCCTGGTAGGTTTCGAAGGTTACATCGGGGTAGAGTTTTTCCACCATGTCGATTTCCTTCAGGCAGTCCTCTTCGGAGAGGTCTTTACCGGAGTAGACGGTGACGATTTCCAAATCTTCCGTAATGATACGGGAAAGGACGTCGGTGAAGCACTTGGTGAAGTCTTTTTCCGCAATCACTTCATGGTTCTTCATGATACCCATGAAGTCGTCCTTGTGGATCACCGCATTACCTACGATGCTGTCTCTCACAGCGGTGGTAATCATGGCGGTGGTGATGTCCCCCATTCTTTCATTCATGGCAGAGAGGTTGTTTTCCAGGCTCTGGTCTTCGGAGAAGGCCATGGCTGCCGCCAGCCCTTCCATGGGGTTGGTGGAGGGAACTATGTGTACCTTTTCACCCAGCATTTTCTGGAGCTGCTGGGCTGCCAGGATGATGTTCTTGTTATTGGGGAGAATGATGTACTTTTCATACTGCCCGTTGTCCATGCCGCTGCTTAATTCCTGCACGGAAGGGTTCATGGACTGGCCGCCCGATACGACGTCGGCGCCCAGTTTTTTGAAAAGCTCGGTCCAGCCGTCGCCGGACACTACGGTGAGGATGCCCAGAGGCTTTTTCACCATTTTCTGCTGTTTTTCTTTATTTTTATGGAACTGGTCCACCATGTTGTCGCACTTGATGTCGTGGAGAGTGCCCCAGTCGGCAGCCATGTCGAGCACGTGGCCCGGACGCTGGGCGTGGATGTGGACCTTTACCAGGTTGTCCCCTTCCGCCACGATCATGGATTCACCCCAGGAGGACAGTTTCTTCCTCACTTCCTTGGCCTTAACCTTGCAGGGGCTGATGATGAATTCGGTGCAGTAGGGATATTCGATGGAGAAGGATTCGCCCTTTGCTTCCAGACGGCTGATGACGGGCTTCACGTCCACCTTCACTTCCTCCACCTTGCCGGTGAGGCCGTTGAGACAGCCCATGAGGAAGAAAATAAGGCCCTGCCCACCGGCGTCTACCACATTGGCGTCCTTCAGAATCTGCAGCTGTTCCGGTGTTTTCGCCAGGGCTTCATTGCCGCAGCGGATGGATTCTTCCAGAATCTTGCTGAAATCGGTTTCCGTGCGAATCACTTCCCTGGTGCCCTTAGCGATGCCCCGGGCTACGGAAAGGATGGTGCCTTCCACCGGCTTGGTGACAGCCCGGTAGGCATAGAGGATGCCGTACTGGAAAGCCTTGCTCATCTGTCCGCAGGATGCGGTCTTCTTGCCGTGAAGTCCCCGGCTGATGCCGTGGATGATCTGGGACAGGATGACGCCGGAATTTCCTCTGGCCCCCATAATAGCGCCGGCAGCGGCCTTCTCGGCCAGGATGCCCACCGGCTGCTCCGCCTTTTCCTCTGCAATCATGCTGTACATGGAGCGAAGCGTATTCAGCATATTATTTCCCGTATCCCCATCGGGCACAGGAAATACATTCAGCTGGTTGATAATTTCATATTTCTGCTGGAAGAGCTGGTACGCTCCCGTCAGCATGTTTTTGAAACAGATCCCATCTATTGTATTATACATGTTCATTTCCCCCATCATTTGGCACTTTCAAAGATAATCCCCGTAAGCCCCGGTCCCAGATAAGATGCCAAAACGGGTGTACCGGTGGTAAGAGTAACATCCACGTCCGGATATTCCTCCTGGACTCTGGCCTGCAGCGCCCTGCCGCCCTCTTCGTTTTCGATATGGACGATGCCGATGCGTTTGCAGGGCGAATTTTTATGAAGATAATCGATCATGGCAGCAGCTGCCTTCTTTTCCGTCCGTACCTTGGCCAGCACATCCACCTCATTATTGTCATTCAGGTAAATCACCGGCTTGATCTTCAGGATGCTTCCGATCAGACCGGACGCTTTCCCCACGCGGCCGCCCCGCCGTAAATAATCAAGGGTAGGCACGGTAAAAGTAGTCCGGAGAAGGGATGCGGACTCCAGAAGCTTTTCGCCCACTTCCTCAAAGGAAAGGCCCTTATCGATAAACTCCAGCGCATCCTCCACGATTTCCATCATGCCCACGGCGGTGGTGCGGGAATTGATTACGGAAATATTCTTCCTGCCGGACTGGCGCGCAGCAAGAACGGCACCATTGTAGGTACCGCTTACGCCGGAAGTCAGGCAGATCACAATGATCGGATCCTCTGCAGGAATAGATTCGAACATCTTGAGAAAATCGCCGGTGCTGGGCTGGCTGGTAGAAACCGCCTTCTTCGTGCTCTCGGAATACTCGATCACCTGCTCAATGGTGGCCTCGTTTTCCGGCACATACTCCCCCTTTATGGAAATGAAAAGAGGAATCACATGGATATTGGCATGGTCTGCCAGGAAATCCTTCGGCAGAGCCGCCGTACTGTCTACTACTAGCTGAATCATTGGCTAACAGTCCTTCCTGTTATTATTTTTTTGCTTTACGATGCGCTTTCCGTTCGTCAAACTCTTTCAAAAGCTGCTTATAGTCATCATCATCATACCCGTTCGTAGCCAGCATGTACTCCCTGATCTTCTTACGCTGCAAAGCCACATTCATGGCAGACAATTCGAAAGGATCCAGAGAAATCCGGGCCAGCATCTCCCCTGTGGAAGAATAGCCTACAATGCCTTCCCCCAGAAGATCCACCAGCTTCTCCCGCTTCACCACTTCGCAGAAAGTTCCGAAAAACTTCTCCGCCTCTTTAATCATGCGGTCGCGGATACGCTTGTACTCATCCGCCTTGTCCGCAGGAATCCTGAATCCATCAACTTCTACATATTTATCCGGCAAGTTAAACATAATATCTCCTGTAAATTTACATAATTGTCCACTGTATTTAACTATATCGCCCTGAAGAGTTTTGGTCAAGTTTTTATATGAAATTGATGAAATATAAGTATGGTGAGAGCTTAAAATATCCCCTATATGTTATCTTCCCGACTGCGGGGCATGAGGGAAAAGGTTCTTAAGTCTGACCGGCCCGCTGGGCCGGAGGGTTCTTAAGTTTGACAGCCGCTTCGCGGCTGAGGGTTGTGGAGGCGGCTGATGCCGCAGTTTTTAGCCCCCTTCCTTTGGAAGGCAGAAGCCCTGCAGAGGGCTTCTGAGCCGGGCTAATATGTGAGCATAGCCTGCACACTAAGCGAACACCTTAATGCCCGGCCGGAGGTGTCGCCGCAGGCGACGAAGGATAGCGGATTTTCGTAGAAAATCCGAGGCCCTGAAAGGGCCTGAATGACTCATTTGTGAATAGCCGCCTTTGCTGGAGAAAGGCCTATCCTCAGGGCTCCGCCCAGCTCCTTTCTGAGAAAGGAGCCTACGCTACGTTCTTCCTTCTTGTGTCACTGGTACTGCACGACAGAGAGCAAAAGGGAGGCGGGAGGAAGACTGATAACCTCCTCCCCTATTTCCCTATAAAAGGCTCCACGTGGTCCATCATGATTTCCAGTTTTCCTATGGTCACATCCACGTGGAAATGACCGGCGTACCATTTCTTGTACTGCAGGGAGTCCTCCACCCTGTCCAGCCAGTATTCTGTGGACTGGTCCACGCCGGGCCAGGGACGGAGGTGGAGATGGGGAATGTAACGGGCAGGGATGGTGTGGGTTAGCAGGGCATCCACTTTTCCCTGCCTTTTTTCTATGGCTTTCTCCACCCGTTTACGGATCCTGCCATCCGGCTGTTCGTCGGGAAACCAGGGCCAGCCCCGGGCGAGGCGCATAGGTTTATCAGGGCTGTAGGCGCCGCCGATGACCAGGGTTTCTATGCCGTCCAGATCATAGACCTCCCCGTCCCTGGCAAAAAGAATGGATGGAAAGGCAGACTCCACGTACACCCTGCCGCCGTGCCAGTCTTTCAGGCGGTAAGCCTTTTTGGTCGTCCTGCCGCCCCACTCATCTACCTGCACTACCCGGGTAGGCCGCATTTCATGGTTGCCGTGGATGCAGAAGAGGGTAATGGGAATCTGTGACAGCATCTGCTTTCTCGAAGGTCACGGAGGCCATTGGAAATATTGATTCCGGCGTCTCCCAGTATGATCATGATATCCTCCCTGGCGGTTCCCATTTCCATGCAGAAACGCCGGATTTTTCCGAATTCTCCATTACAGTCGCCGGTAATATAAATCATAAAAGCCTCCTTTCATCCAGGAAAGCGCCACCGGCGCGATGGAAAACAGACTGTCAGGTGCTTACCTTTCTGCTCATTTCATAAACTTCATGGGGAGCGATGTCCTGGCCGCGGGGCCAGCAGATGGTGTCTTCCGTAAGAGGGAAGATTTTGGCTTTTCTGAAATAGTCCGGATTCCTAAGTTCTCCCATGAAGTCTCCCTTGAACCAGGGGGATAGGTCCAGCAGGCGGATTTCCCCGTTTTCATAAAACAGTTTGATTTCTTTGTCCGAAACGATTTCTATGTGCTCCAGTTTCATGATGTGCCTCCTTTTATACTTTAATTGCAGATAAGGCCTGCGCCGCCGTCACTCCCGCTCCCTCGGGAGCGGGCTGGGCGGGCGGGTCTGTCGGTCTAGAAAAGACTGCAGATGAAATTGAAGATGCAGGAGAGGAGGTACCCCAGACCCAGCAGGACGAATACGGGCCAGAGGATGACTCCCAGAATGTAGCCTACGATAAATGAAATCATTTGTCTCACCTCCTTTTCTTGGAATTCGCGAAGCCTTCGGGCTACTGTGGATAGATACTGCAGATGACAGGCGCGGTGCCTTTAGTGATGCAGTCTTCATTGATGTATACCCGGCAGGGGGTTTTGGCCTGCATGAGGGGATAGCTGGGATAGATGACCTGACTGAGTACGGAGACAAGGCCTCTGGCGCCCAGTCCCTTCTTCATGGCAGCCTTGACCATGGCCAGGCGGGCCTTATCGGCAATAACCAGGAAGATGCCCTGTTCGCAGAAGAAGGTGCTCAGCCGGCCGAGGTCCGTACCGCTGCTGCGTTTAGCGATTTCCGCAAGGGCCTTTTCCCCGAGGAGCTTCATCACCACCAGATCCGCCATGCGTCCTGCGATTTCAGGAATGAGCTCATAGTAGCAGATA
This sequence comes from Dialister sp. UBA1703, assembly GCA_002320515.1. Lineage (GTDB taxonomy): Bacteria > Bacillota > Negativicutes > Veillonellales > Dialisteraceae > Dialister. The sequence goes on along the minus strand of DCJJ01000071.1, from coordinate 7,650 downwards.
AGGGTTTCCATGTCGGGCACCCTGTGATTACCCGGCTTTTCCACCTCCTGCAGGCGGGCGGCGTAGGAGGCTGCCAGACGGCTCCGCTGTGCCAGAAGAGCAGCTTCTTCTTCCGCCCTGTCGTTCTGGAGCGTGGTGGCTCTGGAGAGGGCAAGATTCAGCTCATCCCTTTCAAGGACCAGCTTTTCCAGTCTCTTTCTGTACACCCCTTCTTTGGCGCTGATCTGAAGTCTCAGGGTATCGATGGAAGTCTGGAGCTCATCCAGTTCCCTTCCCCTGCTTTGGCAGAGGCGGTGTTCCTTTTCCACCCTTCCCCTTGTATCTCTCTCCCTTTCCGGTTCAGGGCCGGCCATGCTGTCTACGCAGGTGAAGCCGATGGGTCTTGTCTCTCCACCCTCGCGGCCCAGATCGGTGAGAAGCCGGCTCCGGTCCACCAGCTCGCAGTGGATGAGGCCCGCCCGGTTTTCCAGTTCCGCCAGCCGGTCCCTGTCTCCCATGAGGGCCTTGTCCGCCTCCAGGCGGCAGGCGGCGATACCGGACTCCGCCTTCAGAATCCGGTTTCTGAGTTCCAAGCATTTCTTTTCCTGCGCCGCCCGCTCGTTTTCCCTGCCTGCCGAAAAATCCGCCAGTCTGGCATCCAGGGCAGCGAGTTCCTTGTCCCGGGCCATCCGGATTTCCTTGCCCATGCCTTTCCTTACCGCATCATCGAGAGCGGAAAAGGAACCGGCCAGCACAAAGATGGTGTTCTTCGTGGTGATGGTGGGATGGCATTCGCAGGTAATGCCCAGCTCCTCTGTGCTATAGGTGCCGCCCTCCAGCAGTTTCAGGAGAGATCCCTGGCTCAGGGTATGATAGTTGCTGATGTCGGCCCCCTTTACCGGCTCGATAGCCTTGTCAAATTCATCGAGAATGACTACGGAGCCCATATTGAACTGTTCCACCAGCCTGTCCACTGGCTCATCGGGGTAGACGGACTGCATCTGGCTGATAGCATCGGAAATGACGGTCAGCCAGCTCTGCCCCTTAAATCCGGTGGGCACCTTGGAGGAGGCATCGATGCGGCTTACGGGAATTTCCATATTCCGGCAGATGCATTCCACCGTGGCCGTCTTGCCGCAGCCGGAAGGGCCGGTGATCATCAGGCTCTTCAGCGGCACTTCCTGGAAGAAGCTGTCTCCCTTATGCCTGCGGTTGTAGTTCAGCTTGCAGAGCTGGATGACAAGGAAGGAGCAGATCTGCTTCACTGCCTCATCCTGCCCTACGATTTCCTCTTTGACCAGATCCGCCAGGTCACCGGCCATATCCTCGGGGAACCGGTCCTTCAAGAGTCGGTACGGCGCATCGGCGTTGAATTTTGCGTAAGTGAAATCTTTGTTCTTCTTATCTTTTGTATCCATGACAGTCTCCTTTATATATGTAGAAATAGACAGGCCCGGGGAGATCTCCTCTCCCCGCTGCCTGCGGGGCTCATTAACCCCTGCTGAGATGCATGATGTAAATCTGTTCCAGCCGTTTGCCTGCGGCCCGGTCACATTCCAGGACGCCCCGGATAAAAGGACTCACTTCGGCCATGATTTCCCTCTCATGGTCAGTCACCCCGGGAGAGCGGTATAGTTCAAAAAGCTCTGAATCCGTCATATGGCTGAATCGCGCCCTTAATTCCAGATCATTTTTATCGTCCATATCCCTATCCGTCAGCCTCCATTAGCCGGTCACTGTCCATGAGCCCCGCCTCGTAATCCAGGCAGGCCTTCACCTTCGAATTCACCAGCCCCAGAAGATAGCTGTCACGCTCACCCAGACGGCCGGAGAGATAGAGCTCCCACTGCAGCGACTTCGGCACGTGCTCAAAAAGCACCACCTTTCGCCGGTCACCCTCTGAGAAGCCGGGATCCAGATTGATTTTGTTTTTATCTATTTTCTTTGTCATATTTTTCCCTTTTCTTTTCTAAATTGGAATTTTCAGCCTTCTAAAATCTATTTACTGTAGTCACTGTCTATTCTTTATTCCATGAACTCCTTTTCATTTCTGTCATCTCCTTCTTCTATTCAAAACTTCTAAATTTAATGAATATCTTTTAAGGTCGGCGTTTCAACGCCGAACCCTCTCCTTTTGCCTTTGGCATCCTTATGAAAGAAACGGTAATCCTGACGTACTTGAAAAAACCTGTACCAGGTACAAAGGTGAATTTTATGAATCCATTTGTTAATTTCAATAGAATTTAAAGAGTTAAATTTCACATGGATACATATGATCTATTATTTATTGACTAGTTATTTTTATGATATATATTTTCACGATTACGGAATTTGAGTCCGCTGTGTTAATCAACGTTTAATTATGAACTTATGTTCTTTCGCATACATTCACATCTCCACAGTCAAAACTGCGGTAAATTTAAAAAGCAGCATCCGTCAAAATGACAGATACTGCTTTAAGGTTTTGTCAATATATAACATTTTTATAGCAAAAATTCTTTCCCGCCTGTAAAACCTCCGACGCAGCCAAGGTTCATAGTTCCTTTATTACCCTTTCTTTTTCACAGGAAACGGATAGAAATACAGAAAATCTGATTTCATCGTTTATAATAGAACCCCGCCGGAAAGAAGGGCTGAAAGGAGATGACACATATCCACAATGTAAGAGATACCGCCCATGCCGGGATAAGGAAAGCCGAAAGGAGGCACTATGATACATAAGAGAAAAAAACAGCTCTCCCGCATCTTGAGAGAGCCCAAAATGTCGGGCTGTGATATGTGGAACCTCTATGGGAAGCTGGCCGCCCATAACTGCGCCGGCATCCGGAAGCTGCTGGACACCATGGACGAAACCAGCTCCGCCCCTATGGAAGACCATGAGGAATGGAAGAATATTTTAAGAGCCATGCTCTATTCCTTTGAAGAAATCAGGCTGGACTTTCCCGATGACCCCTACGCCGTCTGGTTTAACAGGGAAGCCGGTAAGCTGGAAGAAAAGGGCGTACCCCTCTACTCCGAAAAGCCATTGCCGGAAAATCCAAGGGGCACCGAAATGGTATTCAATACGCCTGACATTCCACCTTCAGTCCTGCATGCATATGAAGCATACCGGCAGAAAATACAGAAAGGCCTTAATTTATACGCCCAATATTTTTTAGCCCTGCATGACTAAGGAGCCGCCTGTGAAAAGAATACGAAAACCGGAATATAAAAGAAATCATCCCTATGTGTCCGAAAGGGACGCCCGGAACCTGGACGATTTCTTCTCCCCCATCCTCTGCGCCGGCCTCCGCCGGTTCCTTACCCTGAAACTCGAGCACATTCCTGCCGATAAATTTGTAATGGACCCGCACAGTAAACTGATGGAACTGACAAACAATTTTCCCGCCTGGCCGGAAAATTTAGCAGATGAAACGTGTGCGTATGAGAATAAAGTAAAAAAAGGCATCCGCCTTTTTGCCAAATATTACAGAGACCTTCATACAAATAAAATCCCCCCGTCCCTGGTCCACAGGAAAAAGGGAGAAAAGCCGCCAAGAAAACGGATGCTGGCGAAAGCAAGGAAAGAGCCCTTCATCTCCGAAAGTGAAGCAGCCGGTCTGGTAACATTATTTACGCCCCTCATCTGCGCGGGGCTCAGCCGCTTCCTCGCCCTGGACCTCACCGGCTGCATCGACGTGACTGAGGGTGTAGAAGGCTGGAAAAAAACGTATCAGCCATGCTCTGGTCTTTTGAACAGATCCGGCAGGGATACCGCGACAGCCCCATGGAAAACCGGCTCGATGATGAATGCAGGAAGCGGGAAAAAGAGGGCCTTCCCGTCACCACGGCAGCAGAAGATCCGAACCCCGGGGAATGGAGCGCCATCCGCTTCCATGTCCCTGATGTGCCGCATGATGTGACTAAAGCAGAAAAAGAGTACGAAGAAAAAATGCAGAAAGGCCTGGACCTTTTTGGAAAATACTATAGAGACCTCTGGGATTAAAAGAAGAATAGAAACAGCCGTAGGAGCGGGAATCGCTTTTACGGCTGTTTTTTGTGCGGGCTGTTTATCTGTCCCCCTTGTCATCGGTCGGATAGTCGCGGGGCTGGATGGAAAGGATGGGCACAGTCTTCAAGATTCCCATGATTTACTAGGTTACTTATACATCGCAAGTTAGAAAGCATTAATTATATTACACAATCTTTAACTACATTTGGTTGTAGTTTCCTGTTCTAGTAAATCCAGTTCTTCAAAGCCAATATCCTTGAAAAGATTATATGTCTCCTGAAGCCTATCAGTATCCGGAATATAAATTATCAACCCATCTCGACCGCGGGTAAGCAAAATACGATAAGCATTTGATCTCAATGAATTTCGGAATGGATTTTTCAATAAAAAATTCCACTTCCCTTCCTTCCATACCATATCATGCCTCCAACAGACAACTGGCATATCCAATTCAAGTCCCTGGCAGGCAAATTCATTAGCCACCGAACGAAAGTCTCTACTAAAGTCTCCAATAGAATGAGATTGCCCAGCAGTATTATTATTAGTATACCATTTGCCACATTCATCTTGTCTATTTACCGTTTTACGTGCGTTTAATCGATTATTCGCAATTTGACGGTATTTTACTTCTCCTTCACAATACCCTTCTTCATTCCAATTTTTGCCCATTTGTAAGGAGCTAGTGAGAAATCCGTAGTATTTTCTACGGTCATTTTTATATCGGCCTCAGCAATATCTTATCGCTATATTTCTATTATGGGTTATGTATAGTGGGAAACTATCATCAATGTTTTTCCTAACTTTTTTTGCTCCTTCTTTATCACCGGCTATGATTAAATTAACAAGCTCGCTTATATCTTTAGCTGTGTGACTTCTCAGACAAACGGTCAAATTTAATTGTTCATATGTATGATGAATAGCATTTCTTGGAAAATATTTAGCAAAATTATCCGGGCAAACAACTTCCCAACTGGGTTGCAAATTCTTTGCCCAATTATCAATCGAAGCTTTTTCTTTATCTCTAATATTCTGTTTATCACCATATAGAACTAATAAAAATCCCCAATCGAGTCCCTTTTCCATTTTATTCATGATTGTTAAAGGCTGATTGATTTTACCATCATCAGTAATCCAAGCCCTTTGTCCCTCATCAAATACCAATACATTCATGTCAATACTATCTTGATTTATTACGTTAAAAAGTTCTTTTATCAGTGCTTCGCTATCCTTTTTTATATCCTTTTTATTTTGAGCAAGCGTGTATTGAAGAACTTCAACGAGCGCTGCATTACCAGACATATACATAGCTCTATCCTTAGTTTTTTCTGCCTCTTCATAAACTAATCTCAATCCCAGTCGTGTCTTTCCAGAACCTGGTACTCCTGATACAAAACATACTACAAACTTATGATTATCTTTTGCATATTTAACATTGTCTTTAATGATTTTAAATGCTTTACCTATACCTGCACTATTTGCTGTCCGTATTTCTGGCAATGGTTCATTCTTCGCATACTGGCAAACTGCTTCAAGAATACTCGGGAGAGGTTCGTATTTTGATTTTACCCATCTCTTCCAATCTATTGGTTTTGTATCTGAACACTCGATTTTTAAGTTTTTAGGTGAACAGATGCATGCCTTATTACAAATTTGATATATATTCAGTTTATCGTTTACCTTTTTATTATTGATATCCTTTGCACAATTAGCACCAGTATATACTAATATTAGATAAATATTTTTTCCTCTTGATTCTAAATGATATTCTGATAAATCTCTCTGATATGCCAAAAGTTGATCAAGGTCTGGCTTTACAAAATGATCTGACATCTTAAACTCTAAAAGATATATCTTCGACGAGCTAAGCAGAATAACATCTGGACGACGCCCTCCCTCATAAGGTAATTTATATTCAAAAATTATAGTGGTATTTTTAGGATGGGATGTATTAGCCAAAGCCATTTGCATGACGCGGAAACAATCTCTCCAAGCAGTACACTGATCCTTTGTTAATTTAAACTTCGGATACACAACCTTAAAATTTTTAGTCATCAAATTCAGCCACTTTTTTTCGCTGATTTGTTTAAAGGCAAGAACACTATCTGCATAACAAAATTGCTTCATTTCTTCGTTTTTATCCATCATTTAGCTTTTATCCTTCTTCCTGCATCCAGTTTTCCCTGAGTTCATAAATAAAAACTTGTATATATCTTATACAAAAATATTTTTCGAACAAATTACTAGCCGTTTAAAAGTTAACAATTTTGTGGGCCAGATTTGATTGGCTTTCTCTAACAAGACTTTCCCGCACTATCTCTTTCCTTCAAATCAATCAGCTTCGCTCTAAATCTATCTGGTTTCGTTTGGTATTTTATCAGTTTCGTTTTCTTTATTTGGCGGTTGCAAAGTATTTATTGATTTCTGCAAATGCTTTGCTCATATTAGGATCGGCCTTTGGATTCCTAAGCTGGTAAGTACCTTTCATGTCTTTGTATCCTACATCCTCAGAGCCTTCTTCAAACTTCATGTATACAGGTGTTGCGGATACCTTGCCTTCTATGTCTGTAACTACGAAATACCCGGTTAGTACTGCTCCTGCATTTTTGATTTTGTCATTCTTGATATATTCTGCAAGTTTAGCAGCTTCATCTTTGGTAAGAATGTGGAATATTTCAATCAGGTATTTGTCTTTTACCTGGATAGTATTTCCATCCTTGTCTTTCAAATCGGTCTTGATTTTCTGGTAGCTTGCAGCATTGAGGAAGTTGCGGTCATCCAGTTTGATAAACGGGTTCTGTCCTTTTATATTCTTTACTTTGGTAATGATCGCCGGTTCATCCGGATTACTTACCGTAATGGTTTCGTCAGCTGCGTTTGCGCCCATAACTCCTGTAAAGATTCCAAATGCGGCAGTCATGATAATCAGTGCTTTTTTTAATCTTTTCATTGTGTTTTACTCCTTTTTTTGAAAATCTTAACGTCTTACTTTTATTTTATACCTTGCTATTATTACTTACAACGATTTTCAGCCATGTTGCAGAAAAGTCAGCAACCCCCATTTCAAATAGAGGTTTGCTAATAACCCCTCCGGGGTATTGTACTGGCTCCTGCCTCTGGCAGGTCTAGCAAATGCTACCATACTAACTTGGGGCTGTGAAAAAATGTTCAATCATTTTTTCACAGCCTCATTTTTATGCATTTCATTATGGTTGCATTCCAATGAAGAGGGAAAAATGGTTATACTCCCCCCTTGCCCCCACAAGACGCGACTATTTCCATTTATGCAATTTCTTGTTGTCGTGTCCGCTTATGGTAGTATTTATTTAGGTTTTGGCCAATGGCAATCAAATAAATCTCCAGTTTCACTCTTTTCATGCTCCGACGTTGAATGCGCTTGTAGTCGTGGTCATTTTTTACGATTCCAAAGGTCCCTTCTGACTGGATGGATCGGTTCATCCTCAAAAAGGCGCCTCTGATGCTTTCCAGATTCTCCAGAACTTCCTCGTGCATAGCTGTCAGTTCCTTGTTTATGCGAACCGTACGATTGCCTTTGCCTCTTTTGCATTTCTCGGCATAGGGACATCCCGTGCAGTCTTCACACTGGTAGATTTCTTCTTCTCTTCCGTATTTATTTCCCTGTATTGGCTTTCTGTATTTAAGATGGAATGCCTTATGGTTCG
>DCJJ01000062.1:7904-31857 GCA_002320515.1 Dialister sp. UBA1703 | reverse complement strand
CCAGAGCTATACAGAAATACTGATAAAACCGAAGCCACGGAGATAGTAATCATCGACAGTCAAATGAATTACCGAGGAAAACTTGACACTTACCCAGCGATTCTTTCCTCTTGACAAACAGTTGAAAAGGATATAATCTTCTAAGCAAGAAACCGTTGAAGCGGAGATCAAAGCAGGAAATGCACCCAAAGAGAGTCCTAGCCGGTGAGAATGGATGGAAAGGCAGCCTGCCAAATGGACCGCTGAGGGTGCGGCGAAATGGATGACAGAGTATCCCGCAACGTGAGGCACGCGTTAGCTGCCGGAGATATGATGGTATCTCGCAAAGAGCACGATATCGTGAAACAAGGTGGCACCGCGGATTGAATCCGTCCTTGGCAGAGTTATTTCTGCCATGGGCGGATTTTTTATGTCCAGGCAGATGAGGAAGCACTGATTCATTCATGGAGTTTGCTTTTGTAAGAATAAAAACAGTGAGCCATTGAATCAGCGCTTCCATAAGGAGGTCATTATGTATCCTACACTAGAAGAAATCAAAAAAGTCAGTGCATCCGGTGATTACAGAAGAATTCCCGTCTGCCGGGAAATCATGGCAGACGCCTTCACCACCATTGAAGTCATGCGGACCCTCCGCGCCGCCAGCCATCACTGCTTTATGCTGGAAAGCGCGGAAATTGGCCAGCCCTGGAGCCGCTACTCCTTCCTTGGTTATGATCCCACCCTGGAGCTTACCTGCCTGAATGGTCATCTCACCATTACGAAGGGCGCAGAGGGAGAGCATCCGGAAATCATCAGGAAAGAGGTCACCCATCCCGGCGAAGAAATCAGGAAAATCCTTGCTGATTACAAAAGCCCCAAGCTGGAAGGACTCCCTCCCTTTACCGGCGGCCTGGTAGGCTATTTCTCCTACGACTACATCAAATATGCAGAACCTACGCTGACGCTCGCCCACGAGGACAATGCCGATTTCAACGATGTGGACCTCATGCTCTTTGACAAGCTGGTGGTCTTTGATGCCTACAAACAGAAAATCATCCTCATCACCGGCGTCTCCACAGAGGACATAGATCATTCCTACCGCCAGGCGAAAAAAGAGCTTCGTGAAATGGAAGAACTGCTGAAAAGCGGAGCCAAAGCGGTATTCAAACCCCTCCATCTGGAAGAAGAGCTCAAGCCCGCCCATTCCCTGGAAGAATACCGCGCCATGGTGGAAAATGCCAAACACCATATTTACGAAGGCGACATTTTCCAGGTAGTCCTTTCCAATCCTTTGACCGCCAGAGCCAGAGGCTCCCTGTTTGACGTATACCGCCTGCTCCGCATGGAAAACCCTTCTCCCTATATGTTCTATTTCACCAGTGACCAGGTGGAAATCGCCGGTTCCTCACCGGAAACCCTGGGTAAACTGGAAAACGGCATCCTCCACACTTACCCCCTGGCCGGCACAAGGCCGAGAGGCAGAACCGAAGCAGAAGACCAGGCCCTGGAAAAAGAGCTCCTTTCCAATGACAAAGAACTGGCCGAGCATAATATGCTGGTCGACCTGGGGCGGAACGACCTGGGGAAAGTCAGCCGCATCGGCTCCGTGAAAGTGGAGAAATACCTGAACATCCTCCGCTTCTCCCACGTCATGCACATCGGCTCCACCGTGGAAGGTACCATTGCCCCCGGCAAGGACGCCATAGACGTCATCGACGCCGTCCTGCCTGCAGGCACCCTCTCCGGCGCCCCCAAACTCCGGGCCTGTGAAATCATTGAGGAAGAAGAATCAAGAAAACGGGGCATCTACGGCGGTGCCATCGGCTACCTTGATTTTTCCGGAAATATAGACACCTGTATCGGCATCCGGCTGGCCTATAAGAAAAAAGGCGTCCTCTGTGTCCAGTCCGGCGCCGGCATCGTAGCCGACAGCGTACCGGAAAAGGAATATCAGGAATGTCTCAATAAAGCCAAAGCCGTAGTCAACGCCATTCACCTGGCAGAAGGAGGACTGGACAAATGATTATTCTGATTGATAACTATGACAGCTTTTCCTATAACCTCTATCAGCTGGCAGGAAGCCTCTATCCGGACATCAAAGTCATTCGGAACGATGCATTGAGCCTTCCAGAACTGGAAGAAATGAACCCTAAGGCTCTCCTTATCTCCCCCGGTCCCGGACGTCCGGAAGACGCAGGCATCTGCGTGGATGCCATCCGTTTCTTCGGCCCCCGCATTCCCATTCTGGGCGTATGCCTGGGCCACCAGGCCATCTGCCAGTGCTACGGCGCCACCGTATCCTACGCCAAAGAACTGGTCCATGGAAAAGCCTATGACGTGGAAGTCGATACCGGGAGTCCCCTCTTTAGAGGCATGAAATCGCCTATCAAAGCAGCCCGCTACCATTCCCTTGCCGCCGTGGAATCCACCATGCCTCCCTGCCTGAAAATCACCGCCCGCACCAAAGACGGGGAAATCATGTCCGTGGAACACAGGGACTATCCCACCTACGGCCTCCAGTTTCATCCCGAATCCATTATGACCCCGGAAGGCGGAAAAATCCTGAAAAACTTCTTCACCATGGCGGAAAGAAGGGGAAAATAGGTTCAGGGTTCAGAGGGTGGTGGATTGCCCTGCGGGTAATGCTTATGAAATCTGCGTTACGGGATTTGGTTTTGTGTCACCAGTGCTGCAGGACGAAGAGCCAGAGCCCCCCTTCCCTAGGAAGCGGGTGGCGCCAGCCACCAAAGGGGGGCATTTCCTCGCGCCGCAGGCGCGGTTATATGGTTTTCCCTCGCCCGTAAGGGCGGTTGTATGGTTTTTACTAGCCCACCAGCTCACTAGTCCACTAAAGCTGTTTTATCCATACTGGCGACTTCAATAAATTAAAAGGCGCCCCCATTCCCTACTCTCAAAAATATATTGACATCACTCCATGAATCCTTTATAATATAAAAGCTGTTCATATTCGATCAGCATAATTTTTAGAGAGGTGATTTACACAATGGCAACAAACAGAAATCTCCGTTTTAAGACAAGCAGACGTTTCGGCGTAAATATTTACGGCCATCCGAAAGCGTTAAAACGGCAGGTCGCTGACGCTCGTCAGAAGAAACAGTCTGAATACGGCGTACAGCTGTCCGAAAAACAGAAGGTTAAAGCGATGTACAACCTGCTTGAAAAGCAGTTCTACCGCTATTATGATAAAGCAAGGAGAATGTCCGGCGTCGTAGGCGAAAACCTGCTGTTCCTGCTGGAAACCAGACTGGACAACCTTGTATACCGTGCAGGCTTTGCACGTTCCATCCGTCAGGCTCGTCAGATGGTTACCCACGGACTCATCGTGGTTGACGGCAAGAGAGTAGACATTCCTTCCTACCCCGTTCGTCCCGGACAGGTGATTTCCCTGAAGGAATCCTACAGATCCAATGAAATGTTCAAACAGTCCTTCCAGGAACTGAAGACCTTCGATCTTCCTTACATCGAAAAGTCCTTCGACAACTGGACTGCAACCCTCACCCGTTTCCCCCAGAGAGACGAACTCCCCTACAAAGACGAAGTCAACGAAACCAACATCGTCGAACTGTACTCCAAGTAATTCGTTTTTCAGCGGACTATGGAAATACAAAAGAGGAAATGCTTTTTGCGTAGCATTTCCTCTTTTTTTCGTGCCTTTTCCCTGGGAACACATCTGCTCATCGCAAAAAGCCCACCGGATAACCGATGGGCTTTTTTCTTACTGTTTGAACTTGTCTATGATTTTGTCCAGGAAGGAACTTTTCCCTTTGTACTGGGAGCAGTCCTCACCCATTTCATTGGCGAAATGGAGAAGGGCGTTCTTCTGGTCTTCGTTCAGCCGTTTAGGCACGGTGACATGGACTTCCACGTAAAGATTGCCTTTGCGGGAGGACTGGAGATGAGGCATGCCTTCGCCGGAAATGCGGAAGCGGGTGCCTGTCTGGGTGCCGGCTGGGATCTTCAGTTCCACTTCTTTGTCCAGGGCCTTTACCTTGATGGTGGAGCCCAGGGCTGCCACGGGGTAGGAAATATTGACGGTCTTGTAAAGGTCGTCCCCTTCTCTTTCAAAGTCCAGGTCGTCTTCCACGTAGATGTATACGTAAAGGTCGCCCTTGGGGCCGCCCCGGAGACCCGGCTCCCCTTCGCCGGACACTCTCATGCGGACGCCGCTGTCGGCACCGGCAGGGATATTGACTTCAATGGTCTTGGAGGCCCTGACGGTGCCGCTGCCATGACATTCTTTGCACTTGTTTTTGATAATCTTGCCGGTGCCGCCGCACTGCTGGCAGGTGACGATGTTCACCATCTGTCCGAAGGGGCCGTTTCTTACGATACGCTGCTGTCCGGTGCCGTGGCAGGCAGGGCAGGTATCTACGGAGGAGCCCGGTTCTGCGCCGCTGCCGTGGCAGTGGCTGCAGGTGTCGTTCTTGGTGACGGAGAATTTCTTCTTCACTCCGGTGAAGGCTTCCCGAAGGGTGATGGTCATATCGTAGCGGAGGTCCGCCCCCTGCTGGGGACCATTGTTCCTTCTGCGGCTGCCGCCGGTGAACATGTCGAAAATGTCCCCCATGTCGAAGCCGCCGAAGTCGAATCCCTGGCCATTGAATCCGCCCTGACCGAATCCGCCGAATCCCCCGGCGCCGGCTCCACCACGGGATGCCTGCTGGAAGGCGTCGTGGCCAAGCTGGTCGTACTGAGCTCTCTTGTCGGCATCGGAAAGTACATGGTAGGCTTCATTGACTTCCTTGAACTTTTCTTCCGCTTCCTTAGGATGGTCCTTATTCAGGTCCGGATGGTATTTGCGGGCAAGTCTTCTGTATGCTTTTTTGATTTCATCATCGGTGGCGTTTTTGCTTACGCCAAGGATGTCATAATAATCCTTGCTGTCTGCCATAAAGAAATCACACTATTCCTTATTTCTTATCGTCGTCCACGACTTTATAGTCTGCGTCTACTACATTGTCCTTGTCTTTTTTGGCTCCGGCCTGGGGTCCCTGCTGGGCGCCTGCATTCTGGGCCTGCTGCTGTGCCTGCTGAGCCTGCTGTGCCTGCTGGTACAGTTTTTCGGTCAGTTCATGGAGCGGTTTGGTGAGAGCTTCTGCATCGGCTTTGATCTTTTCGGTGTCGTCGCCTTTCAGTGTTTCTTTCAGTTTAGCAATGGCGTCATTGACTTCCTTGACTTTGCCCTGGTCTGCTTTGTCTCCCAGTTCCTTCACTGTCTTTTCAGCCTGGTAAATAAGGGCTTCTGCATTGTTCTTGGCAGTAATGGCTTCTTTCCGTTTCTTGTCTTCTGCTTCATGGGCTTTGGCATCATCCTGCATTCTCTTGATTTCTTCGTCAGAGAGGCCGGAAGAGGAGGTAATGTCGATCTTCTGTTCCTTGCCGGTGCCCAGATCCTTTGCAGAAACATGGACAATACCGTTGGCATCGATGTCGAAGGTGACCTGAATCTGCGGAACTCCCCGGGGAGCCGGCGGAATATCACTCAGTTCGAAACGGCCAAGGGTCTTGTTATCAGCAGCCATGGGACGTTCGCCCTGGAGTACATGGATATCTACGGACGGCTGGTTATCGACAGCAGTGGAGAATACCTGGGTCTTGGAGGTCGGAATGGTGGTATTTCTCTTAATCATAGTGGTGAATACACCGCCCAGGGTTTCAATGCCCAGAGACAGCGGAGTGACATCAAGAAGCAGTACGTCTTTCACTTCGCCTTTAAGAACGCCGGCCTGGATGGCAGCACCTACAGCTACCGATTCATCAGGGTTAACGCCCTTGGACGGTTCTTTATGGAATTTGTTGCGGATAAGGGTCTGTACGGCGGGGATACGGGAAGAGCCGCCGACCAGAAGAATCTTATCGATATCGTCAATAGTGAGGTTTGCATCCTTCATAGCCCGTTCCATAGGTTCTACGGTAGCCTGTACCAGATCTTCCGTAATCTGGTCGAATACGGCACGGGTGAGGGTAGCGTCGAAGTGAACCGGCTGGCCGTTGGAGTCGATGGTGATGAAGGGGAGGTTGATGTCCGTGGACATGACGGAGGACAGTTCAATCTTTGCTTTTTCAGCAGCTTCCTTCAGTCTCTGGTTGGTCATGGGATCCCGTTTCAGTTCGAAGCCGTTCTGGTTCTTGAAGGTGTCTGCAATCCAGTCCATGACGCGGGCATCGAAGTCATCGCCGCCCAGATGGCCGTTGCCGCTGGAAGCTTCTACTTCAAATACGCCGTCTGCCAGGTTCAGGATAGATACATCGAATGTGCCGCCGCCCAGATCGTAAACCAGGAAACGGTGCTCCTTACCGTCTTTAATCTTGTCAAGGCCGTAAGCCAGGGAAGAGGCGGTCGGTTCGTTGATGATACGGAGAACTTTAAGGCCTGCAATGGCGCCGGCATCCTTGGTGGCCTGGCGCTGGCTGTCGGTAAAGTAAGCCGGGCAGGTAATAACGGCTTCCGTTACTTTTTCGCCCAGATAAGCTTCTGCATCCACCTTCAGTTTCTGCAGAATCATGGCGGAGATTTCCTGGGGAGTATAGGATTTCCCGTCAATGGTTACCTTGTAGTCGCTGCCCATATGACGTTTAATGGAAACGATGGTGCGGTCCGGGTTGGATACGGCCTGGCGCTTTGCCAGCTGGCCTACCAGCCTTTCTCCATTCTTGGAGAAGCCTACCACGGAAGGGGTAAGACGGGAGCCTTCGGCGTTAGGAATGACGACAGGTTCGCCGCCCTCCATGACAGCTACTACGGAGTTTGTTGTACCTAAATCAATACCAATTACTTTTGACATTTAAAATGTCTCCTTTCCAATGTATTTCTAAAACTGAAATTCTATATTTAACCGCCAATGTCAGCTGTTTTTCACAACCTGGACCTTGGCAGGGCGAATCACTGTATCTTTATAGAGATAGCCTTTCTGGAAAACCATGGCAACGGTTTCATCATCCATTTCATCAGATGCGACCATCATCACCGCTTCGTGGAAATGGGGATCAAAGGTCTTGCCCTTGGCTTCGATTTCCTTGACGCCGAAGTCCGCCATGATTTTCACCATCTGCTTCTGGAGCAGTTCAAAGCCCTTCAGGTAGGCCTCGCCGGATGCATCCTTCTTCATATGGGATAGAGCCAGTTCGAAATTATCCAGTACCGGAAGGAAGGATTTCAGCGTTTCCGCCTTGTAGGTATCGGCCGCTTTGGCTTCGCTTTCCTTTGTGCGGCGGCGGAAATTGTCGAAGTCCGCCTGAAGTCTTACATACTGGGAAAGGGCGGTCTGCAGCTTTGTCTCTTCCGACTTGGCCTTATCTTCCGCTTCCCTTGCCTTCTTCTGGGCATCCGCTGCCTGTTTAGTGAGGAAAATGACCTGCTGCTGCAGTTCCTCTATTGTAGGCTTCGGCATTTCCTCCGCCTTTTTTCCCTTTTCCTTCGGTTCCTCCGTATTCACTTTTACTTTGATTTCTTCTTTTTTTGCCATTGGGGAGCCTCCTCGTTTTTACTCTTTATTCTTCAAAAGCTGATCCAGTCTGTCCTGCATGAACCGCATCATGCCGATAATCCTGCTGTACTGCATGCGCGTCGGTCCCAGCACTGCCACAGAACCGATGACCCTGCCGCCGGAGGAAAACTGGGCCCTCACGATGGATAAATCGGACAGGGACTTCATGGGGTTTTCCGTGCCGATGTGGACGGCAATGGGCTGGTCGGAACTGGAGAGAAGCATGCTTTCCAGCATATCCCGCTGCTCCAGAAGATTTAGGATATCCTGCATTTTTTCTACATTTTTGAATTCCGGCTGCTCAATCAGCTGGGATGCGCCGCCGGAATAAACTTCCTGCTGCGGTGTCAGCACACGCTGGAGGGTTTGGAACACATTCATATAGGGGCTTAAATTCTTTTCTACATCCTTCTGGAAGGAAAGGATTTCCTTCTCATCCATACTGTCAACGTCCCGGCCGTGGAGGAAATGGTTCATCCTGTCCGCCAGGAGCTGCATTTCATCAAAGGTGCTGCCTTTAGGAATATCCACCACTGCGTTGGAAACGTCTCCCCGGTCTGTCACCACCAGGAGAATGGCCCTGGCTCCGTCAAGGGGAAGGAAACGGACATAGTTGAATTTCTTCTTAATACCAGCGGACGTGGCGACGGAAAGGTTATGGGTCAGGGATGAAACAGCCTTTGCCATATTGCGGAAAATTTCATCCACCTTCGTCACATGATCCAGAAGCATGCTGTCAATCATGGACTTTTCTTCATTGGAAACAGGAGCGGGCTGCATGAGCCAGTCCACATAAAAACGATACCCCTTGATGGAAGGGATACGTCCTGCGGAAGTATGGGGCTGTTCCAGGTATCCTTCATCTTCCAGATCCTGCATCTCATTCCGGATGGTGGCGCTGCTGACGCCCAGGTTGTACTTCCTGGCAATGGTTCTGGAGCCTACCGGTTCAGCGGTATCTGCATAATCCTGTACCACTGCCCACAATACTTTCCTCTTTCTTTCATTCAATTCATTGGCCCCGTAGCGGGGTTCATTCTTATTTGTTCTGCGTGCCATGATTATCACCTTGTTGTTAGCACTCATCTCTTCCGAGTGCTAACTTACGTTATTAGAATAGCATTCATACCCCTCTATGTCAAGGCTTTCCCCTTCTTTTCCTCATTTTTCCACATAAAAAGCACCTCCCGAAGGAAGTGCTTTTTTAGTGAGCTAGTAGATTAGTGGACTAGTGGACCAGTCGAAGTCAATGTTAGCGGGGACCCAGATTCTTCGCTTCGCTCAGAATGACGATGGGGCGGTAAGGTTAGCACATAACACAGTCTGATGTCTGACCTCTACCATCTATCGTCTCCCTCACCCCACGTAACCCAGCCAGTGCCAGTAGGTGGCGGAAAAGACAAGAATCATGGCGTAGGCCAAAACGGTGAAGGGAATGCCGGTAATCAGAAAATCCTTAGACGTAATGTAGCCGGTGCTGTAAGCGATCATATTCTGGGGTGCATTCACCGGCAGGATGTAGCCGAAGCAGATGGTGTACTGAAGAATCATGGTCATGCCCAGCACGTCGATGCCCGGCGTCTTCACGCTCTGGAGGACCGCAATGACGATAGGAATCATGGCTGATGCGAGCCCCGTGGCGCTGGCAAAACCCAGATGGATAAGGGTGAGGAAGAAGGCCATCACCGCAATGATCATAAGGGGCGACATGGTTTCCATGCCGAAGAGGGATACAAAGTGGTTAGCCAGCCAGATGGCAGCTCCCGATTTCAAAAGGGCGGTGCCCAGGCTGATGCCTACGCCGAACAGGGTGACCGTACCCCAGTTGATATGGGGCACTGCCTGTTTCCAGGTCATAAAGCCCACCTTCGGCAGCATCATGAGCATAATGCCTGTAATGGTGACAGTGGTGGTATCAAAGGGATGGAGCTTCTTTTCTGTCACCCAGAAGAAGAGGAGCAGGATGGAAATGAGGAGCAGTTTCTTCTCATCTCTGGAAACAGGGCCCAGATCCTTCAGCATCTTTTCCAGTGCTTCCCTGCCGCCGGGCATTTCCTTCACTTCCGGAGGCATCACATGAATCAGAAGGAAATAGAGCACCACCGACATAATGGCCGCATAGGGAGCTGCCGCAATGAACCATTCCAGCCAACTGATGTCTTTCCCCAGCACCTGCTGGATAAAACCGATGGCCACCATGTTCTGGGCCGCTGCCGTCTTAATGCCGATATTCCAGAGGGAATCAGCCTGGGCCACCGCCATCATGAGCACCGCCGCAAAGGTAGAGCCCTTCTGGAGACCGAAGGCACGGATAATGCCTACTACGATAGGAACCATGCAGGACACCCGGGCCGTGGTGGACGGGACAAAGAAGGAAAGGAGGAATCCTACGAAAATGACGCCGATGACCAGATGACTGGACTTTACGCCGATGTGGGACATGACCACCAGGGCGATTCTCTTATCCAGCCCTGTTATCATCATGCCTGCCGACAGGAACATGGCTCCTGCCACCAGCGCCCAGGCGGTGGTGGAAAAACCGGCAAGCCCCATCTGCAGAGCCTTGCCGGTGCCGAGAATCACTGCCGGCTTGGCAGGATTCGGCGCCAGCCCCAGGGAAAAGGCCATAAACACAACGATAACAAAAGCGCTGACCGGATAGGACACACCTTCCGTCATCCAGATAATGACTGCAAATACCAGAATACCGATGAGCCGGTGGCCTGAGGTAGGCAGATCCGCCGGCGTAGGAAACAGATACACCAGGGCCATGGCCGCCAGTGCTAGAAACAAACCGTACTTCTTGCCAAATCCTTCCGATTGATTCATAAGGCACCTCCAGGAAGGGAAAAAATGAAGCGCCCTTTCATTAGGGAAGCACTGATTAATTCGCAGAATCGAATTTCATATGGATTTTTATCCAATGCTTCGTCATAAGTCTCCTTAAATAGCTNNCGTCGACTTATTCCTTGCATTGAATAAAAATTCAAGAATGAAATCCGATAACGATTTAATCAGCGCTTCCTTAGAAAGAGCGGGTATTAACGGCCCCGCTTATGAAAAGGCACTTTTCCTATGCAAAAAGCTCCTGTCATCCCTTAGGGAAACAGGAGCCTCGTTGCACTTTATGAATTTCTTCCAGTATATCCAAAAAGGAGGGCCTTGTCAAATCCAATGAAAAAGCCCCCGCCATAGCGGGAGCTCTATAGTTATCAGTCAGCGCTGAAAGGAAGCAGAGCGATAGCTCTTGCTCTCTTGATAGCGAGGTTGATTTTGCGCTGATGCTTTGCGCATGTTCCGGTTACGCGGCGGGGCAGAATCTTGCCTCTTTCGGAAACGAAACGACGCAGTGCAGCAACGTTTTTATAATCAATGGTGTCTACGTGATCCACGCAGCACTGGCAGACCTTTCTTCTCGGTCTTCTTACTCTATCTCTTCTAATCATGCTTTCTATATCCTCCAAAATCAATGCATATCAGAACGGAATATCTTCATCCTTGGACGTTGTACCAAACTGTCCAAAGTTTCCTCCCGGCTGGCCGCCCTGTCCGGCTGGAGCATTGTTATATCCGCCGTTTCCGCCGAAATCGCCGTTGTTTCCACCGAATCCGCCGTTATTTCCTCCAAAGCCGCCGCCAAAGGAACCTCCCTGCTGCGGACCATAGGAAGAGCTGCGCGGAGTACCAATGGGAACTGCAATGGTATTGGCAACAACTTCTGTTACATATCTCTTTGTGCCATCCTGTGCATCATAGGAGCGACTGGAAATACGTCCTTCCACGAACACGCGGCTGCCTTTTTTCAGCTGATTTCCAACAGCTTCTGCCAGGGGACCCCAGGCAACAACATTAATCCAGTCTGTAAGCTCGCGCTGTTCACCCTGGGGGGTCGTGTAGTTACGGCTTACTGCTAAAGAAAACGATGCTACGGAACGGCCGGTCTTCGTGGCACGAATGATCGGATCCCGTCCAAGATTTCCCAAGATTTGAACTGAATTCATTCTGCTACCTCTTAGTCATCCTGTTTTACAATGATATGACGGATAATTTCTTCATGAATCTTGATAACGCGGTCAAGTTCTTTAACCTGCGCCGGGTCAGCCTGGAAATCTACTACTACGTAGTATCCTTCACTCTGATGCTTGACTTCGTACGCAAGATGACGTTTGCCCCATTCATCAGTATTGTCAATGGTACCACCGATTCTGGTAATGGTGTCCTGTACCAGTTTGACAGCAGCTTTGATGACATCATCATTAGCTGCATTCACAATGAACATAACTTCATACTTTTTCACGAAATTCGCCTCCTTTTCGGACCTATGTCCCGCACTTTCTGCGGGCCAGGAAGTTACTTGTAAAATAACAAGCTTATTTATTATACAAGAGTGGAAATGAAAAAGCAAATAGTTTTTTAGGAAATCCGCTTCGCGGAAAGTTTCCTACCCGGCGTGGCTCCATTGCTGTCCATAACGGCAGGAAACTGCTGGCAATAGTTTCCTGCCCGACATGACACATTTGCTGTCCATCGCGACAGGAAACTATCCGCGTAAAGTTTCCTGTCCGGCATGGCTCCATTGCTGCCCATCAAAACAGAAAACTATTCGCATAAAGTTTCCTGTCCAACATGACGCCATCGCTGTTCATACCGGCAGGAAACTATTTCTTCTTACTCACCATGAAGCCGGTGGCCTGCTGGTTGGCCATGATGACGATGTCGCTGATCTGCACCCGTTTGGGCTGGTCTACTGCAAAGGCGATGATATTGGCAATGTCCTCTGCCTGCAGCGCATCCACCCCTTCATACACCTTGGCGGCCCTTTCCTTATCGCCATGGAAACGGACTTCGCTGAACGGCGTCTCCACAATGCCCGGCTGGATGGTGGTAACCTTAATGTCGCTGTCAATCACGTCGATACGGATACCGTCGCTGAAGGTCTTCACTGCCGCCTTGGTGGCACAGTATACCGCCGCCCCTGCATAGGCATAGAGCCCGGCGGTGGAGCCAAGGTTCACGATGTGTCCTTTATTTTTCTCCAGCATGGAAGGAAGGAAAGCCCGGGTCATGAGGAAGAGCCCCTTGATGTTTGTATCAATCATCTGGAGAATATCTTCCTCCTTCGTTTCCCCATAGGGTTCCAGCCCTCTGGCCAGGCCTGCATCGTTCAGAAGAATGCGGGGCGTACCTGCTTCCCGAAGGCAGCGGTCCGCTACCGCCCGGATTTCATCGGGATTCCTGACATCCAGCTTGTAGCAGATGACAGGCACCCCCATTTCCTCTTCGATTTCCTTTTTCACCACTGCCAGCTTTTCTTCATTTCTGGCAGCCAGCACCAGGCCATAGCCCTTCCCTGCCAGCGCTTTGGCAGAAGCCAGGCCGATGCCGCTGGTGGCTCCCGTAATGAATGCAAACGAACTCATGATAATCCTCCTTCTTTTTCTGCTATAATAGAATGCAAGACCGATTCCCCTTTATTATACTGGATTCCCCGCCTTTTTCCACGGAGAATCAAAGGAGCTGCTATGAAATACATTATTGCTGCCGCCCTGCTGGCTGCCCTTCTGGGAACCGCCGGATGCGGAAATTCAGGCAAAAGTGATTCCCAGCCTGCGCCGGCCGCTTCCTCTGCCCCTCAAGTCCATGCCATTTCCAAAGAGTCGGAAGACCTGTATATCAAGGCTGTCACCGCCTATGGAAAGGGAAACCGCCTTTCCGCCCTGGAGCTGGCCAACAGGGCTCTGGAAAAAGACAGTAAAAACTACAAGGCCCTGTCCCTGAAGGGGATTATCCAGGCCTTCGACGTATCCCCTGAGGAAGGCATCAAAACCATTAACCAATCCCTTTCCATCAATCCAAGCTACGTACAAGCCTTTTTTGACATGGCCATGGCCCAGAAACTGGGAAAGCATTATGACGAATCCATCCGTTATTTCCAAAAGGTATTGGACAGGGACCCGCAAAATACCTGGTCCTGGTATGGCATTGCCACATGCTACGCAGACAAGCGGGATAAGCCTAATGCTTTGAAATACCTGCAGAAAGCCATAGAACTGGATCCGAAGGCCGTAAACCCCCAGGCCGCCGCCCAGGACCATTTCCAGTGGCTTCACGGCGACAGCGATTTCCAAAGCCTTGTGAAATAAAAAGGAGTTTCCATGAAATACGCATTCATTCTTTCCATCGTTTCCCTTGTCCTCTACCATGATGACCTGCTGGCAGCTGCCGGAGCCGTCGGGTATCTCGCCGGCATTTTCTTCCTTATCACCTACCGGGAAAAGCCCACCATCCTGGCCATCGGCTGCATTGCTGCCGCTATCCTCACCATCATGTACTTTTCCTGGGACTTTTCCTTCGAAGGCTACATGCACATAGGCGTAGCCTGGTCCATGACCATTACCGCCTTCGTAGCCATCCTCACGCTGGTGAGCCTTAGTTATAAGATAAAGAATAGAATATAAGGGTTCAAAGGGTTGCGGTATCGCCGCCTTTGGCGGCAATAAGTTTTATATGCCGCTCCGCGGCCCCCTTCCACCGCTGTCGCGGTCCCCCTCCGCCCCGCTGGGAAGCGTGCCACTGGATTCTCAGTCGTCTGCGTCTCCTTACGAATCCGGTCCCCTTGCCACCGGACAAGCAGGGAAAGGCAGGGCGTTACGGAATTTGCATCTGTGTCATCAGTGCTGCATGACGAAGTGCCAAAGCCCCTTTCCCTGAATCTGAAGTGAAAATTTTTCTACCTATTCCATACAAAAAACGCATCATTGATGAAGACATCAACGATGCGCTTTTTTACTGCCTGTCAGTCGGCGGTCTTATGGGATTTGAATTTCAGGAAATAGCCCATGATAAGGAGCATGCATACCAGGCCTACCGCATCGCCCAGGATGCCGTTTCCGGTAATGCCGTCTACCAGGTAGCCTGCTACGCAGCTGACAGCCACTACAAGCACATAGGGAATCTGGGTGGACACATGGTCGATATGGTGGCACTGGGCCCCCGCCGAAGCCAGGATGGTGGTATCGGAAATCGGGGATACATGGTCGCCGCCTACAGAGCCGGCCAGTACGGCTGCCACGGTCATAATCATGAGATGGGTATCATTGGACACAATCGCCAGCACGATAGGAATGAGGATACCGAAGGTTCCCCAGGATGTGCCGGTGGCGAAAGCCAGGCCAATGGCTACCAGGAAGAAGAGAGCCGGCAGCAGGATGGCAATGGTGGCATTATCGGCTACCACGCTTCCCACATAGCCGCCGATATTGAGATAATCCTTGCCTACAATGCCGGACAGAGTCCATGCCAGGGACAGGATCATAATGGCGGAGGTCATCTGCTTGAAACCTTCCACGAAGCAGCTGCAGAATGCATTGAAGCTTAAAACCTTACGGGGAATATAAAGGATAAAAGTAAATACAAGAGCAATGAAGGAACCGATTACAAGACCTCTGGCAGATTCGCAGTCCGCAAAGGCATCTGCCACGCTCTTTCCTTCCAGAATGCCGCCGGTGTACAGCATGCCGAAGACGCAGCCACCGATGAGAACCAGAAGAGGGAGCACCAGATCGATGATTTTTCCATTTCCTACAGGCGCCGTATTTTCATCTTCCGCATATTCCGCCGGAATCACCAGAGTGCCGCCGCTCTGCTTTTCGTACTTGGCCATACGGGAAAAATCATGGCCGGAAGCAATAAGGATAATCATGAAAATCAGAGTAAGCCAGGCATAGAGATTCAGCGGGATGGTTTCCAGGAAAAGGGCAAAACCGTCAATGGCGCTGTCCTCAGGAAGAGAAGAAGTAACCGCTGCCGCCCAGCTGGAAACCGGAGCAATGATACATACCGGCGCTGCGGTGGCATCGATAATGTAAGCCAGTTTCGCACGGGTAATCTTGAACCGATCCGTTACAGGACGCATAACCGTACCTACGGTGAGGCAGTTGAAATAATCATCAATGAAAATCAGAACACCAAGCGCCATGGTAACAAAGAGGGCGCTCTTCTTCCCCTTAATGCTGCGGGCCGCAAAATCCCCATAAGCCTGGGAGGCGCCGGACTTCTGGATAGCTGCCACCATGATTCCCAGAAGAACCAGGAATACCAGAATATACACATTACCTCCCACCTTGTCCGACATAATGTGGAACATGGTGTCGATAGCACCCAGCATACTGAATCCTGCAAACATAAAGGCACCGATAAAGATACCAATGGCAAGAGACATGTACACTTCCTTGGTGGCCAGCGCCAGAATAATCGTGACAACCGGCGGCACCAGAGACCATACAGTTTGAGACATATACATCATCCTCTCTCTTTTGACAATTTCCCATATCGTCAAAACTTAATTTTTATTATTATACAATACTTTCCCCGTTTGTAAAATGTTCGTAGTGATAAATTAGTGAACTAGTGGGCTAGTGAGCTGGTGAGCTAGGGAGCTGGTGAGGATTGGGGCTGGGGACCACTAGCTCACCAGCCCACTATTTCACATATTGCATTTTCCCCATAATGCTGTATAATATAGTACATGGCTCTGCAGTACTGATTTATGGCAGTCTCCGGGCCCCGTGCAATGAAATCCCATGAACCCGGTCAGGTCCGAGAGGAAGCAGCCGTAAGTGGCCCTTTTCATGTGACACGGTGCATCCTGGAGGCTGTCATAAATGAGGACTGCAAGGCTTTTTTTATGTCTTTGTGTCCTTTATTTATTGTATAATAATTACGATACTTATAATATAGATGGTTTCCGGTTTCTGATTCCGGGATTCACTGCAGTCGTTTTTCATCTTTTCTGCCGGGAGGCTGTTTATGGCTTATTTAGCATTATATCGAAAGTGGAGGCCCCGCACGTTTACGGAGGTGGTGGGGCAGAAACATATTTCCATCCCCCTTCAGCGGGCCATTGAACAGGACCGCCTGGCCCATGCCTATCTTTTTTCCGGTCCCCGGGGCACCGGGAAGACCAGTATGGCCAAAATCCTGGCCAAGGCGGTGAACTGCCTTCATCCCGACGGTGTGAATCCCTGTAATGAGTGCCAGAGCTGCCGTGAGATCAATGCCGGTTCCAGTCTTGATGTGTATGAAATCGATGCGGCCTCCAATCGGGGCATTGAGGAAATCCGTGCGCTGAAGGAGTCGGTACGCACCCTGCCGGCTGTGAGCCGGAAGAAAGTATACATCATCGATGAAGTGCACATGCTCACCAAGGAAGCCTTCAATGCCCTTCTGAAAACTTTGGAAGAGCCGCCGTCCCATGTGCTTTTCATCCTGGCCACCACGGAGCCGGAAAAGATTCCCCTTACCATCCTTTCCCGATGCCAGCGGTATGAATTCCACCGGATTTCCGTGGAGGACATCCGGAACCACCTGCTCTACATTGCCAAAGAAAGCGGCCTTCCCCTTACGGAAGATGCGGCGGACCTGATTGCCGTTAGGGCGGACGGCGGGCTTCGCGATGCCCTGTCCCTGCTGGATCAGTGCTCTTCCGCTTCCGAATCCAAAGTACTGGATGCACCGGCGGTGTATGACCTTCTGGGACTCACGGGAAAAGACATGATTCTTGACCTGTCCCATCACGTTTTCAATGGAGACAGTTCCGCTGCCCTTTCTCTTTTCTACAGCATTCTGCAGAGCGGCAGGGAACCGGCGTCCATTTTAAGGGATTTATTGGAGCATTTCAGAAATCTTATGATCTGCAAGGTCAATCCCCAGGCGCCGGAATTTGCCCAGTATGGAAACAAGGCGGATACACTCCGCTCCGATGCTTCCCGTCTGCCGGCTCCCTATCTGGACGCCCTTTTCGACTATCTCCATGAAGCACTTCATGAAGCAAAGAGGAGCTCCTCCCCCCGTCTCAGTGCGGAAATGGGGCTCCTCCATCTGTGCCGCATAAAGGGTTCCAAATCCCTGGATTCCCTGGCCCAGCGGGTAGCCCAGCTGGAAGAGGAAGTAGCCCGGCTGAAGCAGGGCGGCTTTGGTGGACATACAGAGTCCCGGATGCCATCTCCCTTCTCCGCTCCGCCCGCCTCCCCTGCCGTTCCTGTTTCTCCGGCTCCATCCCCTGCGCCTTCCCCCGCTCCCATGCCCCGCCCTGTGGCAGAGCCCGTTTCCGCAGCCATTCCAACGCAGCCTGTACCTCAAGCCGTGGATATGCCTCCTGCGGAAAATAGAAGACCTGTTCCCCGCCCATCGCCTGCCCCGAATCCTATCCCCGCCCCAGCCCCCATGCCCCGTCCTGCTGCGCCGGCTGCCCAAGCGCCCGGGGCGGACGGCGAACTCATGGATCCCAAAACCTATCCGGCCCTGTGGCAGAAGGTGCTTTCCTATTTCATGTCCATCCGGCGTATCGATGTCTTCACGTGCCTCAGGAAGAGCACCCTCATTTACTGCACAAAAAACAGGGCCATCGTTTCTGCACCCCAGCAGTTCCTGGTGGCTGCAGGCAATAATAAGTCCTACCAGAAAGTGGCTGCGGAAGCCTTCGCCAAAGTGACCGGGTTCCCCATCCAGCTTCACACGGTGCTGAAGGGCGGTGAGGAAGAAGCCTCTGCCTTTGCCCTTCTGAAGTCCGCCATGGAAAGAGGGCCTGCAGCGCCTGCTCCGCAGCCCGTCCCGAAAACCGATGACTACCGCCTTGTTTCCAGAGACAGCATTCCCGAAACCGACAGGAACGATCCATCTTTAAACGAAGCCTTGAAAATCATGAGCGACTGTGATATATATGAAAAGACTGAATCATGAAATAAAAGAATTGATTCACCATGTATCCATTCCAATAGAAAACCTTAAGGAGGAACCATTATGTTTGGAAATAAAGCCCAGATGCAGAATATGCTGAAAAAAGCAAGAAAGATGCAGGAAGAACTGCAGAAGAAACAGGAAGAACTGAAGAAGCAGACCGTAGACGTATCCGTAGGCGGCGGCGCCGTATCCCTTACCATGAACGGTGAAAAGCAGATCACCGCCCTGAAGATTGCGAAAGATGCCATTGATCCGGAAGATCCGGAAATGCTGGAAGACCTCATCACCACCGCTGTCAATGAAGCAGGCAAAAAGGCTGATGAAATGGTACAGAAGAGCATGAGCCAGGTCACCGGAGGCCTGGGCCTTCCCGGCGGCATGTTCTAATGAATAAAGAACTGGAAGAAGTGGCCCTGCAGTTCCGCAAACTGCCGGGCATCGGCGTGAAAAGCGCCCGGCGGCTGGCCTATTTCATGCTGGAACGTCCCCAGGATGAGGTGAATGTATTCCTGGATACCATCCGCAATGCCAGAAGCAAAGTATGCTACTGCTCTGCCTGCTGCAATCTCTCCACTTCCGACCCCTGCGAAATCTGCAGCGACGAACGGAGAGACCATTCCGTCATCTGCGTGGTGGAACAGCCCCAGGATGTGACCGCCATGGAACAGAGCCAGGAATATCACGGCCTGTACCATGTGCTGCACGGCGTCCTTTCCCCCCTTGACGGCGTGGGCCCGGACCAGCTGAAAATCAAAGAGCTTCTGAAACGGCTGGAAAGCAGCGAAGTCAAAGAAGTGATTATTGCCACAGATCCCGACACCGAAGGCGAAGCCACTGCCTACTACCTGTCCCGGCTCATCAAGCCGGCAGGCATTAAAGTGACCCGCATCGGCCGGGGCATCCCCGCCGGCGGTGCCGTAGGCTATACAGACGGCATTACCCTGGCAGGGGCTGTGGAAAATAGAAAGGAAATCTGATTTATGATTGAATCCTTAGGCGCTTTAGGCGGCTATGGCATTACCAGTATCATCGTCATCGTCATCGCCTTTTTCCTCTTCGCCCGATTCGTGAAGAAAATCATCGGAAATATCATTATGGGCGGCCTTCTCTTCTGGCTGCTGAATACAGTAGGTATCACCCATATGACTGTCACCACCATGCACGGCATCGTGGTAGCCCTCTTCGGAGTGCCCGGTACCATTGTGCTGGCCCTTCTGGACCTGGTGGGATAAGGGGTGAAACAAAAAACCTGAAAAGCATCTGCTTTTCAGGTTTTTTGTATACTTCCCGCCCACTGTCATTTCGACCGCAGTGGAGAAATCTCACGCCGGAATGCTGGAGGCAGCCTTGTGGCAGGAAATCTCGGGGCACAGAGCACCAATAGATTTCATATACCTTTACCTTCATACCGACCGGCAGCCCCGCTCGAGATGACAGCGGGCATCATGCTATCACTTTGATAAATTTCAAAGTATGTAAGCGCAGAAAAAGGAACTGTAAAGAAATACCATTGATTTCTTCACAGTTCCTTTTTATATTTCTTCTATTCTGCTGTTTACCAAAGTATCAGTTTTCCGTCTTTGCCGCCAGTTCATCCCATTTCTCATAAAGGTTATCCAGCTTCTTTTTTGTTTCTTCATACTCCCGGGCCAGTTCTTCATAATTGTCTGGATTCATGCTCATCTGGACGGTGTACATCTTCATGGTGGCTTCCAGCCGTCCGATTTCCATTTCCACATGGTTCAGCTTGGACACATCTGCCGGAGATGCTTCCGTTTTTGTCTGGTGCTGTCTTTCCGCTGCCTTCTCCTTTTCTTCTTCCGGTTCTTCGGAAGTTTCGCCGCTGCGGTCCTTTTCGAAGGCTTCCAGATCCTTCTTCTTTTCCTTGTAGTAGCTATAGTTGCCCAGGTACTCTGTGAGTCTGCCATGATCCAGTTCCAGAATCCGGTCTGCTACCTTGTCCAGGAAGTAACGGTCATGGGACACGATGAGGCAAGTGCCGCCGAAGGCCTGGATGGCATCTTCCATAATTTCCCTGGTGGGGATGTCAAGATGGTTGGTCGGTTCATCGAGGATAAGGAAATTCGGTTTTTCCAGGAAAAGGCAGAGCAGGGACAGGCGGGCCTTTTCGCCGCCGGAAAGCATGCCCACGTTTTTGAATACGTCATCTCCCCGGAAAAGGAACATGCCCAGGATATTCCGGGCTTCCTTTTCGCCGAAGTTGAAGGTATCCCGCACCTCATCCAGCACAGTGAGCTTGGGATGGAGCCGTTCCTGTTCCTGGGAATAGTATCCCATTTTCACATTGTTCCCCATCTGGATAAAGCCTGCATCCGGCTTCTTTTCTCCGGTGATGAGCTTCAGTATGGTGGTCTTTCCGGCGCCATTGGGGCCGATAAGGCCCACAGTCTCTCCTTTTTTGATATGGATGGTGAGGTTCTTGAAAAGGACGTGGTGATCATAGGAGCCTTCCACCCGCAGCACATCCAGCACCTTGTCGGCGCATTCCTGGGGCGGGTCGAAATGGAAGCAAAGGGATGCCTGGTGCACCGGCTTTTCCAGCCTGACCAGACGATTCAGCTGGGACTGGCGGCCTCTGGCCTGCTTGGCCTTGATGCCTGCCTTATAGCGGCGGATATATTCTTCCGTTTCCTTAATATGCTCCTGCTGCTTTTCATAGGCCTTTTCATAGGCCCGGTCCTGGTTCTCTTTTGTTTCCAGGTACCTGGTATATCCGCCGCGGAAGGTGCGGATATGGTGATTTTCCAAATCAATGATACCGGTAGCTGCCCCGTCCAGGAAATAGCGGTCATGGGAAATCATGAGAATGCCGCCTTTATAGGAGCAGAGATACTCTTCCAGCCACTCCAGCATATTCATGTCCAGGTGGTTGGTCGGTTCATCCAGAAGGAGGAAATCGGGGTGGCGCACGAAGGCTGCGGCCAGGTTGATTCTTACCTTCTGCCCGCCGGAAAAGGAGTGGATATCCCTGTCCCAGTCCTCATCGGTAAAACCCAGTCCGGTCAGGATTTTCCGGGTGGTGGATTCATAATCGTAGCCGCCGAGGAATTCAAACCGCTCCTCCGCCTTTCCGTAGTCCAGCACCAGCTTTTCATCGTTTTTATGGTTTTCCAGCTCCCTGGCCAGATGTTCCATTTTATCTTTATAATAAAGCACATCCTTCCAAGCCTCTTCCATTTCTTCCCGGATGGTATGGCTGGTATAGTTGAAGTCCTGCCGGAGGTAACCGATAATGGCGCCGTCACTGGCTTTCACCGAGCCCTTATCGGCCTCCTCAGTCCCCATAATGCACTTTAAAAGGGTAGTCTTGCCGGCGCCGTTAGCGCCTACCAGGCCTACTCTCTCTCCGCTCCTTACTTCAAAGGAGACGTTTTCAAAAACTGTTTTGATGCCAAAGGATTTTGATAATCCGCTGATTTTTAAAACTGCCATTTCTTTCTCACTTATACTTACAAAAAAGTTTAGAGGGGCCCGGCCCTGCGGGTCCGGAGGTTGTGTAGAAGGGTTGTGTTCGCTTTCGCTCAGGGAACCGGTAAAAGGGTTCAGAAGGTTCAAAGGGTTCATAAGATTCACAGGATTCGTGCGGATGACCGGCAGGAAATCCCATGTCTGAAGTCTTATGTCTTTCGTCTTTTTTCTCAAGAATACTGCTTAGCCCCCCCTACGGTCAGCCGCCCCTGTCATCTTACTTCACAATATCCGCTTTAATGACGATGACGATTTCCGATTCATCGGTGGTGGTGCTGTGGCTCTGGAAGAGCCGGCCCAGGAGGGGGATGTCTCCCAGAATGGGCACTTTCCTCATGGTCTTTGCCTGCTCCTTGTCAATGAGGCCTCCGATGGTGATCATATCACCGGACTTCAGCCTCACCATGGTATTGGCGGAGCGGGTAATAATACGGTAAGCCTTCATTTCCGGCACCAGGTAGGGCGTGGAGACTTCGGCATGCACATCGGCGGTGATTTCATGATTCCGGCTGATAATGGGCGTATAAGTGAGCTTGATGCCTGCGTCCTTATACTCCGTAGCCGTGGTTTTCACACCGTTTTCCATGTGTTCCACAATCACCGGGATTTTGCTGCCGATGAGAATTTCCGCTTTTCTGCCGTTCATGGTAGCCACGCTGGGGCGGGCCAGTACTTTCGCCTTTCCCTTGGTCACCAGAGCATTCAATTTGGCCTGGAAGAAGAAGGTATAGGGATGGCCTGCCAGGGAGCGGCCGTAGGAAATACCGGCATACCCTTCAGGTATGGTGACGTCCCAGCCGTTTCTTTCTATATTTCTTATCCGGGGATTTCCATCGCTGTCATAGAGCACATTGCCACTGTCGTCAGTCACGTAGCGCTGTTCGCTCCAGCTGTCCCGGTCGTAGGATGCACTGCCGGTGAGACTTTTGAAATCCCAGTCAATGCCCAGGTCTTTGGCGTAGGTCTTGTTCACTGCCACCACTTCTGCCTCTACCTTCACCTGCTTTTCCGGCACGTCCAGCTCTCTGACGATACTTTCCGCCGCCATGAGTTCCTGGGGTGTGCCGCTTACGATAACCGTATTGGAAGAGGGGCTGAAGGTGACTTTTTCCTTTTCCGTCACCTTTTTAAGGGCGCCGGCTGCTTCTGCCGCATTGGCATAGTTCAAGCGGAAAGCGCGGGTAGATACAGCCGCATTCTTCTCCAGTTTTCCATTGAAAACGATAAGGGTGGAGCCTTCCATGCGGGAAGAAAGGCCGCAGGAAGCCAGGATAGAAGTCAGTGCTTCCTCCGGCGTCACATGATCCAGACTGGCGGTGACCGTTTCGGAAAGATCTCCGGAAAATACCAGGTTCTTTCCTGTCATTTCTGCCAGAGAGCGGATGACCTCCCTGGCCGGCGCGCCGCTTACGTGAAGGCTGAAATTTCTTTCCGCCTCGGGCCTGTGGATTTCCACAGCCGGCGTGTCTTCCTTTTCCGCCGGCTGCATGCCTCGGTTCAGTTCCTCCACCACCATTTCATGAACCGAATCACCGGTGTTCTCTTTCTGTGCTTCTGCCGTCAAAGGAGGGCACACTAAAAGGGCAAAGCCTAAGAGAAGCCCCGCCCCTTTTATCAGCGGAGGCGAAGCGTGAGGGTGCTTTCTCCGGAAACCAGGGTCACGCTTTTGTCCTGAATGTCCTGTACGTCCCATAGGCCTGCCCGCTCTCCTTCCTTTACAGCTGCTGACGCGCCGTCCACTTCCAGTATGGCCCTGCGGTCAGACTGGTAGCTCATAACCCCCTTCAGAACCGGTACGCCGGTGTTTCTTCTTTTCTCTGCCTTCCCCTCAGCGGGAAGGGAAACGGTTTGGGGCGCAGGGGCTGCCCCCTGGGCTGTGGCCGGCGGCAGGACTTTGTCCTCGCCAGCTGCCCAGGCCTCTGCATGAAATGGATCCGGCAGGGGCTTTCCCCGGCGGTGGAGGGCCGCATCATATTTCATAGAGGTTCCTTCCTCCTTTTCAGGAAGCACCTCCACCGGTGCGGCAGGCTTCTCTTCCGGCAGCACCTTTCCTGCCGTCCCTACGCCCCATACGCCCCAAAGGGTCAAAGCCAGCACCGCCAAACCGCCTAAAGGAAGAATCCATCTGCGCTTCATCGCCATAGGGATTCCTCCTTTCCAAAAGAGACCACCGACAGTTAGGGAAGCACTGATTAATTCATAGAGTCTGCTTTTATAAGAATTTTTATGCACTGCTT
>DCJJ01000062.1:0-7870 GCA_002320515.1 Dialister sp. UBA1703 | reverse complement strand
GCATTGCATAAAAATTCAAGAATAAAAGCAGACAGTGATTTAATCAGCGCTTCCTTAGAAGTTAGCATTAGCTACCAGATACCAGTACACTAGTACACTAGCTCACTAGTACACTATCTTCCTCAGAACCTGAAGTCCTTGGGCATGAACATAAATCTTGTTTCCTTTTCAATATCATCGTAGCGGATCCAGGCGTAGAAGGAATGCATGTCCCTGTAGTAGGTCCAGTAGCGGTGGTTCAGTCTGCCGTTTACCGTATCAATGGACCAGGCGAGACTGAATGCGTCCATCCTGGTTGCCTGCAGCCGGAAGCCCACATCCAGCGGCTTTTCGCTGCTGTAGCTGTCGTAGGTATAGGGGGTGTAGCCTTTGATATCCCGGTCAGTATAGTAGACCCAGGAAGAAAGGATGCCGTAGCCGCCGGAAAGTCCCATGGAGTAGTAGCCGTTCCTGCGGATATTATTGGAATAGCTGTAGTAATCCTTGGCATAGCCCGCCTTCCAGCTGAACTTCATAAATTTGCCCAGTTTCCATGGATTTCCGGAAACATAGAGGTCATAGCCCTTGTAGGCGCCCTTCACATCCCGGCCGCCCCGGTCTTCATCCCAGTAGCCCCATTCGCCATGGGCCCCTACGTAGAAACGGGATTTGCCCAGGTAGAAATGGTTCGTATCAAATTCCAGGGACGGTCTCTTTTTTACCCAGATGCCGCCGTCATCGTTGGTGGAACTTTCCTCTTCTGCATAATGGAGCTTTGCCGTGCCCACAGGCGTACGGTAGCGGACGCCCATATCCGGCTTGTATCCGGACTTGGTGTACCAGCGGTTCTTCACATATACCGTGCCATTGGCATTCCCGCCAAAGGGGACTGCGATTTCATTATGAAGTCCCATGCCGTTGTCACTGTCAAACACAGGCCGTGGAATGAGGGACCACAGGCTCACTTCATTATCATCATGAGCCAGGGATCCGGAATAGGAAGAAAGGGTAATGAGAGTGGTATTTTTCGCCATGAGCTTCACGTTGTGCGCCACGTAATGGTCATTGGGATAAATATCGATGGAATCGGCTTCGATGCGGTAGTCCGGCACCTTGGCCACAGCGTGCTTTGTGGTGAAGTAGCCTTTCTCCACCACCAGCTTATTGGCATTCCGGTCATAAATGCCGCTGGCACCTTTGAAATAGTAGGTTCCCTGTTCCCAGCCATCCAGTTTCTCAAACCGGCCTATGGATTTGGCGGCGTCATAGTCCGCCCTGTCCGCCTTCAGATTGGTGGTAGGATTCACCCATTTCACTTCGCCCGGTATGACGTATTTCTGGGCGATGGAGTTGCCGTACACATACTCTGTCTGGTAGGTATCCATCATGTGTTTGATGACTACCCTGCCCATGGCATCCACGTCGCCGGTGGTGTCGTTGTACCGCATACGGTCAGCAGTAACATACATGGGGTTCTCAGGGGAAATCCCGGTATCCTGGGTTTCCTCCTTCCCCTCCTTCCCCTCCTTCCCCTTCTTCCCTTTCTCCTTCTTTTTCTCGGGAGCAGGCTTTTCCTGCACCTGCTCATAGGAGGCAGCCGGCCGGGCTACCCCTTTGGCGTCAAACACCAGTGGTGTCCCGGCATCAACACCGGCGGCAGGGATGTCCGCCGGCCCGTCCGGTTCCTCCGCCCCTGCCGGCATGGTCATAAGAGCTGCCAGCACTAGGGGAGTCAGTATTTTCAGATAGTTTTTTATCATTTAGTCATTTCTCACAATCACCACGGAGGGTGCTTCGTCACCAGAGCTGTCAGCCTTGGCTGTTTCTTTTTCGTCGGTCTTGTCCCGTACCGATTCCAGTTCTGCCTTGGCTTTCTCGCTCACCGTATCTGCTTTTTCTGCTGTCTTTGTTTCTGCTTTGGCTTCCGCCTGAGGCTCGGCTTTTGCTGTCTCCTTGACTTCATTGTCCGCTACTGCCGCTGCTGTTTCTGCAGAAGTATCAGCTGCAGCCGACCGCACTACCCGTTTGCGGAGCACCGCATTGGGGGCACCGCCTTTCAGTTCCAGCCCCTTGGTGGTCACTGTCTGCTGGGTTTCGATATAAAGGGTGCTCCCTGCCGGAAGGCTTACGTCCTTGCCCTTCACGAAGAAGCCGCCTACCAGGCCGATAGGGCCCAGAGCCAGGGCGCCGATGGTGGAGGCACCAACAGCAGCCGCTTCCATTTTCAGTTTTTCCTTGGCTTCCGGTCCCAGCACCGTAGGAATGACTTCATCATCTACGGAGAATACCTGGTCAAAGGACACGTCCAATGTGCCGCTCCTGCCGAAGCTCTTGGGGCGGCTCACCTTTGTCACCACGCCGCTTCCCTGGGCACCCTTGGGCAGCAACAGTACATCTCCCACGCTCACATCCTCCTGCACGGTGAAGGTGACCGGGTCTCCTACCTGGCTTGTCTTGCTGCTTACATCATCATTCAGGAAAATCTTGAATACCGTTTCCGCCGGAAGTTCCACCGTCTTCATTTCATAATGCTGGTCACCGTACACCGACTTTTCCAGATTGGCCAAGCGCTGATCCAAAGCGCCCTTCTTTTCTGCACCGTATACTTTGGTTTCCAGATCCCCCATCCTTGTTTTCAGTGCATCATCCCTGATTTCATCGGTGAGGTAGTATTCCATGGCATTCACTCTGGCAGCAATGGAGGGCTGGGTATCATCATCGTTCTTCACC
This sequence comes from Dialister sp. UBA1703, assembly GCA_002320515.1. Taxonomy (GTDB): domain Bacteria; phylum Bacillota; class Negativicutes; order Veillonellales; family Dialisteraceae; genus Dialister. The sequence continues at coordinate 5,161 of DCJJ01000062.1, read as the reverse complement.
ACATCGCTGTAAAGGTTGGTAATCCGGTTGTCCAGGCCGCTGGCAGAAGAATTGCCATTGCCGTAAATCAGGTTGTCCGCATTGTCCACCCGGCTGATGAGGGAGCCGGTCTGGGCGCTTCCGTAAATCACTTCATCCACCCGGTCAATCCGGTCGGACAGGGTAGCCGGTTCTTCCGCATAAACCGGTGCCAGGCACAAAAGGGAAATTCCTGCTGCCAGGATTGCTTTTTTTATCATAAAATCACCCTCCATTATACTCGTACATCAATGACTGCCGATACGCCTACTCCCTGCACACGGCTGAAGGAGGAGGAGTTCACGCTGTCCATGGGGATAAGTCCCTTGATACGGAACAGTTTGTCATTCCAGCTGACTTCCAGCTGGCCCACAGCCTTCACCTTTTCCACCTGGTCCGCATCGCCGATGACCTGGGCGGCGCCGATATAGCCGCGATTGCCGATACTTACAATAGGCACCACTTTCGTAGCGTAACTGGTGCCGGCGCCTTCCTTCATCATCACCGAATTGATGGCGCTGTTGATTGATTCGCCGTATTTAGAAACAAGGAAGCCAATGCCTCCTACCTTGGCCACGCCGCCAAGAACACTTCCCAGGTTGAATGCATCTGCATGAATCATGGCACCGGTGCCCATCATGCAGGCAGCCAGCACACATACAGCCAGTCTTTTTAATTTCATCCGTGAATCCTCCCTTATCGAAAATCCATCTTCAGAATCTATGATTGTAATCCAATTTCTTTTCAGCCGGAGAAGCATTGATTCCATGGTGATGGAACATATCCAGGCTTCCCTCACAGAGGCTGTCAAATTTTGCCTACACTTAATAATATTATAAATTAAAAAGGGGCTCTGTGCAAACAGAAACCCCTTTCCCTCCGCAAATCTGCGGCTCTTTTCATCACTTACTGCTGCCTTTCTGCAGCTTCCCTTTTTGCTTCATAGGTACCGGGCTGGGCCATGACCGACGGCTTCTTCAGCTGGTTGTAAGCCTGGATCATCATGGCGCATTCCACACGCTTCTTCTGGATTTCGCAGGTAATATGGTATGGCTTGTGGATATCGCCGGCAAAGGCCTCGTTGTTGGCATGGCATCCGCCGGAGCAGAAGAATTTCGCCCAGCAGTCCACACATTCCGACTTGGTGAATACATGATTGGTGCGGAAATCGTGCATCATCTTCATGTTCTTCAGCCCTTCGTACACATTGCCCAGCACATAGCCTTCCCGGCCTACGAACTGGTGGCAGGGATAAATGTCGCCGTTTGGCACCACTGCCAGATATTCATGGCCGGCGCCGCAGCCACGGAGGCGTTTGGGCAGGCACGGGCCCTTCCACAAGTCCATATTGAAATGGAAGAAGAAGAACGGTCTTCCCTCTTCTTCCCGCTGAATGAAGAGCTTGGCCAGGCGGTCATACTCTGCCTTCACCCGGGGCAGGTCTTCTTCCTTAATGGAATACGCTTCCGTATCCTCACCTACCACCGGTTCCATGGACACAGCCGGGAAGCCATGGTCCAGCATATCCTCCACATCTGTGGTAAAGTCCATGTTGTACCTGGTAAAGGTGCCGCGCACATAGTATTCCTCTCCGTTCCGGTGAGCCACGCAGTACTGGAGATTTTTCACAATCCGGTCATAGGTGCCTTCCCCGTTCACATCGGGACGCATACGGTCATGCATTTCCTTTCTTCCGTCCAGGGACAGGATGAGGCTGATGTGGTTGTCGGTGAGATACTTCACCTTCTCCTTGTCCAGAAGCATGCCGTTGGTGGTCAGGGACATTTTAATCTTCTTGTGGTGCTTCTTTTCCTGCTTATGCACATAGTCGATGGTCTGCTGCACCACATGCCAGTTCATCAGCGGTTCGCCGCCGAAGAAATCCAATTCGCAGTGTTCTCTGGGGCCGCTGTGGGCGATGAGGAAATCTACGCCCCTTCTTGCCACATCAAAGGGCATGAGCATACGCCACTGGCCGTAGCCGCCCTGTCCTGCAAAGCAGTACTGGCAGCGGAGATTGCAGTCATGGGCGATGTTGAGGCAGAGCGCCTTAATAATCGGTCTGTCTTCAATGGCCATCTTATAATTGGGATCCATAGGTGCAAAAAGGACTTCCTTTTGAATCAGCTCATCCAGGTCGTCCATCACCTCATTCAGTTCCTTCTCATCATAGGAAGAGGACAGATTGGCCAACACCATATCCCGGTTTTTACCGTTATAGAACTCAAGTACCTTATATGTTACATCATCCACCACATGAACAATACCGCTGTTCACGTCCATGACGATATTCATGCCGTTCTGGCGGAAACGGTGGATCATGGGCTTTACATTATAATCCATGAAAAATCTCCTTTTCAATACGGCTTCAGGGACAGCCGTTTTCAATCCATACAATATCCAAAGAGAAAATAGAAAACCCCCGGCTGCAAGGCCGGGGGTTAGGGAAGCCGGTTCGATGCTTCCCCAGGCCGTCAGATCAGGCTCTCTTTGCTTCCTTGGCTTCTTCCTGGGTTGTGCAGATCAGGTTGCCGATGGTGCAGCTTGTCTTGCAGGCAGACTGGCAGGAAGTCTGACATTCACTGCATCCTTCAAACTTAATGGAGTCCTGCAGGGAAGACTGGTTGATTGTAACGATATGTTTGGACATGATGTCACCTCCCCGAAACAATTTTTCCGAATTAATCATATCATAGAAAAGAGGGTAAATACAAGTAAAAATTATGGTAGAATCCATGGCAGATGATAGATGATAGACGTCAGACATCAGACACCAGACACCAGACACCAGACGTCAGACATCAGCTGCCAGCTCACCAGCCTACCAGCCCACTAGCCCACTAGTACACCAGCACACCAGATCACTAGATCACTACAGCAGCTGGTACAGCCCGTACACCACTCCCAGGGGGAGGAGGGTCATGGCTGCCAGGGCGGCCATGCAGCCTGTTTTCTTTCCATGGATGGAAAACCAGTCGTCGGCAATGCTGTTCATTTCCTTGTATTCCCGTTCCAGCCCCTGGATAATGCGCCACAGTTCACGGCAGTCCTCTTCCGTCAAAGATTCGTCTTCCGCTTCCGCCGCCGGCGTTTCCGCTTCTTTTTCCTTTTCCTCCGCTTCCCGGCGGGCCTTTTCTTCCGCCTCTGCCATCTGTCCCTTGATATGGGCCTTCCAGTCGCCGGTCTTTTCCTCCTCTTCCTTCTTCTCTTTTTCTTCTTTCTTCTTTTCTTCGATTTCCTTTTCTTTCTTTTCCTCTTCAAAGACGCCGCTTTCTTCGCCCTCATCCACTGCCTTCAGGAGCTCATCCTTCAGCTGCTGGATGTCTTCCGTATATTTGTGGGTAGCCGCATCCCAGAGGGTGTAGTCCAGCTTCTTCTTCATGTCATACATGGTGCCGCTGGTGGCCTGCTGGAAAAGGTACTGGGTATTGTCCATATCCGCAAAGATTTCCCCTACCCTGCCCTTATGCTTGAACTTGGACTTGCCCACCTTCACGAAGTACATGAAAGTGCCGATATGTGCTCTCAAATTGCCGATAGGGCTTTCTTTTTCATGTCCCTTATCAAAAAATCCCATGAATGTCTCCTTCTCCCTCGGGAAATAAACCTGTTCGAACAGTTGATTATGATTCTTTATTATAAATGATTTTTACCGCCCTGGCAAAAATCACCACAGGGCTTCATAGCCCCTTTCCACCATGGCCAGTCCCACGCCCATGGCCTTCATAAGCGCCGAAAGGCATGGCATATCCCGCAGGAAACGGTCGGTCTGCGGATTTCCTTCCTCCAAGAGAATCCGACTTTCCACAGAAGACTCTTTGGGGAGTTTCATTTCCTTCGTCAGTCTATCCCCGTCCACCATGACAAGATGGGTAAAGGAGCGGAGCACCGCTCCCAGAAGGGTATCCGAAGTTTCCGGTATTTCCAGCAGCCGCACCAGGAAACGGCTGTCACCGGCCTCATCGGCCAGCATCATCACAGGCCGTCCGGTCTGCTGGAAACGGCTTCCCAGAAAAACCAGGTCCTCCGGAAGCACGCTTCCGAAGGGGGGCAGCACCTTCTGCTTCCGCACCTGGGCCCACAGGCCGTTCTTCAGAATTTTTTCTGCCCGAACCCCTTCCACCCGGCGGTACATGCCCCGGGGCAGGGTCATCCACATTTCCCGGTGAGCCAGCAGCCATTCTCCCAGCACCTTGCAGTAAGGCTCCTCCGTGTCCGACGTCACCCCCATGCGGTTTACGTATTCCTTCTGGTAAAGGGTCTCCGGATGGGCGCTGTCCTTTTCAATCAGGGAGAGCAGCTCCCCTCTGGTATACTGGCCATAGAGAGGAAGCCCCCGGTTCACAGGAAACAGGTGGATACCGTGGAACAGATAGAAAGAAGACACCCCCAGAAGGACGCCCAGCCGTGAGAGTTCCGTAGAAACCCGGCTTTTCCCGGCGCTATACCTTTCATTGGACGCGCCGGTAATAAGTACAGCCGATTTCAGCATAAAAGGCGCCTCCCGGCCAAGAGCCTTCGCCACTGTAAGCCGGTTCACCGACTCCTTCCAGGACCACAAACGAAGCAGCCGACAAAGAGGCTTTTCCTCCTCCGCCTCCGGCCTCATATCATACAGAGTGAGCATCCGTCCTGTCCTGTCCATGGAAGCAAGAGGAAACCGGCCCCACACCTCTGCCCGGCTGTCCTTCAGCACAATTTCCATATCCAGCGCCAAGCCCCTGGCGAAATGTCCCTGGGAAAGCACCGCCATGGTCTGCCGGCTGCCGCCCTCCGACGACTTCTTCACCACCGTCCGATACATGGACCAGTTATGGTCAGTCTTCCGGATTTTTTCCGTATGAGACAAAAGCCAGGACAGCACCACTTCCTCATAGGCCTTCCCCGTATCGGCAGTGACGCCATCCTTTTCTATATAATCCTTCGTAAAAAGGAGATCCGGATGCTCCGCATCCCTCTCCACCATGGCAAGCAGCTCCGCTTCCCTGTAAGCCATTATAACCACCTCGTTTTTCTTCATCTATCTTACCACATATAGTGGGATAGTGTACTGGTGTACTGGTGATCTAGTGAGCTAGTAATCTAGTAATCTAGTGAGACAGTGACTTGTCACCAGCCACCTTAGTGTAAAATTTTACTCGGT
>DCJJ01000087.1 GCA_002320515.1 Dialister sp. UBA1703 | reverse complement strand
ACGATTGACTGTTTCCTTTAACGGTTCCAGAATCATATCATCCACTTTGGATGAACGAAAATCATTCATCAGTTTTCCTATATCATAGGATCCGCCATAGTCTCCATTTATATAAATACCGGTGAACAGGAAAGAAGGGGCCTGCTCCTGCTCACTATAAAAGGCGCCTCTTATGATTAAACCGGTAAAACTGTCTCAAGAAGGAGAAGAAAAACTGCTTTGAATGAATCTCAAACCTTTGCGGAATAAAAATAACGAAGAAGGTGAACCGGACAGGGCTCAAGCCTTGTCCGGTTCCTCTTTAATCCAGATGATATTCCTTATACAGCTTTTCTCGGGCTTCCTTATCTTCCAAAGCCAACTTGACATCATCGACGCGGCCCTCTGCCTGCAGCAGCTTCAAAAGCCGGGCAAGCAGTTCAGCGCCTTCAGTGCGTCCTTCAGAACGTTCATCCATACTCCATTTTTCCAAATCGGCACACATGGCAGCCACCTCCCTGGGGTTGTTTTTATAACGATTGACTGTTTCCTTTAACGGCTCCAGAATCATATCATCCACTTTGGATGAACGAAAATCATTCATCAGCTTACCTATATCATCGGATCCACGATAGTCTCCATTTACATAAATGATATGTTCTCCATCATTAAAGGGACGGCTTAATTCTTCGATGATTCGATTGATATGGTAACGGGCCAGTCCCGCTTTGAAAATATCATTTTCTGTAATAAAAATGACATAGCTTTCAGGCAGCTGGTCATAGGTATTTCCTTTTTTCAAGCTGTTCAGATCCAGAAGACTGCTGTTGAAACGAGCCCTTCTGGCACCGGCCCCTTTATCTGAACGCTGCACCTCGATGTCGTATTCAGTTCCGGCAGAGTCAACAGCATGCACGTCCATACGGATTCCATGTCCCAAAAGACTGGGGATAGTGTCCTCTATGGTTACCGATAATACATGAAGATCAGGCTGTTCCATAATAATTCGCAGAATGCATTCTACCGCAGGAATGTTGTTCTTGAGACACCGCTTCATGAAATCATCATCCATAAGACGCCATCTTTTGATAATCTGCAGAGCACGCGTATGCCGCCGTTTCTGCAAATCCGATAAGGTCTGTTCGTTCATTGGAGCACCGCCTTTCTCTACTCCTATTATACTTGGAAATTAAAATCGTCACAATGAGGAAATGGTCAGGAGACAGGTTGAAATGAAAAAGCCATAGAGTGTCATCTGATGATTAAATTGCTTAGTGTCTTGCTGTTGTTAGAATCGGCAGTTTGCCATATCTTCATTTCCACCGCAGGAAAGTGGAGACATCTCCCCACAGAATACATTAGGACCTAAAGGAGATTTTTTAAACTCATAGCGGGCATGAGCTGCCTTGATAATATGAAAGTGACTTCCCTTTTGCAGCATCGTGGATTGACCCGTAAACTATAGTCGACAGTCCTCTGTTGGACTGTCGACTTCCAAAGGAAGGCGGGTCTGGCACTTCGCCATGCAGTACTGGAGTCAAAAAGGGCATTTCCGCAGGGCAGGCTTCTTCCTTTTCTCTTAGCAATAGAATGGGTTATAATAAAGAAAACAAGATGCCCACAGTCTTTGATTTCATGGGGGTCAGGTATGGACGAGGAGGAAAGGCGCCGGCGGCAGGCGGAGAATGCATTGGGGGCTCTGGCAGCGGGGGTTTCGGTGGATGAATCGGTGCGGCGGCTGGCTGAGGTATATCGGAAGCCTTTGGAGTATAGGGGGAACCGGAAGCTCTTTGACGACGGCATGGCGAAGCGGCTGGCGAAGGAGAATCTCTTTGCTTCGGGGAAGGCGGTGAAGGATCCCTATACGGGAAAGAAGCTGTTTCTTCGGAAGCAGGAGGCGAAGCTGGCCTATGGGAAGAAGTGGACGGAGCATCTGGCGGAGGCGGACCATGTGGAACCGGTGCACCGGATTTTTGAGGCCCATAAGGACGATGCCTGGGTCACCAATAGCGACATCAAGGACGCGGTGAACAGCCCGGAGAATCTGAAGACTATTTCCCGGAAGCTGAATAATGCGAAACGGGATCGGAGGAATTCCGATTTCTACGGCGACGACAAGTATCTTGCGGATAAGGATATCCACCTTTCCAAAGAGGCAAGAGAGCGGGCCATGGAGGACGGCCGGCAGGCGCGCAGCCATGTGGACCGGTCCCTTGCTTTGAAGGGGGCAGGCAATCTGGCCGCCGAGTTTCATGACGCCGGTGTAAAGGCCGCTGCCGGAGCAACGGTGTTTTCGGGTGCCATGGCGGCGGTGGATAATATGGTGGCAGTGATTGAAGGGAAGAAGGAGCCCGGTGAAGCCAGCAAAGACCTGGTGAAGGCGACGGGCACGGCGGCAGCCCTTTCCTATGTTGCCGGCGGCGCAGTGAGTGTCATTCCCCATAGCCTTTCGGCATCTTCCAATTCCCTGGCCCGCATACTGGGACAGGTAGGTGTGCCGGGAAAGGTGGTGGCGGCGGTTCTTGCCACGGCAGGGATTATTAAAAATTATATCTATGGAAATATCACCGCTTCGGAGTGTATTGCCCAGCTGGGGGAAACGGGGATTGCCACGTCCACCGCGGCGGCCGGCATGTATGCGGGAGCTGTGTTGATACCGCTTCCGGTCATCGGTTCACTCATCGGCGGCATGGTGGGGTATATGCTGTCGGGAAAGGTGTTTACCGCATTGAGCGGCGCCCTGTCTTCGGCAAAGCTGGCCCGGCAGGAGCGGATTCGAATCGAAAAGGAATGCGCCGAGTCCATACGGAAGATACAGGAGTACCGGCGGGAGCTGGATGAAATCACGGAGAAATATTTCAAAGAAACCGGAAGGCCTTTGATGAAGCTCTGGGAAATATGGTGTCCGGCCTGAAACTGGGGGATGTCGACGGCTATATCCATGGGGCGAATCAAATCACCCGCCGGCTGGGCGGGAAGGTTTCCTTCAGAAATATGGATGAGTTCGATGATTTAATGAAGAGTGATGACATTATTAAGTTATAAGGAGGTTTATTATGCCTATTCCATTCATTCTTGGCGGTATCGCCGTGGCGGCCGGTCTTGTGGGAGCAAAGAAGGCGAAGGATGCCAGCGATAAAAATGCCCGGGCGAAACGAATCAACCGCAGAGCTGACGAAAAGTTTGAGAACGCAAAGAAAGCGCTCCTTGCTACCCGGGACGAGGCAGGCAGGGCCCTGAAAAATCTGGGGCAGGCGAAGGTGGATATCCTTCATGGCAGTGTCACCCGTTTCGTGGACACCTTCGGAAAGATTCATCACGTGGAGCTCACCGGCTCTGCCGGCATGGACGAACTGGCGGAATTTACGGTGAACGAAGATGCCTTAAAGGAAATGGGGGAACTGGGCAGTCTTGCTTCGAAAATGGTTTCGGGCACGGTGGAAGGACTGGCTGCCGGAGGCCTCATGGCTTTCGGCGCCTACAGCGCCGCCGGCCTTCTGGGCACTGCCGGTACGGGAGCAGCCATTGCAGGTCTTTCGGGGGCGGCGGCCACCAATGCTACCCTGGCCCTCCTGGGAGGCGGCACCCTGGCGGCAGGAGGCCTTGGCATTGCCGGCGGCACCGCCGTGCTGGGCGGCCTGGTAGCGGGGCCGGCCATTGCGGTGATGGGTTTCATGATGGATGCCAAAGCCGATAAGAATCTGGGCATTGCCAAAAGCAAACGGGCCAAAGCGGAAAAAGCGGAGGTGGAAATGAAGCTGGCCGGAGATGCCTGCCGGGCCATCGGGAAAAGGGCGGATATGTTCAGCCATCTGATTTCTGAAATCGACCCTATTTTCAAGTCTCTCATTGGGAAGATGGAAGCGGTGGTGAAGGAAAAGGGCAGGGACTATAGGGATTATGGCGAAGAGGAAAAGAAAATCATTGCCATGGCTCTTGCCACCGCCGGCGCCGTGAAGGCAGTGCTTGATACGCCCATCCTCAACAAGGCGGGGGCGGTGACGGAAGAGTCCCTTACGGCCTATGAAAGGGTGGAGGCTTTCCTGTCGAAGGTAGAGGAATAATGGACTTTCCCTGCATTGCCTGCGGCCTCTGCTGCGAAAAAGCCTGCTGGGTGGAAGAACTGAAACCCTTTCTGGATGAAAGGGGAGAGTGCCGCTTTTATGATAGGGAAAGGAAGAAATGCCGCATCTATGACCGCCGCCCGGCTATCTGCCATACGAAGATCATGTACGAGACAAAGTTCCGTGCCATCATGAGCGAAAAGGACTATGTACTGGCCAATCTCAATGTATGCCTTGGGCTGAATCTTGCTGCCGGAAATAAAGAGAATGCGGAAAGAATCAGGAAAATTATAGAAGAAATCGAGGAAAGCGCAGGAAATGGGGAGGCCCTTTGACACCGTCAATAAGAGCCACTTGTAAAGCCGCCTGTCGGCGGCGCCTTTGCTGGGGGAAGGCCTATCCTCACCGCTGCCCCAGCTCCATTCCGGTGGAAGGAGCCTTACGTTACGGGCTTACCATTAGTATCACCAGTGCTGCATGACGTAGTGCGTTAGCCCCCCCTTCCTCTGGAAGGGGGTGTCGCAGGCGACAGAGGATAGCGGATTTTCGTAGAAAATCCGAGGCCCTGAAAGGGCCTGGTATTCCCCTCCCCGCCGAGTGGTAGTTACCGACATTCCTGTCACTTACGGCTCTTACCAAGATCCTTCGCTATCGCTCAGTATTCTGGTCATATGT
>DCJJ01000080.1 GCA_002320515.1 Dialister sp. UBA1703 | reverse complement strand
GTTCACTACAAGGAATAAGCCGACGCGAATAGCCAAAGCTATCTAAGGAGCCTTATGACGCAGTATTGGACCAAAATACTTATGAAATCTGATTCTGCGACTGAATTAGTGCTCCCCTAGCTCACTAGTACACCAGCCCACCAGCCCACCAGCTCACCAGCCCACTATGCCATACCGGTAGGCGGCGCCTTTGCTGGAGAAAGTGTTCCTCAGCCCTGTCCCCTGCTCTTTCCAGTGGAAGAAGCCTGCGTTATGTCCATTCCTCACCTATTCTCACCATTTTCCCAAGAAAAAAATCCCCGCCATGAGGCGGGGGTTTTACTTTCTTATTTCATTATTTATCTTCTTTATGAGCGGGCTTGGAGCTGGGGAAGCCGTTTCTCTTTCCGATGACGGTGATGCCACCCATGTAGGGAACCAGTGCTTCCGGAACCTTGATGGTGCCGTCTGCCTGCTGGTAGTTTTCCATGATGGCTGCCACGGTTCTGCCTACGGCAAGGCCGGAGCCGTTCAGGGTGTGAACGAATTCCGGTTTAGCGCCGGGGGTGCGGCGGAAGCGGATATTGGCGCGGCGGGCCTGGAAATCAAGGCAGTTGGAGCAGGAGGAAATTTCACGGTACTTGTTCTGTGCCGGCATCCAGACTTCGATGTCATAGGTCTTGGCAGAGGAGAATCCGATATCACCGGTGCAGAGGCATACTACATGATAGGGAATCTTCAGACGCTGCAGTACCTTTTCCGCTTCGGCGGTGAGGGATTCCAGTTCGTCCCAGCTGTCTTCCGGTTTGCAGTACTTCACCATTTCTACTTTGTGGAACTGGTGCTGGCGGATGAGGCCGCGGGTATCCTTGCCTGCAGAGCCCGCTTCTTTACGGAAGCAAGGGGTGAGAGCGGTAAGATGAACCGGCAGCATATCGCCGTCCAGGATTTCTCCTGCAAAATAGTTGGTCAGCGGCACTTCTGCCGTAGGGGTCATGTACATGTTTTCCCCTTCCACCTTGTACATATCGTCAGCGAATTTCGGCAGCTGTCCGGTGCCCTGCATGGATTTGCCGTTGATAATGTAAGGCGGAATCACTTCTGTATAGTCATTTTCCTTTGTGTGAAGGTCAAGCATGAAATTGTAGACCGCTCTTTCCAGACGGGCTGCGGCGGAAAGGTAGAAATAGAAACGGGCGCCGGACACTTTGCCTGCTCTTTCTGCATCCAGAATGCCCAGGTCATCGCCCAGTTCGTAATGGGCTTTGATGGGGAAATCAAATTTCGGGATTTCACCCCAGCGGCGGACTTCCGGGTTTTCGCTGTCATCTTTGCCGATGGGCACAGACTTGTCAGCCATGTTCGGAATATGAAGGAGGAGTTCATTCAGCGTGCCTTCCACATCCCCCAGTTCCTTATCAATAGCGGCGATTTTCCTGCCCACTTCTCCCATGGAAGCGATGGCATCGGCTGCATCTTCCCCATTCTTTTTTGCCTGGGCGATTTTCTTGGATTCTGCATTCTTCTCGCTCTTCAGCGCTTCCGTTTCCTGCAGGAGTTCCCTTCTCTTCTCATCCAGTGCCAGCACCTTGTCCAGATCAAACGGATTGTGACGGTTCACAAGGTTCTGCTTCACTTCATCCGCATGTTCACGAATAAATTTCATGTCCAACATAACTATCTCTCCCTGTATCAAATTTGCCCATCCGGGCATATAAACGAGGAAATAAAAAAACTTCACCCCTCCATGGGACGAAGTCATCGCGGTGCCACCCAATTTGCAAAAGCCAGCTCATAGTTCGTATCGGTCACCAGCCGTCCGGTTCCTCACCGGCCGCTCCTGAGTGGAAACTTTTCCTTCTGCCAAGACTTTCACCAGCCGTCTCTTCTCTAAAGGCATAAGGGAAAAGGTATTCTCTTTCCCTGCGTTGTTCTTATTATAGCGCCGGCATTATTTTTTGTAAAGACATATTTGATTTAGGGGTAGGCCGCTGAGCGGCCCGGGTTCAGAGGGTTCAGAGGGTTCAGAGGGTGGTGGATAGCCGCTGCGCGGCTATGATTATGAAGTCAGCGTTACGGGAATGCCTTTTGTGTCACCTGTGCTGCATGACGGAGAGCCAGACCTATCCTCAGGGCTCCGCCCAGCTCCTTTCTGAGAAAGGAGCCTTACGTTACGGGAATGCCCTCCTGCTACTTAATCCTCGCTATGCATTACGGTGAATTTGCCGCCTTACACGGTCAGCCGACTAAAAGGAAGGCCTCTTATTGGGCAGGCTAGAGGCCAACTTCGGCTGACTTGGAGGTCCTATGCAGGACCTCCACAGCCACCCCCTATCCGGCTGCGCCGGACTCCCCCACAGGAAAGCGTCTCACACGATTCTCAGGTCGCTACCGCTCCCCTACGAATCCAGTGACATGCTTCCCTTTGGGTAAAGGTAGTGGCGCAGCCACCAAAGGGGGGGCTTTTCCATCGCCCGCCAGGGCGGTTTTATGGTTTTATTATAAGAGGCGTCCTTTATTATTTTAAGGACGCCCA
>DCJJ01000021.1 GCA_002320515.1 Dialister sp. UBA1703 | reverse complement strand
TAAGATGGAATGCCTTATGGTTCGAACGCCACATGGTTCCTTTCTGGTCAATTTCAAAGTTCACCGCGCGAAATGGATCATTGTGGTATATTTATGAATTAATTCGCAGCCCCTTTTTCTTCACCTCCTTATGCTTCATCTACCATATCATGAGTCTGTACGCAGCGGATTCCGGAAAGCAGATAATTGGTGATTCCAACAATCGCCTTACCTGCATCCATCAGCTCCTGGTCAGTGGCATCCAGTTTGATATTGGAATAGCTCAGGCTTTTGATTTTTGCTGCTCCTGCAGATGTAAGGCCATCTTCCACACGAATCTGCAGCTTCAGGTCGGTCATTGCCTTTTTAACAGCCATAGGTTACCTCCTTTCTTGTTTTCTAATTCATAGGTTGTAATTTTGGGTAGAGTCATTGGTGGGGATAGGGTTCAGAATGTTCACAGGGTTCAGAGGGTTGTAGATTGCCCTTGCGGGCATAAGTTTGTAATGCCGCCTTTGGCTGCATAGGCTTGCTTCGCTCGCCTCCCCCCTTCCACCACTTCGTGGTCCCCCCACCCCCGCATGCGGGGGGTGGGCAAGTTTGTGGGGAGAAAAGCCAGCTCTTCTTCCGTGGTACTCACGATGACTGCTTTCTTGAAGCCGGTAAATTCCGCGCCGGAGCGGGTCACCATGATGGGTTGGATCTTTGCCACAGCCGCTTTCACTTCATCCAGAGTCAGCTCGTCCTTCGGATTGGCAATGGTGAGAGTGGAAGTGGCATTGGATCCTGCCGCAAACACAAGCTGCAGTGTCTTCATTCACATTCCTCCTTCCAGGGCACTTCGGATTTTTCATCCCGGGCCCTGGGATGTTCCGTTCATTTCACCCTCTACTATATAAATAACGGGAGTTTCCCATTTTTGAAAAGAGGAGAAAGATTTTTTGAAGATTATTTTATAGGACAAAAAAGAGCTGTGAAAAAATGATTTGCATTTTTCACGGCTCTTTTTTCGTTCAATCATCTATATCCACTTCCACCAGTCTCACGAAGCCGTCTGTGCTTTCAATGTGGATATCCTTACTATCGCCCGGTGCGGGAACCGGTTTCCCTTCTTCCATTTCATCCATTATCCAGCCCGCTGCAGCGTCGGCGGCCATGGCCATGGCGTCTTCCAGGCTGTCTCCTTCGCTGATGCATCCGGGCGATCCGGAACGATTACCGTATAGGCTCCCCGCTTTTCTTCACAGGGATAGAAGTATGCAGGATATAAAAGTTTTTTCATAGGTTTCACCTCTATTTCATCTCAGGAAGTTGAGATAAAAATATCTTTGATTTCTTAAAAGCCCCTTTCCGCCGGAAATCTCCTGTTACGGATAGTACTTTCTGGCCAGGCCGCAGATGTCAAGGCTGTTCCACAGGTGTACCCTTTTATGGGAACCGTCCATTTCTATGCGGAAGCAGGTCACAATATCCGTCACCAGCAGGCGGTTAAAAAGAACCATGGCAGCCGGTATGCCGTTGTATACTTTTTCCTCTTTCCACTGCTTTCTGATTTCCTCTATCATACTATCAGAAACAGTCCCCGTCTGCAGGTTCTTCTCCGTTCCTTTCTCCGCACACCTGCTCCAAAAGGTGCCTGTCATGTCCGTGCGCCTGGAATTCCGCTGAAAATCCAGTTCCATTTCTTCCCCTAAAGGGAGCTTTTCGTAAATATAGGCCTGGAGCTCCTTACTGTCATCGGCATTCCTGTTCCTGTCTCCCTCAAAGCCGAAAGGAAATCCTGCCATAGCGGTCCGGTCATCATAGGGCTTGTATCGGTAGTAGTAAAAGTTTCTTGCGCCGCTGTAGCGTCGTTTACAGCCGAACTTTTTCTTTTCTTCTCCCAGAAAATAGGAAGCCGTATCCAGTTCCTCATTATGAATAATCCGCTCTACTTTCTCTCCATGATTTTTTTCTTTTTTCTTCTTAAGGCGCATTTTCTTCAGCGTTTCCGCGTTGATTTCGATGACTTTTGCTTCTGCTTTCTTCTTTTTCTTTCTTTCCTCTGCCACGGACCGGGTGGAGTAGAAATAGATGGCTTTCCTTGCGCGGGTAAGAGCCACATAGGATATGCGGCATTCTTCAGAGAGACGGCTCTTTACAGGATCTTCCAACATGCTCCCCTTTCCGGCATGCTTTCGGGGGGAAAATACCTCACTGTTCACATAGACTTCGTCAAAATCCAGTCCCTTGGCCTGATGGATGCTGCAGATCACCGGACGGTGGCAGAAGGAGCCGGGAATCAGGCTGTCCCGAAGACCCGGACTGCTCCAGCCTTTTTCGCAGACTGCAAGAAAAAATTCATTGACGTCGTAGCTCTCCTTTTTCTTTTCCTGGCACTGTTCCAGTGCTTCCCAGCAGGACTGCCAGCCCGCATTCAGGCGCAGGCGCCCCTTTCTTTCATCAGTGAAAACAGACTGGAAATGGTTTTTGAAAGCGTCCATGTCAATGGTCTTTTCTTTATATTTATAAAAGAAGAGCCCTATCCAGCCTGCCAGCCTTGGCGTATCCTCTCCCATTCCGCCCTGGGTGCGGAGTCTTAAAAAAGGCATGAGGGAGCGGTAGGAAAGGTGCTTATGGAACCACCAGAGAAGAAGAAAGGAGTCCGAATTATATCGCGTCAATATCACCCTGTTTGAATCGTCATACACCATGCGATAGGCCATCTTGTAAAATGGTTCCTTCAGCATTTTTTTTCGCCCGGGATTGAATGTCACTCAGGTTCTGCATGGCCCAGTGGGACTCATGATACCGGAGCGGATTTCTCAAGTCCGCAAGATAGGGCTCCATCCAGGCAAGGCTTTTCTCAGCCCGGTGGTTTGGTTCGTCCAGCTCATAGCAGGACATGGAAGGCAGGGCCATCAGCTTTTTAAAAAAGACAGTCGCGCTTTCCGGCAGCTTTTTCTCCTCTTCCTCATCTGGCTCATCGGCGTTGAAGTCGTAAATGGCCTGGCACTGGTCTCCCAGATAGATAAAGGAGCTGTCCTTCATCGTCTCCTGCATGGAAAGGAGCATACGGGCCCTCCATCCCTTGATATCCTGCACCTCGTCCACAATGACATACCGGAAGTAAAGAAGCGCCGCTTTCCATATATCTTCCGCCATCCTCAGGGCATAACTCTTCGTTTCATTTTCTTCTTCCTGAAAGACGGAGTCCAGATGCTCAATGAAATGACGGATATTATACTCATAGGTAGGCGCATGGAACGCAAGCAGCCGGTCTGTTTCATCATCCGCAATGCTGTCCAGCACATCACTGCTTACCATGGAATCTTCTGCCGTCATTTCCTCTTCATCATCTTCGGCTTTATCCTTTTTCTTTCTTTCGGCCTCCATGAGTTTCTTTTCCATCTTATCTTTGAACCGCTGGTATTTTCCGTTCCACTGTCCGCAGAAGGAGTCCAGTGTGCAGATATGCAGGTCGGTCATTGAGAGACCCAGTCTTTCTTTAATGCGGTTCCACACCGCATTCACTGCCGCATGGGAAAAGCAGATGATGAGGATCCGGGAAGGGCTGATTCTCCTTTCTTCTATAAGGAGCTGGAAAATCTTCGTCACCGTTTCCGTTTTGCCCCTGCCGGGCGGCGCGTTCACCAGAAAATCCGCCTTCCCCTGCCGGTTCCTGATCATATTCAGAAAATCTTCCGTGGAAACCTGCCGGAAGCGTGAAGATCCGTAGAGCTTTCTCAGTTCCATAGACTCCTCATCGTGCAGATCCACAAAGGCTGCCGGTCCCATGCCCGTGGCTCTGCATATCTTAAGGAGCTGTCCGGAGCGGAAATTTCTTCTCTTCGAGGGATATTTCAGCTTATCCAGAATTCCCTTCGACAGCCGGGCCCTTTTTTCCAACGTTTCCTCGTCCAGCCCTTTTCTTCTCATCAGCTGGAAGAGACGGTCATAAAATAATTCCATCCGTGCCTCCCCGGCCGGCGCTCTACCGCCTCAGCCTCTTTTATTCTATAATATAGCAAAATCATTGCTCTGTGAAAAGGAAGCGCCCATGAAACTCACCTTTGAAAAGATGTTCAACCTGATGAAAAAGAGAAAAATCACGGTGGATGAGCTCTGCCGCAAGGCGGGTATTTCCCATGCCCTGATTTCAAAAATGAAAAAAGATACGGAAATCTACAAAAGTGCCCATGAATACAGCATGAACACGCTGGCGCAGATTGCCGAAGCTCTGGGCGTCATTCCGGGCTCCATCATGGACCTGTCCGATGACGATGATCTGAAAGCCCGACCTGATGAAAAGTCAACTGTCATCATCCTGCCTAAAGGGCTCTCCGGCATCCCCTATGCCGAAGAGGGAGAAAACCCCTTCATTCCCGATGGAAAAAGTCTGGAGGAATGCCACCGGGGGCATCCCTTCCTCAAGGTCTACGGAAACGCCCTGCCCCTTCTGGAGAAACTCACAGCTTCGGAGCGCTATGCGTTCCGTCTCCTCTTCCGGAAAATGCTCCTGCCGGATAACTTCAACAACCGTGGATTTTCCCTGTCCCATTACGACAGGAACCTTCCGACAGTAAAGTGAAAGGAAAAATCAGCCCAGTCACTGGAACGCGGCCGCAGGGGACTTATCAGTAAGGGCTTCCTCTTCCCTGCCCGAACCCGCTCAGGGCTGAATACAGCCCAAAATGAAAGAAAGACAGTACAGAAATACTATCCCAATCCCGCCCTGCTTTTCACAGGAAACAGGAAAGCCTTCTTCCATTCCCGCCCTGCAGAACTCATGGAAAAGGATCTGGAGCGGGAGAGCGACCGGAAAGCTCTCTGGAAACTGAAAAAGAGCCTTCTGAAAAGGGACGGCAAGCCGGTGGATATAGAGGATCGGGAATCCTTCATAAAAATCTACAAAGGCCCCGCCGTAGACCGCCTCATGACCCTCACCCCCGCAGGCCTCAAAATCATGTTCCTTGCCATGCATAAAATACTGGAAAAGCAGGACACCACCCTCATCGATATAAAGCCTGATGCAACCGGCCTTAAAGAAACAACCTTCCAAAAAGCCATACTCTCCTGCCGGAAAGCGGAGCTTCTCTCTGCAACAAGAACAGAGGGAAAATACTTCATCAATCCTCTCTTCATGTATAACGGAGATACGAAGGGGAAGTAGGGTTTCCCCGTATTTTATTGTGCCCCGCTTGCGGGGTGGCAAAGGAAC
>DCJJ01000158.1:15681-17148 GCA_002320515.1 Dialister sp. UBA1703 | reverse complement strand
TGATTTAATCAGCGCTTCCCTAGCAGGAATTACCATCTCCCATCAGTCTGTTATCGCCCTTAAAGACTATGCCGGCGGGAAGGTTTGTAAGGGCATTTTTCCCATATTAAAAAGCGCTCTTCTATTTTTCCGAAGGGCGCTTTTGATTTGATTTCATTGTTTCTGAAAATATTCGTAGGTTCGTTTCAGTCCTTCTTCCAGTGGCATTTCCGGTATCCAGTGGAGGTTTTTGACTGCTTTTTCGTTGGCCAGGGAGGAGCGGTAGATGTCGCCTTCTCTGGTGGGGCCGTAGGACGGGGTGATTTGTTTTCCTGTCACTTTGGAGAGGATGGTGACCAGGTCGTTCAGGCTGGTTTCGGTCTGGGTGCTGAGGTTGTAGCAGGTGTCGGCGTTTTCGGTGGTGAGTGCCAGGCGGATGCCTTTGGCGATGTCGCCGGCGTAGACGAAGTCTCTGGTCTGTTTCCCGTTTCCGAAGATGGTAATGCCTTCGCCTTTGGCTAAACGTTTGGCGAAGATGCTGATAACACCGCCTTCTCCCCCATCTCCCTGGCGTTCGCCGTATACGTTGGCAAAGCGGAGGACTACGTAGTGGAGACCGTAGGCAAGATGGTAGAGGGCCAGGTATTTTTCCACGGTCATTTTTGTAAGACCATAGAAGGAGAGGGGCTCCTGGGGCAGGGTTTCGGGAAGGGGCAGTGCTTTTTCGTCCACGTCGCCGTAGGTGGCGGCGGAGGAGGAGAAGATGACCCGTTTTACGCCGTATTTCCTGCAGCATTCCAGGATATGGACGGTTCCGGCAATGTTCTGGTACATGTCATTTTCCGGGTCCAACATGGAGTCGCTCACCAGGGTCTGGGCAGCCAGATGGACTACGGCGTCAAAGTGTTCTTCGCGGAAGAGGTCTTCTACTTTGTCGTCATGGGTGTCCATCACTTCCAGCCGGGCATTTTCTGGAAGGTTTTCGCGAAGGCCGGTGGACAGGTTGTCCAGGGAAATGACTTCGTCCCCTGCTTCCATAAGCTGACGGACTAAATGGGATCCGATAAATCCGGCACCGCCGGTTACAAGAATTTTCATATTTTCACCTTTTTCTATAGGAATATGTATGTCTATTGCTTTTTTATTATATTAACACATTTTCAAAAGGACTGTAGTAAAGGAATGATAAACTCTGGGAAGGAGAGATTTGAGGTTTGAGGTTTGAGGTTTGAGGTTTGAGGTTTGAGGTTTGAGATTTGAGGTCTGAGGTGGGTAAAGACATATTATGCGGGAGACTATCAGACATCAGACTGTCAGACGTCAGACTGGCATTGCGGCCGGTGACTTTTCAGGCATGAGCGATGAGCAGCATGGTTCAGGGAGATTTCAGGGCTCCACTTCGTTCCGCTCGAAATGACGACAGGCCGCGGTGCGGCCTAGGTCTAGGGAAGCACTG
The DNA here is from genome assembly GCA_002320515.1 of Dialister sp. UBA1703. Classification (GTDB taxonomy): domain Bacteria; phylum Bacillota; class Negativicutes; order Veillonellales; family Dialisteraceae; genus Dialister. The sequence goes on along the minus strand of DCJJ01000158.1, from coordinate 15,713 downwards.
ATTAATTCGCAGAGTCTGCTTTTATAAGAATT
>DCJJ01000158.1:0-15603 GCA_002320515.1 Dialister sp. UBA1703 | reverse complement strand
TTGACAGCCGCTTCGCGGCTGAAGGTTGTGGATTGCCGCTGCGCGGCAATGGTTTTTATAGGCCGCCTTCGGCAGCTGTCACCGTATGGAGTTTCATTTCGACTTGCTGCCTCCAGCAGTGTGCCTTTGACAATCCCCCCTCGCCACTTCGTGGCCCTCTCCCGCCCCGGTGGGAAGCGTGTCACTGGATTCTCAGTCGTCTGTCGACTCCCTATGAATCCAGTTCCCTTGCCACCTGACAAGCAGGGGGGCGCAAGAGAGTATATAGGCGCTCGCCACCCACCCCTTAAAAAGGGTGGGCAAGTGGCGTAATAGCACAGTCCCCTTTTCCTCCAAAACTTGCTGTTCGCTGCTTGCAGGGAGCGAGGACAGCGATACCTTAAAACTTTTCCCCCTGCGGGGCACAACAGCCTGCAGGTTACCGCTTTCCCATAAGCAGCACAAAAAACTCCCCGAAATCCTCTGCTCACGTGTGGCCGCAGGGAAATTTCAGGAAGTTTTTCTTTTTCTATTTACAGCCGGCTGTTAAGAGGCTTATCATATCGGAACTGCTGCGCCCTGTGTTCCATGGATGCGCGCTGACAGGGTTTCATGGCAGCAGGTTCCGGTATTTCGCCTCTCTGATCATATAGTTAAAGCAGTCATGCTTTTCTCTCATATTTCCTGATTTCCCCTGATTACTTTGCGTCAGCATCCATTTGACACTGCCTTCTTCCTATGCTATAGTTAGTCTTAATTACAGACATGCGATGAAGAGAAGAGTAGGCAGAGGATAGGGCCAAAGAGAGCTTCCGGTGGTGAGAAGGAAGCGCCGAAGGGCTGCTGAAGATGGACTCTGAGCAGGGAGGGCCGAATGATGAGGCATCCCGGGTGCGCCCGATACAGCGCTCAAGTATCAAGGCCTTCGGGCCGGCGTACCTATAGAGGTTCATGCAGCGATGCATGGATGAAATTGGGTGGTAACACGAGTCTTTCGTCCCTTTCAGGGATGAAGGACTTTTTTGTTTTAAGGAGGTTTCATGGCGTTTTACAATGGAACTTTATTTGAAATCAACCGGAAGGAAATGCTCCGCTATGCAGGCATGAATCCGAAGGGGAAGGATTTCCCGAAGGAGGCAGTGGACAGTGCCATACAGGAGGCGCTGGCGCTGGCGGAGACCCGGGGTATCTGGCAGGTACTCCCCTACTCTCCTTCCGAGGGACGGATAGAAGGAAATCCGCCGCTCATGCTGGAGGGAGAAAGCATTCGCCGTCATCTCTCCAATTCCTGGTCCGTGGCGGTGCTGGCGGTGACGGTGGGCGATGAAATCGAAAGGACTTCTGACGCCTGCTTCAAAGCCGGCGATTATGTGCGGGGCCTTCTGCTGGATGCCGCCGCCACTACGGCGGTGGAGCATCTGGCAGACCAGGTGGATAGGCTCATCCAGAAGGAAGCGGAGAAGGACGGACAGAAGACGGTGTGGCGCTTTTCACCGGGCTATGGTGACTGGCCGGTGACCCAGCAGAAGGATTTCTGCCGCCTGATCCGGGCAGAGGAAATCGGAGTCCATGTGACGGATCACTCCATGCTTTTCCCCAGAAAGTCGGTGTCCGCCATTATCGGCATTTCCCAGTGTACCCAGCCGCCGGCGCCGGCCAAGTGCAGGACATGCTCTTTGGTGACTTGTCCGTTTCGACATTAGAGGGATTGTTGACGGCCCGACAGGCCGCAGGGGCTTTGCCCTTCGGGCAAAAGGTTGTGTAGAAGGGTTGCATTCGCTGTCGCTCAGGGGGGCAGAATAGGGCCTCTCTATTCGTACCCTTAGAGTCATATGGCCCACCAGCTACCAGCCACTAGCTCACTAGCTCACCAGCTCACTAAATAACAATATTTCACATCAAAGGAGAACCTTATGATTTTATTTGACGGCGGCATGGGGACCATGCTGCAGAGATTCGGTCTGGAGGCAGGAAACTGCCCTGATTATTACAATATTTCTCATCCCGATGTGGTTCAGCAGATTCACAAGGCCTATTGGGATGCGGGAAGTGAGTTTATTACTACCAATACTTTCGGCGCTTCTCCCATGAAGCTTGCCGATTATGACCTGTCGGATCAGGTGGAGGCCATCGCTTCTGTTGCAGTGCGGAATGTACGGGCTGCCTGCGGGGACAGGGTGAAGGTGGCCGGGGACATGGGGCCTACGGGCAAGTTTATCAAGCCCATCGGGGATTTGTCCTTTGATGAAACCTGTGAAAATTATTTCCGCCTGGCCAAGGCGCTAGCCGATGCGGGAGCGGACTGCCTGATTATTGAAACCATTATCGACATCCAGGAAATGAAGGCAGCGCTGATTGCGACCAAGGCAGCCTGCCAGCTGCCGGTAATCTGCCAGATGTCCTACTCGGAGGACGGGCGCACCATTCCCGGCACGGATCCCGTCACCGCCACCATTCTTCTGGACGCCATGGGAGCCGATGTGATCGGCGCCAACTGCTCCGTGGGCCCTGACAAGCTGCTGGATGCGGCCCGCCAGATGGTTTCTATCACCAATAAGCCTATCATCATCCAGCCCAATGCCGGCATGCCGGTGCTGGAAAACGGGGAGACCCGCTATCCGCTGGAGCCGGAGGAGTTTGCCTCCTACGGGCCGAAGTTTGCTGAAATCGGCGTTTCCTACCTGGGCGGCTGCTGCGGCACCACGCCGGATCATATCCGCGCCCTGAAGGAAGCCCTGCAGGATGTACCGGTGGCAAAGCCCCGGGAGGTGAAGCCTTTCACTGCCCTCACCTCCCGCACAAGAACCGTATACATCGGTGATGCGTATGCACCTGTCAAAATCGGGGAACGCATCAATCCTACGGGCCGCCGGAAAATGAGGGAAGATATCCAGCGCGGCAGTTTCGTTTCCGTAAAGAAGGAAGGACTGGCGGAGGTAGCCGCCGGTGCGGATGTGCTGGATGTGAATATGGGCGTCCCGGGCATTGACCAGCGGGATGCCATGGAAACTGCCATTTCCCAGCTGTCCATGCTCTGCCCGGTACCCCTTTCCATCGACAGCACGGATCCCCAGGTCATTGAAAGGGCGCTGAAGATGTACCCCGGCCGCCCGCTCATCAATTCCGTGAATGCGGCGGATGAGGAAATCATGGATAAGGTGCTGCAGCTGGCAAAGAAGTACGGCGCCGCCCTTCTCTGCCTCCCTCTGGAAAAGGGAAATCTGCCGAAAACGGCGGAGGAACGAATCCGCATCGCCCGCCGCATCATCGATAAGGCGCTGGCAGCGGGCCTTCGTAAGGAAGACCTCCTGCTGGATCCTCTGGTCCTTACCATCGGTTCTTCCGACACCGGCGCCAGGGAAACACTGCGGACCATTTCCCTGTATAAGAAGGAATTCGGCCTCCCCTGCGTCATGGGCACCAGCAACGTTTCCTTCGGTCTTCCCGCCCGCCCGCGGATTAATGCGGCCTTCCTCACCATGGCCTTTGCCTGCGGCATGAACGCCCCCATTATCAACCCCCTGGACCAGGGCATCCAGGATGCCTTCGTCAATGCCCGGCTCCTTCTGGGCTTCGACCCCGGCGCCCAGGATTTCATCAAGGCAGCCGCCGTTTCGGAAGAGCCCAAGGCAAAGGCGCCGGTAAAGGATCTGCCGCCGCTGGAGCAGATCAAGGCCGCTGTCAAGAGCGGTGAAAAGGAAGAGGCCGCTTCTCTGGTGAAGCCCCTGCTTGACAGCGGGATTTCCTCGGAAACCATTATCAAGGAAGGCCTCACCGCAGCCATGACGGAAATCGGCGACGGCTATGGTGCCGGCAAGGTATACCTCCCCCAGGTAATGATGGCGGCGGAAGCTATGCAGGCCGCTTTCAAGGAGTTAAAGAAACTGCTTCCGGAAATGAGCTCCGCCGTAAAGGGCACCCTGGTCATCGGCACGGTGAAGGGCGACATCCACGACCTGGGCAAGAACATCGTGGCCGCTCTCATGGAAAACAGCGGCTACCGGGTCATGGACCTTGGAAAAGACGTGGAAGCGGAAGATCTCATCAAAGCGGTGAAGGATGAAAAGGCGGACCTGGCAGGCCTCTGCTCCCTCATGACCACCACCCTGCCGGAAATGGAACATACCGTAAAACTCCTGAAGGAAGAAACGCCGGCGGTGGACATTCTCGTAGGCGGCGCCGTGGTAACCCAGGACTACGCCACCCGCATCGGAGCACCCCATTACTGCAAAGACGGCATTGCCGCCGTTAAGATTGCCGATGAACTGATAGAAAAGAGGAATGGATGATGACCACATTAAAAGAAAAAAACAAGCAGCATATCTTTACCCTCACCACGGAGCTGGATCCGCCGAAAAGCGCCTCCCCGAAGGTGACGGAAGAACAGGTGGTGAAAGTGGCACCCTACGTGGACGCTGTAAACATTGCGGACTGCCCCATGGCCAAAATGCGCATGAGCCCCATCGCCCTTTCCTCCATCATCCAGAGCCGCTACCAGGTGGAGTCCATTTTCCACCTCACCTGCCGGGACCGGAACATTATCGGCCTGCAGGCAGAACTTCTCGGCGCCTATGCCCTGGGCGTCCATAACATCCTCACCCTCACCGGCGATCCGCCCTCCATCGGCGACCATCCCCATGCCAAAGGGGTCTTCGAAGTAGACTCCACCGGCCTCATCGAAATCGCAAGAACCCTGAATTCGGGAGAAGATATGATGGGCCACAAGCTGGGCGAACCTACAGACTTCTACATCGGCACCACCGCCAACCCCGGCGCCGACGACCTGGATAAGGAAATCCGACGGCTGGAGGGAAAGAAAAAAGCGGGTGCTCAGTTCATCCAGACCCAGCCTATTTATGACATCAAACAGGCGGAAGACTTCCTCGCCGCCGCCAAAGACCTCACCCTCCCCATCCTCTTCGGCATCGTCCCCCTGAAGAGCTTCAAAATGGCCACCTACCTCAATAACAACGTACCGGGCATCTTCATCCCGGACAAGGTGATGAAAGCCATGGAAAAAGGCGGCCGGGAAACAGGCATCGCCATTTCCAGAGAACTGGTAAAGGCGTTGAAAGAAATTCACGCCGCCGGCGCCCACCTCATGCCGGTGAACGACGTGGATGCGGTGGGAGAAATAGCTGGGGAAAAGATTTGAGATTTGAGGTTTGAGAGCTGCCCTCCGTCTTATTGTGCCCCTGCTTGCGGGGTGGCAAGGGAACTGGATTCGTAGGGAGCTGCCAGCGACTGAGAATCCAGTGACACGCTTCCCTTTGGGGAAAGGTGGTGCCGAAGGCACCAAAGGGGCACGGGTCCTTGGGGCCCGAAGCTTCAGACTTCAGACGATCAGACGGTCTGACGTCAGTTTTCGGGCCTATCCTCAGGGCTCCGCCCAGCTCATTCCAGTGGAAGGAGCCTGCGTTACGTACTGTTCTGTAGAGTCATGAACGATGGGCAGCATGGCGGTTTGAGGAAAGAGATTTGAGGTTTGAGGTTTAAGACGTCAGACGGTCAGACTTCAGACTGGCATTGTGCTGGGGAACGTGTCCCCTACTTACGTCAGGAACCTAGGGAAGCACTGATTAATTCGNNCGTCGACTTATTCCTTGCATTGAATAAAAATGCAAGAATGAAATCCGATAACGATTTAATCAGCGCTTCCCTAGGTGGAGGGCGATTTCGGGGCTTCGCTCGAAATGACGACAGGCCGCAGTATGGCCAGGGTTCAGAGGAGGAAGGTTCTGATGATTGATGCGCCCTGCAGGCGCAAGGGTTCTTGCGTTTGACGGGCCTTTGGTCCCGAAGGTTATGGATTGCCCTGCGGACAATGAATTTTAAAATGCCGCCTCCGGCGGCGCCTTTGCAGCGCAAAGGCCTATCCTCAGCCCTATCGGGGGAGTTCCTTCCAGTGGAAGGAGCCTAACTTTACGCGCTATCCTTTTTTCACATGAGGTGTGTTCTCTTCTCAAAATAACGGGGGATATAAAAGAGCCTTCCTGCAGGCCGGCATTTTCAGTAATGCCAGTCTGCGGGAAGGCTCTTTTTGTATTTCACCAGTCTGTCAGTCCGCCGTCTACGGGGATGACGGCGCCAGTGATGAAGGAGGCTTTGGGGGAAAGGAGGAAGGCGATGAGTTCGCCTACTTCTTCCGGCCTGCCGATACGCATCAAAGGGTACCAGTCTCCCATTTCTTTGCGGCTGCCGCCGTAGTCTTTGAGCTGCTTATCCAGAAGGGGTGTGTCAATGTCGCCGGGACATACGACGTTGGCCCGGATGCCTTCTACTGCCAGTTCCAGGGCCAGGGAGCGGATGAAGGAGACTAGGGCGCCTTTGGTGGCGCCGTAGAGGCTGCACTGTACGTTGCCCTGGAGGGCGGCGTCGGAGGCGACGGCTGCGATGCTGCCGGCCCCGCCTCTCATGGCGGGGATGGATTCTCTGGCCAGTTTCATGGCGCCGAATACGTTCACTGCGAAGTATTTCTCTATTTCATCGTCGGTGGTATTTTCCAACAGTTTTTCTTCGTAAATGCCGGCGGAAAGGACGAGGCCGGTGAGTTTTCCCAGGGAGGAGGCAGCCTTCACTGCCCTTTGGCAGTCTTCGGTTACTGTGACGTCACAGGGCACGTACATACTGCCGGGCACTGCTTCTTCCGCCGATTTCCCTCGTTCTTCGTTTCTTCCCAGAAGAACGGGGCGGATGCCCTCTTTGGCAAGGATTTTGGCGGTGGCAAGGCCTATGCCTGAGGTGCCGCCGGAAATGAGAACGGTCTGTATCATAGCTCCTCCTTATTTCGCAAGGGAAGAAACATAAACGAACTGGATGCCCTCTTTTTCCAGCTGGGGCACCATCTGACGGAAGGCTTCCGCTGTCTTGGGGCGGCAGTGGCCTATAATGACGTAGGTGCCGTATTTCTGCGCCCGCTTTGCCGCTTCCCGTATCATGGCGGAAATGGCAGCCACGTCAGCTTCATTGTCCACGAAGAGGTCGTTTCTTACATAGGGAACGCCGTAGGCTGCAGCCGCTGCGTCGGCGGCAGTGGTGGAGTTGGTGCGGCTGTCGAAGAAGAAGAGGTGGCGGTGATGGAGCTCATTCATCACCACGTCCATGGTGCGGCGGTCAATGGTGGCTTTGGAGCCCTGGTGGTTATTAATGCCCACTGCTTCCGGTACCTGGGAGAGGGAGTCTTTCAGAAGGCTCCTGATGGCTTCATCGCTCATGGAAGTGAGGATGACTTTGGATTCCATACCGATGCCGGATACGGACTCCATGGGCTGGTGGAGAATCACCGGCATGCCATGGGCATGCCAGGAAATGGCGGCGTCCCGGGTGTGGACCTGGTTCGGCATGACTGCCAAGGTAAGGGGAATGCCCAGGGATTCATATACATGCTGGGACTCCAGGTCTCTTCCTGCGTCGTCGATCACCACTGCCAGCCTTCCCTTCACGGCAGAGGGGGTATTGGGCTTCGGCGCCGGAGCTGCTTTAGCAGGAGCAGCAGCCGGCTTGGCAGAAGATGCTTCCTTCTTCACACTGTTTCCACTGACCGATGGCTTTTTGGCAGCAGATGAAACAGCAGCAGAAGAACTTCCCGATACGGAAGATACGGGAGCAGAAGCTTTGGAACGTGATTCATATTCTTTCTCAGGGGCCGAAGAAACAGCCACCGTCTTTTCCTTCGGTTCTTCCTTCCCCGTCACTTTCGCTACAATGGAAGGCAGGCTGAAGGACGATTTTTCTTCTTCCTTTGCACCGGTGGAAGGCGCAGAGGATGTTTTGGCCGCTTTACTGTCTTTGGCCGGTTCTTCATCGTCTGCCTTCACCTGTACTGTGACTACCTTATCCATGGCAGCCTTGATTTTTTCCTTCACGCTTTCCGGCGTGCCCTGATCTTCCTTCGGCACCAGCCCCTTCATTTCCTTATCATTAAAAAGGTGGCCGATGGTGGTCACATTTTCCGCCACCGTGGAATCAGGGGCATTGGTCATGCGGTCCGTCATGTAGGCGGAGCCCATGATTAATGCCACAAAGAAAAGGAGCACCAGAAATGGATGCCCGCCCTTCTTTGCCGTCCTTGTCCGCCGTACCCGTCTTTTCCCTGCCATAGTTCTCTCCTCGCTGACAGTCCTGTAATGACTATCGAATTTATTTTCTATATTATACCATATGGAGGGTGTGGGGAGAGATTTGAGGTTTGAGATTTGAGGTTTGAGGGCATAGAGACAATCAGGCTGGAGACGTCAGACGGTCAGACTTCAGACGACATTGAAGCAGAAGGCTTTTCGGTCATAAGCGATAGGCAGCGATGAGGCTCGGGTTCAGAGGGTTCAGAGGGTTCAGATGGTTCAAAGGGTTCAGATGGTGGTGGATTGCCGCTGTGCGGCAATGATTTTTATAGGCCGCCTTTGGCGGCGGAACGGCTGTATGGACTTTCATTTCTACTTGCCGCCTCCAGCAGTGTGCCTTTGGCAATCCCCCCTCGCCACTGCGTGGCCCTCTTCCCCCTGACAAGCAGGGGCGCTAGAGAGTATATAGGCGCTCGCCCCCCACCCCTTAAACAGGGGTGGGCAAGTGGCGTTACGGGATTACCTTTTGTGTCATCTGTGCCGCATGACAATCAAGCGCTTATGTGCATGATGGCCCATTTCTCCCCTATTTCCATGTGATGATATAATAGAGAAAAACAGGTTTGCCGTGATTTCAATGAAAGAGGTTGATTTCCATGAAACTGGTAGTGATTAACAAGTTATCCGATGAAAAAATCAATGCATTGAAAAAGGCTGTGCCCGGTTCGGTGGTGGAGGCTTACCGGTCGCCGAAGGAGGCGCTGCCCCATGTGGCTGACGCCGATGCCATTGCCCTCTGGGGATTCCAGGATGTGGAGCCCCTCCTGCAGGCGGCGCCCCATGTACGGTGGGTTCATTCTCTTTCCGACGGAGTGGAAAAGCTCCTCACTCCCAGCATGATGGAAAGGCCCATTATTCTCACCAATTCCCACGGTGTCCATGACCGGGCTGTCTCGGAGCACACCATGGCTCTTCTTCTGTCCTGGTTCCGCCGCATTCCTGATGCGGTGCGCAGCCAGAGTGCCCATGAGTGGTCCCGTCCCCACGGGGAGTCTCTCTTCGGAAAGACCATCCTGATCGTAGGCTTCGGCGGCATCGGAAGGGCCATCGCCCAGCGGGCCAAGGTCTTTGAGACCCATATCCTGGCGGTGAAGAAGCACCTGTCCCATGAGCTCTTTGCGGATCATGTGTATACCCAGGAGGAAATCATGGCTGTGCTGCCTAAGGCGGACATTGTAATCGTAGCCCTTCCTTCCACGAAGGAAACAGAAAATTTCTTCGATGAAGCCAAGTTTAAGGCCATGAAGAAATCGGCCCTCTTTATCAACATCGCCCGGGCTTCCGTGGTGGATGAACCGGCTCTGGTAAAGGCCCTTCAGGAGGGAATGATTGCAGGCGCCTGCATGGATGTGTTCTCAAAAGAACCTCTTCCGGCAGATCACCCCTTCTGGGATATGAAGAATGTAATCATGACCCCTCATATTGCCTCCATGGTTCCTGATTTCTGGAATAAGCTCACCTATCTTCTGGAAACGAATTTCATCGCTTTCAGCCATGGGGAAAAGCTGCTGAATGAAATCGATAAGAAGAAAGGGTATTGAGAGAGGGGCCGCAAAGCGGCCCCGGGTTCAGAGGGTTCAGAGGGTGGTGGTGGCGCCCTGCGGGTGCAATATAAAAAAACTTCTTGCCGCCTCTGGCTGCCCCCTTCCGGCTTCTCCACTCTCCCCTTTCCGACGAATGAAAGCAATAAAAAACAGGGCTTCGTGCCCTGCTTTTTTTATTTGCCTTCCATAACGTCGGTGAAGTTTTTGATGATGACGATGGGCGTTCTCTGGTTGTCGTTGCCGAAGGGGTTGTCGATAAGGATTTTAGCGATCTGCTTGGGATCCAGGCCCTGGCTTTTGCCCAGAACGGCGGCTCTTTTCAGGTCGTTTACGTCGGCAATGACGGCGCCGTAGGCACCGGTGGCTTTCTTAATCTTTTCGCATACGTTGTCCGTATCCGCCGGGCCGTATACGAGGCACTTGTCGAAGGGGGGCATGGTGCCGGTGACGTCGTCGATGAGGGATGCCTGGCGGCAGCGGGCATAGAAGACGCCGTTCTTTCCGAAAATCTTGGCCACAGCGCCCAGGGCGAAGGAGAAGAGCATATTCCATTTCCCCTCTTCATCCATGGCTGCCTGCATGCCGTAGATGCTGGCCATGGAGCCGGCGGAGGGAACGAAACGGTTCATAAGTCTTGCCTGCCAGCATACGTTCAGTTCTTCCGGACGGACGTAGCGGTTCTGGGTGATGGCTACTACCGATTCGGCGGAGCAGACGATGTCGTGGTCCGTAATCTTGTCGCCTGCATATTCCAGGATGGCATCCACAATGTTGTCATGGTGGGTGAGAATGCGGGTATGGATAGGAAGAAGTTCAAGTTCTGCCATTATTTTCTCACCTCCGAAGTATATTCATAGAGCGCATTCTGCAGCTCTTCCCTGGTAATAACGATTCTTGTTTTTGCGTAGTAGTAGTCGCTTCTTGCCACCACCTGGTAAATGATGTCCATGCCGAATTCCGGGAAGGTTTCCAGGTCCTGGAGGATGCTTTGGCCTTTACCGTCAATGTCCAGGGTGATGAGGAATTTCTTTTCCTTACCGGGATCCAGAATGAAGGCCTGCCAGTAGTCATCATCCCGGGGCACGTCGAAGTCGGTGAGGTGCCCGGTGACTCTGGCATTGTCATACTGTTCGAAGGGAAGGTAGATGCGGACGAAGGCATCCATAATGGTTCCCAGCTGTTTTCCCACGTTTTTGATGGGGATGGTGAAGGAAAGGGTCACGTGCTTCCTGTCCATGGACTCCACATGGAGAGGGGTGCGCTTCGATTTCAGCATGCGAAGCACGCAGTCTCCCTTAATGACGGCCACTGCCCAGTAGGCAATGAACCCGAGGCAGATGATGAGGACGATCACTGCCGCAATTTTAAGCAATAACAACATTTCTTACTCACTCTCCTACAAGTTTTATTTTTTCCACAGGCACCGGCCCGAAGAGGCGATGAACCAGCGGCGCTGCATGGTCCACACCGGCGGTGAAATAAAATTCATCCTTCCCCTTCTCCTCTGCCAGGCGGCCTTCCTTTTCCAGTATGGCCATGCCCGTTTCCACCGTGGGAAGGGCGGGGTCAATGAAAGGAATCCCCGGGAAGACCTTCCCAAAGGCATCCGGCACCAGCGGATAGTGGGTGCAGGCCCAGTAGCCTGTATCTATACCTAATGCATGATACTCCTTTGCGGCCTTCTGCACAAGGGCGGAAATGAAATTTTCGTCTTTCCCCTGCTCAATGGCTGCCGCCACCCCTTCGCAGGGCACCTCTATCCATTCCACTTCCGGAAATCTTTTTTCCAAAGTTTTTTTATGGGCATGGGTTTTGATGGAAGCGGGGGTAGCAAAGATACCTGCCTTCTTTGTACCCTCCGGCAGGGTAATGTGAAGGCTCATCTTCACCACCGGCACCGGCCCTTCGGTGAAGGAAGGGGGCACATTAAAGGAAATGGTATTGCAGGCGATGAGGATCATCTTCACGTCTTTTGACAGAAGGAAAGATTTGATTTCCTCTGCAAACCGTCCGATTTCCTCCCTGCTTCGTTCGCCGTAGGGATTCCGGAGGCTGTCCCCCAGAAAGACCATGCTTTCCTTCGGATATTTTTCGTGAAGCACCCGGGCCACGGTAAGGCCTCCGATGCCGGAATCCATAATGCCAATGGGTCTGTTGTCCATTATTCTCTATCCCCTTTGGAAAGATCAATGAGGGCGGTGAGCTTCTCCTTCGGAAGCCGCACGATCCTGCCGGTTTTCATGTCGGTATAGGTATTCACCGTGCGGCCGGTGGTGAGAAGGGCGCCGGATTTCTCGGAAACCGCTTCGTATTCAAACACAAGCCTTGCCCGGTCCACTTTGCGAAGATAGGTTTTAATAAGGAGCACTTCATCATACCGGGCGCTCTGATGATATTTCACTTCTACTTCCACAATGGGAAATACGATGCCCCCATCCATGAGCTCCGTGAGGTCCAGCTTTCCTTCCCGCAGGTACTCCACCCGGGCTTCTTCAAAATAGCGCAGGTAGTTGGCATGGTGCACCACCTGCATGCCGTCGGTTTCGTAAAATTTCACTCTTCTTTTATATACATACATAGCAATGTCCTCCATGGCTTTATATTTTTTAATTATACCACAGAACAATTCCCTAAAACGATTCTCCTGCTACTGCTTCGAAATTGGAATGATGAAAAAATGATGGAAGCCCTGCCGTATGTCACAGGCTCTATGGTCATTTCAAGCGGGAGGGCATCGGAAAAAGGACAGCCCCATTCCGGTGGGAGATCTCTCGACTCAGAGCTTCAACAGAGGACAGGCATATCGTTTCCCTTACTGGCGTACCACCCCGCTCGAGATGACGAAGCGGCGGACTACTTATCGTCATTTCGAAAAATGCATAAGGCTATAGAAAAAGGCTGTGAAGAAATAAATCCCTATTTCTTCACAGCCTTTTTCCCTATTTCCCGTAAGTGTCCCATTCCATTTCCATGAGACGCCAGTTCTGGCTGGCGGAGTGTTTCTGGAGCTGGAGGATGTCCTTATCCTGTTCTTCGTTTTGGGAGAGGGCCGTTTCCGCTTCCCAGCGGATGTCGTTCAGCTGGTCGTCGTAGCGGGAGGATTCTATGTTCATCATCCTCTCCTGCAGGTCCGTAATGAGGAACTGCTGGTAGATGACCATGGCCAGAAGGGCTGCCATGATGAGGTACAGGGGCCTGTTTTTCTCCCAGTCCACTTTATCTTTCCAGTTTTTCACGGAAATCTTATTTCCTCATTTCGTCGTCCAGCTTCTTGTCATCGTTCAGCATGGTGAGATGGTCTTTGGTGAATTCAATCCACAGACGGGCCGCTCTGGAGAGGAAGCGTCCCTTCTTCCAGATGGCATAGAGGTGATGGGTCATTCTCGGTTCCGTCATCACCCTGGTCACCACACGGCTGTCCTCGCTGTTGGCAGGGCAGAGGCGGGATGGCAGGATGGCCACGCCCAGGCCGCTGGCTACGGTCTGCAGCATGAGTTCCCGCTGGCTGGTCTCAAAGACTACCTTGGGGGTAAAGCCGATTTTCTTGCAGTTGGACAGGATGTCGTCGTGAAGGTTGAAATCGTCCCGGTAGAGCACCAGGGGATAGTCTGCCAGAAGCTTCATGGGTACTTCCCTGTTTTCTTCCAGAGGATAGCCCTTGGGCATGACTACGCACATTTCATCTTCCGAAAGGAAGAAGGATTCGAAATCCTTGTTGGGGATGGTGCAGATAATGCCTACGTCGATGATGCCTTCCTGTACGGAGGATTCAATGACCTTAGAGCCGTGTTCATAGAGCTTGATGGCAATCTGGGGGTAGGTGCGCTTGAATTCGCCCAGAAGCTTGGCAAATACATGGGCATCGGTAATAGGCGGCAGGCCGATTTCGATGGTGTCCTGCTTCAGGTTGAATTCGTTTTCAAAGTCTGACTTCAAATGTTCAAAGACGAAGAGGCAGCGTTTGGCATAGTTGTAGAAAATGGTGCCGGGCGCGGTGATTTCCACGGTCTTGGCGTTACGGATGAAAAGGGTGACGCCCAGTTCTTCTTCCAGCGATTTGATCATGCGGCTGATGGCGGACTGGGAAATGTGGAGGTTCCTGGCAGCCTTGCTGAAACTTTTCTGCTGCGCCACTTCCATGAAATACTTCAAATGACGATAATCCATTCTTCTTTCCTCCTGTGGACTTTTCTCCTGGCAGAAAGGTACTTCTGTCATAAATCCCCGGGAAACACTGATTCATGGGATGGCCTGACTTCACAGGAATGAGATCGGGCCATAGGTATTCGGCGCTTCCCTTGTGCAATGATTGACTTTATTCTATAATAATGATGTGTCTATCAGGACGCAGCCTGAATGTACAGTATCTTATGATTTGTATAGAAGAAAGTCCGGACATCTATGCATATTTATCATAGAACTATTGTACATAATTTCCGGGCATCTTGCAAGAGACAGGAGTGAAAAAGGATACCCTTCCGGATTTCTGCCGCCCGTGTTTTGGCAGAAGAGGACTTTCTCTATTCCCTATCCTGCAGGTATTTTCAATGAAAGGCAGGTCTTCTGCTTTTCGGAAAAGGAGTTGTTGATTCTGTGAGAAAAGTAAAAACAATGGATGGCAATACAGCTGCTGCGTATATTTCCTACGCATTCACTGAAGTAGCTGCTATTTATCCGATTACCCCATCCTCCCCTATGGCGGAATCGGTGGACGAATGGGCTGCCCACGGCAAGAAGAACATTTTCGGCGACACAGTACATGTCGTGGAAATGCAGGCTGAAGGCGGCGCTGCCGGCGCATTTCACGGCTCCCTCCAGGGCGGTGCTCTGACCACCACCTATACTGCATCCCAGGGGATGCTCCTCATGATTCCAAATATGTATAAAGTGGCTGGCGAACTGCTGCCGGGCGTATTCCACATTGCTGCCCGCGCACTGGCCAACCATGCCCTTTCCATTTTCGGCGACCACCAGGACGTGATGAGCGCCCGGGCCACCGGCTGCGCCATGCTGGCAGAAGCCAATGTCCAGGAAATCATGGACCTGGCAGGCATTGCCCATCTGGCTGCCATTAAAGGACGGGTTCCTTTCATCAATTTCTTCGATGGTTTCCGTACCAGCCATGAAATCCAGAAGGTGGAAGTCATGGACTATGATGAACTGGCTCCCTTAATCGACCAGAAGGCCCTTGCTGCATTCCGTGCCCGGGCTCTCAACCCGGATCATCCGGTGATTCGCGGCACGGCTGAAAACCCGGATGTATACTTCCAGCACTGCGAAGCGGCCAACCCCTTCTACAATGCCCTGCCGGACATCGTCCAGGACTACATGGACAAAATCAGCAAAATCACCGGCAGAAGCTACCACCTCTTCGACTACTACGGCGCACCTGATGCGGACCGCATCGTCATTGCCATCGGCTCCGTCACCGATATCTGCAAGGACGTGACTGATGCACTGAACGCCCACGGCGAAAAGGTAGGCGTTCTTAACGTCCATCTGTACCGCCCCTTCTCTGTGAAGCATTTCCTCTCCCAGATTCCGGAGACCGTAAAAAAGATTGCCGTTCTCGACCGCACCCGCGAACCCGGCGCCATCGGCGAACCGCTCTATCTGGACGTGGTTTCCGCCATCGCCTCCTCCGGCCGCTCCATCAAAGTATGCGGCGGACGCTACGGCCTGGGCTCCAAGGACGTGATTCCGGAAGATATTATGGCTGTGTATGAACATCTGAAGGATGAAACACCACGCCATAACTTCACCCTTTCCATCAACGACGACGTCACCGGCCTTTCCCTGGCTCCCGTACCGGTACCGGAAATACCGGGCAAGCTGGTTTCCTGCAAATTCTGGGGATTCGGCAGTGATGGCACCGTAGGCGCCAACAAGAGCGCCATCAAAATCATCGGCGACCATACAGACCTCTACGCCCAGGGCTACTTCGCCTATGACTCCAAGAA
>DCJJ01000069.1:6042-6381 GCA_002320515.1 Dialister sp. UBA1703 | reverse complement strand
TTCCTTAACTAAGTAGCATTGCTGAATAGGGTGGCAAGCGAACTTGGTTCGTAGGGGAGCAAAGCGACCTGAGAACCAAGTGAGACGCTTTCCCGTGGAGGGAGTCCCACGAAGCGGGATAGGGGGTGGCCACCGGAGGTGGCCAATTCCCGCCGACTGGTATTTAATAGCGTTTGCCTCATAAGCGGC
Source organism: Dialister sp. UBA1703 (assembly GCA_002320515.1). GTDB lineage: Bacteria > Bacillota > Negativicutes > Veillonellales > Dialisteraceae > Dialister. The sequence goes on along the minus strand of DCJJ01000069.1, from coordinate 6,192 downwards.
TTGTACCAAGATCCTTCGCTGCGCTCAGGATGATAGTTGACGGCGAGAAGGTAAGTGCGTAACGTAAGGCTCCTTCCACTGGAAGGAGCTGCCCGATAGGGCTGAGGATAGGCCTTTGCTGTGCAAAGGCGCCGCCGAAAGGCGGCATTT
>DCJJ01000069.1:0-5932 GCA_002320515.1 Dialister sp. UBA1703 | reverse complement strand
CCAGAGGAAGAAGGCTTTTGCACTGCGTCATGTACCCTTGGAGACACAAGAGGTAAGAACGTAACGCTGACTTCATACTCATCGCCCGAAGGGCGATACCACAACCCTCGGCGGCGGAGCCGCCGTCAAACCTAAGAACCCTCCGGCCCAGCGGGCCGGTCAAACTTAAGAACCTTTTCCCCGCCCCTTGAAACACAACCCTTCTACTCAACCTGCGGCGTCAGCCGCGCCCCTTTTTACCGGTAGCGAAGCTGCCACTGCAACTCTTGCACTGGCTCCGGGGGCACCCAATCGTCACCATTTGTAAACTACATAACGTAGACAGTTGACAAACAGTCCCGATGATTCTATAATGAATCCATCAATAGGAGGTCATTATGAATCAGAATCATTCTATCCGTATGCAGGTGCTGTGCGCCCTGTTTGCCGCTGTTACGGCAGTTTGTTCGCAGATTACCATTCCTATCCAGCCGGTGCCCATTACGCTTGGTACTTTCGCGGTGCTCATGGCCGGCGGGTTCCTGGGGAAGAGGTACGGGCTTCTGGCCATTATCATTTATCTTCTTCTCGGCATGGCAGGGGTTCCGGTGTTTTCCATGATGCGGGCCGGCTTTTCGGTGATTGCAGGACCGTCAGGCGGATTTATCATCGGCTTTGCGCCCATGGCCTTTGTGGTGGGGCTGGTATCGGAGAAGCTTGGGTATTCTTTTAAGAATATGATGGCTGCCACCATTGCAGGTACGGCGGTGTGCTACATTCTGGGGCTGGCATGGTTTATGTTCCTCACCGGCACCGGTATCTGGGCGTCCATGGTGATGTGCATGTTCCCCTTCCTGCCCGGCGATTTCGCAAAGATTCTGCTGGCTTCTTTCCTGGTCAGCAAGTACAGAAGAAGGCTTATCGGGGAGTTTTGAGGAAACAGAGCGGGAAGCGGTGCTTCCTGCTTTTTTTATAAGGAGAAAAGATGAAGGAAATCATGAAAGCCCTCTGCGGTCTTTGGAAAGAGGAGTGGCAGGGCATGGTCATGGGGCAGCTCAACTATGAAAAGGGGGAGGGGGCTTGCGGCGGGCCCTATTTCGTTTCCGCCTCGGGCAGGAGGATTTTGAAAGTTTCTGCTTTTGGGGGAAATGAGCGGATGGAAATTCTCCTCTTTCCCTTTTCCCATGGGGAAGGAAAGGAGAAAACGGGGGAGAAGGGGAGACTCTGGCGCACTTTTTCAGAAGGAGAGGTCCACGCCTTCAGCCTTTCTATGGGAGACCATAATGGGATTCACCAGGCCCGCCGCCCGGTGGTGAGCGGTTTCCAGCTGGTGGAGGCCCTGGCGGAGGGGCGGGATTTCCATACCCTCCGCATCCGTTTCCACCATCCCCTCTACACAGGAGAGGCGGTGTATCTGAAGGAGGAGGGAAAGACCTTTTGGGGGATTTCTGAAGTATTATGTTTTGAGGCGGTGATAGGATGAACCGGGTATTTCTTGTGGGCGGGCTTCGAAGCCATATAGGCATCCGGAACGGTATTTTTAAAAAAGTAAGGCCTGAGGTGCTGGGAGGCATGGTGGCGAAGGCGCTCTGTGAAAGGTATGACCTTACCGGCCCGGACGCCCTTATCTGCGGCAATGCGGTGGGGCCGGGAGGAAATATAGGCCGTCTCCTTCTTCTGGAAGGAGGCCTTCCGGAGCGGGTGCCGGCTTTGACCATTGACCTCCAGTGCGCTTCGGGACTGGCGGCTGTCCACATGGCCGCCCTTGCCATTATGGCGGGGGAGTGGGACGTGGTGCTGGCAGGAGGGGCGGAAAGTGCGTCCCTCCAGCCGGTGCGCCGGTATGCGGAAAACGATGAAAGGAGTGGCCTTAGAAATCCCGTCTTCACGGCAGCCCAGTTCCGCCCCGGAGAGTACTCCGACGACGCCATGCTTCTGGGGGCGGAAAGGGCGGCGAAGGCGGCCGGTATTTCCAGAGAGGAAGCGGATGAGGCGGCCCTTTTGAGCCAGGAAAGGGCGAAGAAAACGGCAGAGGAGGGGGTTCTGGATGATGTGATTCTCCCCCTTTTCGGAAGCAGCCGGGATGAAGCCATCAGGAAGCGCATGTCCCCGAAACTTCTAGAAAGGGCGCCCAGGGTCACCGATTTCCCCGACGGCATCTTGACCGCCGCCAATACCTGCACCATCAATGACGGCGCCGCCTTCGTCCTTCTGGCTTCCGAAAGGTGGCTGAAGGAAAGGGGCATGCCCCCCATGGCGGAAATCGAAGGCTTTTCCATGGTGGGGAGTGACCCGGCCACGCCGCCCCTTTCGGCGGACGCAGCCGTTTCCGCCCTCCTTCGGGATAAGGGACTTTTCTACAGCGATGTGACGGCCTTTGAGTACAACGAAGCATTTGCAGTCATCAGCGCCGCTTTCCGGAAGAAGCACAGAGACGTGGCAGACCGGCTGAACTGCTGGGGAGGGGCTCTCGCCTACGGCCACCCCTACGGCGCCAGCGGCGCGGAAATTATGATTCACCTCACGAAAATCCTGGAAAAGGAAGGCGGCTATGGCGTGGCTGCCATTCCTGCCGCCGGCGGTATAGGGGAAGCCATCCTTATCCGCTCGTGGGGGAGCGGCCGGAAAGAACCGCTAAAAGAAAAGACCTGGGAGGCAGTATTTTGAAACTTTATGAATTTCTTCTCCATTGGGGAAAGAAAAAGCCGGACAGCCTCTTCTACAGAGGAGACGATTTCACTATGACCTGGGGCGAAGCCCTGAAAGAGATGGAAGAGGAGAAAGAATGGATGGGGAGCCATATGCCTGCCTCCTCCCTCCTTGCCATTTACATGCACCGGAATGAAAAACAGCTCCTCTACTTCCTGGCGGCGGAATACGCAGGCATGGTGCCCGTCCTTTTCCATGAATACCTGAAGGAAGAGGAAATCGGAGCCCTCATGGAGGAAAGGCAGATAGGAGCCATCCTATCCGACAGCCCCCTTCCATCCCTGCAGCTTCAAAAAGAAGGAAATCTCTATTTCCGGGCAGGGAAAGCCGCCTCTCTTGCTGCCGGCTTCGGCGTCCTCACCTCCGGCAGCAGCGGCCTTCCCAAAGTCCTCTACCGCAGGGATGAAAGCTGGGCAGACTTCTTCCCTGTGCAGGACCGCATATTTCAAGTGGACGAAAAATCCCGCCTCTTCTTCCACGGCTCCCTGGCCTTCACAGGCAATCTAAACATGGTGATGGACTTCCTCTCCGAAGGCGCCTCCCTCTATGGTACAAATCGCCTTTTCCCGAAAGCATGGATGGACCGCCTTCAGATAGAGGGGATCACCCATATCTACATGATTCCCTCCAAACTGTCCCCCCTGTCCAAGGTGAAAGGGAAGGCGGGAACCGTGACTCACATCCTCACCGGCTCCCAGCTTATGACCGCCTCCCTTTTCCGGCGGCTCACAGGAAGATTTCCGGCGGCCAAAGTCATACTCTACTACGGCGCCTCGGAACTCTCCTATATTTCCTACATAGAAGGGAAAGACATCCTCCAGGCCCCGGACAGCGTAGGCCGCCCCTTCCCCGGCGTCAAAGTGTCCATCGAAAAGGGAGAAATCATGGTGGACACCCCCTATGGCATAGAAGGCATTTCCATGCCCTGTACCTGCCACGACCTGGGAAGGTTGGACGAAAAAGGAAACCTCCACTTCCTGGGGAGAAAGGAAGACATGTACCATATCCAGGGAAACCACGTGCCCCGGCAGAAAGTCCTCTCCTCCCTTCTTATGACAGAAGGCGTGGAAGACGCAGAAGTCATGGCCATGAAACAGGAAAACTGCGACGACCGTATCATCGCCTTCCTGGCAGGCCCGGAAAGGGAAACAAGGGATATCGTAAAAAATCTCTCCGCCCACCTGAAGCCTTGGGAAATTCCCTCCCGCTTCATCTCCCTTCCCGCCATTCCCAGAACCTCTACAGGGAAGACAGATAGGAAGAAACTGGTGGAAATAGTAGGGGGATAGCGGAGCGGCTGAGAGCGGGGGGGATAGGGAATTGGGGCTGGCATTGAAGAGTCCCGCCTCCCGCCGGTCATCCTGAGCGCCAGAGAAGAATTTCGGTTGTGGCTGTAGGCGGCATATAAATTTCATTGCCGTGCCAGCTGATATCCGCAACCCTCAGCGCCATCGATGCTGCCAAACTTAGGGACCTTCCCCTTTGAACCTTTTGAACTCGGGCCACTCCGTGGCCCCATGTGATACAATACTCGTAAGAGGTGGTAGAGATGGACGCACAGGAACGGCGGCTGAGGGTTTTAGACATTCTGAAAGAGGGAGAAAGGGTAAGAGGCACGGAGCTGGCGAAGGCGCTGGGGGTGAGCCGACAGATCATTGTAGGCGATGTGGCTCTTTTGAAGGCAGGGGGCGTGCCTGTCATTTCCACGCCCCGGGGGTATTACATGAAGAAGGAGCCCCGGGGATATCTTCGCACCCTGGTGTGTTTCCACAAACGCCGGCGGACTGCAGAGGAGCTGAGGCTCATTATTTCCCTGGGCGGCATGGTGCATAATGTATCTGTGGAGCATGAAATCTATGGCAGCATCACCGCCAATTTGGAAATCAAAAACAAGAACGACGTGGATGATTTCATACGCCGTATGAAGATGAAAAGAGCGCCCCTTCTTTCTACCATAAGCGGCGGCATTCACAGTCATCTTATCGAAACGAAGGGGGAGAAGGAAATGGACATGGTGGAAGAGGGGCTTCGCAAAGCGGGATTTCTTTATGAGGACAGGCAGGTGAGGTTATGAAATCTTGGACAGTATCCCCGGTCGAAGCGGGCACCACAGCCTGGAAGTACGTGACCCGTCTCTTTCCGGAGGCTGCTTCCGGCCTTCTTCGGAAAGGCATGCGGAAGAAAAATATTACCCTCAACGGGAAAAAGATGGAGGGAAAAGAGAAGCTCTCTGCCGGTGACCGGATCGATGTCTGGTTTTCCGATGATACTATTTCAAAATTTCAGAGAGAAGTAAGGAAAGCGGGGGAAAAGTCTCTTTCCTTTTTCCGTTCCTGCATTGTTTATGAAGATGAGAACGTGCTGGTGCTGAACAAGCCTGTCGGCCTCCTCTCTCAGGGCGACGGCAGCGGCAGTCCTTCTCTGAATGACGGTCTCCTTGCCTATTTAAGAAATGAAATCACCCCCGCCTTCCGGCCTTCCATCTGTAACCGGCTGGACCGGAACACCAGCGGCATCGTGCTGGCGGGGAAAAATATGGCTGCCCTGCAGGAACTGAGCGAACTCATCCGGAGTCGGAGGATAGAGAAAACCTATATCGCCATGGTCTGGGGGAAGACGGAGGAAAAGGGCACTTTCAAAGGGTGGATGATCAAAAACGAAAGGGAAAACCGGGTTTCCTATCTGGACCACGAAGAACCGGGGGCCAGACTGGTGGAAACCCGGTTTGACGGAGCCCTGTATCCGGAAGGGGCGCTTTATTCGGTGGTACAGGTTCATCTCATCACCGGCCGCTCCCACCAGATCCGCGTCCACTTCACCCACGCCGGCCATCCCCTTCTGGGGGACCGGAAATACGGTACAAAGGAAAGCATAGCCTTTTCCGAAAGAAATCATATCAAAAGGCAGCTCCTCCACGCAGGCAAAGTCCGCTTCCCGGTCCTCACCGGAACTTTGGAAGCCCTCTCCGGGAAGACTTTTACTGCAGAAGTGCCGGATGATATGAGGAGGTTGACATGCCCTGAAGGGCGTGAGGGTTCAGAGGTTTGACGGGGCTTTCGCCCCGAGGGTTCTCAGGTTTGACACGGCATTTGGCCGTGAGGGTTGTGGTGGGCGGCTCCGCCGCCAGTATGAATAAAACCGATTTAGTAGGCTGGTGGACTATAGTGTACTAGTGAGCTAGGGAAGCACTGATTAATTCGCAGAGTCTGCTTTTATAAGAATTTTTATGCACTGCTTCGTCATG
>DCJJ01000042.1 GCA_002320515.1 Dialister sp. UBA1703 | reverse complement strand
TGATAGCCGTGCTGTAGGGAGCCGATAGGCGACTGAGAATCCAGTGACACGCTTCCCTTTGGGTAAAGGTGGTGGCGCCAGCCACCAAAGGGGGTTGCATTTCCATCGGGCGTCAGCCCGGTTGTATGGTTTTCCTGCTAGCTCACCAGCACACCAGCTCACTAGCTCACTAGCCCACTAGCCCACTAGTACATTTCCCCACCAGAGGCACCCATACCCACATGAGGAACACATAGAAGGCATATCCTGCCAGGAGGCCTACCATGGCGCCGTTGATGCGGATGCCTTCCAGTTCGCTCCACACTTTGGACTCCACGAATTCATTCAGTTCCTCGTCGGTGAAGCTTTCCAGCACTTCTGTCATGGCGGGAGCCAGCCAGCCGTGTTCGTAGGTAATGATTTCCACCGCCAGGTCACGGGCGAATCGGTCCATGCGCTTCCGGAACCCGCTGTCGTTTCCTGCAGCCGAAAGGGCCTGATGGAGGGATTTCTCTATCTGGGGCACCAGTTTTTCCTGGAAGGCACTTCCTTCGCCCCAATCTCTGAGGAAGGCGTCCACCGCTTCTTCCACCCTGCTTTCTATGGGAAGGGAGCGGAAAAGTTCCCTGCCGAAGTCTGCCATGGCCTCTTCTGCGGCCCTATCCTCCAGAAACCGTCTCACCATGCTGTCCCAGCCTGCAAGAAGGGTTTTGCGAAAAGGGTTGTCCTTCTCCTTCCACGTTTCTATTTCCTCGCCAAGGGCGTCCATGGCAGCGTCCGCCAGGCTGTCGTAGTCGATGACGCCGAAGAGTTTCCCGGCGCCGTAGAATAAAGAGCCAAAGAATCCCTTTTCTTCACTGTCTCCCTTTTCTTCCAGGAAACGGGCCAGGGCCTCCCTGTTTTTCCTGTCCTTTGTCCTTTTTTCCGCTTCCTCCAGAATCCTGTCCAGCCATTCTTCCCGATTCATTTCGGAAAGAATTTTTTCCTTTGCATAGGAAATGAAAGTAGAGAGCTTCTTTTCCCCCTCTGTCCTTGCTATGCGGGCGGTGTTACTTCGATGGGCTTTCACGAAGGAAACGAACCATTCCCCTGCCTTCAGAGAGAGATTGCGTTCCCATTTCTCCCGATTTCCTTCTTCCCTGAGCTTCCGGAAAACCAGCTCGGAGGCAGAGAAGTTCTCCACCTTCTTCAGCAGATTTTCTCTAGAAAGAAGAGTGCTGTTCACTTCACCAAGCTTTTGGATAATGCGCTTCCGGCTCTTGGGGATGAGCCGCCCCACAGGGAGATGGAAGGGCCGCCGGAAAAGGGCTTCCACGGCGATGTAGTCCGCCACACAGCCGATGAAGCAGGACTGGGCCAGGAAATAAAGAATCGAAACCCAGGTTTCCCCCTGCCAGGGGCTGAAGCGGCTGAGACAAAAGGCCGTGAGGAAAAGGAGAAAGGCCCCTGCCATGAGAAGGTTGGCTCTGCCGTACCGCTTCATACCATCACCCCCGCCGCAAAAAAGGCAAGGCCCAGCAGAGCACCGAAGAGGGAGCCATTCATGCGAATGGCCGCCACTTCTTCCGTCGCCGCCTCCTCTGCAAGGCGGGCCATGGTGTTCCCGTCGTACTGGGAAAGCTTTCTTTCCACCACCGATAATACGGCCTCATGGATTTCTTTCACATGGGGAAGAACCATGGAAAGAAGCCAGGCATCGAAACGGCGCCGCTCCCTCTTATCCGCCAGCATCCTTTCCGCCCGCTGCAGGATGAGATCCGCCAAAAAGCTTGCCAGCTCTTCATGACGATTCCTCCACTCCTTCAGGAAAAATTCCCTGCCCTTCTCTTCCAAAAGCTGCTTTGCTCCGCGGGAAATCCGCCCATTCAGCCGCTTTCGAAGCTCTTCATCCTTAGTGAGCCGCGCCAGGAAATCATCATACCGCGCTCCCAGCCCTTTCCTCACCTCGCTGTTTTCATCAGCCAGGGAGCCTGCCAGGTCGAAAATCTTCTTCTGTATACCTTGGATAAACTCCTCATCCCTGTCCTTGACTGCCCTTCGGAAAAGACTGTGAAAATTCAAAAACCCATGATTCTCATAATGATTCCAGGCGGAGCGGTAAATGCGCCCGATTTCCTCCAGCGTAAACTCATCCTGCAGGAACTGCCTCACCTCTTCCGCCAGAGCCTGAGAAAGGGCTCCCTTTTTCTCGTAATGTTTAAAAGACAGCATGACGGAAGCCAGGCAGGATGCCCAGTCTATGGCAGGTAGGAGGGCGGACAGGTTCTTTCCCGTCATAGTCCACAGCCATTCCTCATGGAGGGAGGAAAAAGCAGCCTCCAGGCCATCGGTCAGGATGCAGCAGAGGTCGGATCGGTGTTCCTTCATCCACCGCTCCACCACCGACGAAGGCACATGATTCACAAGAAGCCGCTTCAGCCGCCGCTGAGATAGGATTTCCTCCGTCACCATGTCCCTGGCCATGGTCACGATTTTTCCCCGGCTTTTGGAAATCAGATTCGTGCGGAAAGACACGCCCAAAGGCTTCCGGAAAAGAGAAGTCACGCCGAACCAGTCCGCAAGGCCGCCGACGGAGGCAGCAAAGGACACATGGAAAAGAGCGGCCGCCGCCACACTGCTCCCCTGAAAAGGAGCCGACGCCAGAGCCCCCAGGGCAGAAACAGCCAGTATGGCATCTGCCATTGTTTTCTTACGCATAAGTCCTCCTTTCAGGAATTCACGAAAAAAATTTATCCATAGATGAGTAGAGAAATCCCACGTCCCTCATGGTGCCGGTGCTCCGCCGCCCACTTGTCATCCTCGTATAGTATGTGTA
>DCJJ01000114.1:5007-13851 GCA_002320515.1 Dialister sp. UBA1703 | reverse complement strand
AGGAAAGCGTAGAAACCTATTCTGCCCCCTGCATAGGGGTGGCAAGGGAACACGATTCGTAAGGAAACGAAGCGACCTGAGAATCGTGTGACACGCTTTCCCGTGGAGAAAGTCCGGCGCAGCCGGATAAGGGGGAGCCGCGTGGCGGCTAATCACCAGAATGCTTTTCATACTATATGACTCATAAAGTCAATCCCGTAACGCTGACTTTATAAGTATTGCCGCAGAGCGGCAATCCGCAACCCTCAGCGGCAGAGCCGCTGTCGCCCCCTGAGCGAAAGCAACGCAACCCTTCTACACAACCTGCGGCGAAGCCGCGCCCCTTTTTTAATTTGCGGCGAAGCCGCCACCGCCACCCTCTGAACCCTTTGAACCTTCTGAACCCTTTGAACCCGGGCCGCGGAGTGGCCCCATGCTCCCTATTTTATGCATACATTCTTTAGGCAATTATAGAAAAATTCGATATCAGCGGCTTTCACCATTTTATCTCTTGCAGGAATAGGGCATATGCGATAAAGTATATATTAATAAAGTGAGATATGGTCATATAAGGTATACTTATAAAAGGTCAGTTCTTGGAGAAGGGAAGATGTTTATGGCTTTACCGGCATTGCTTTTCGCTCTGCCCCTGGTGACGGCGCTGGTTCTTCTGGTGAACCGGAATCCGGCGGTGAGGAATACGCTGGTCCGTGTATCGGCGCTTCTGATGGCGGCTCTTTCTGTGGCCGTAGGGGTTATGTATTTCGGCCATCCTTTTAAAATCGGTGTGGATTCGCCTCTGGTGCGGCTGGTGATGATGGCGGTGGACGGGCTGGCGGCGCTGACGGTGCTTTATTTCTGCGTGAAGTACAAGCGCTATTTGACCGCCCTTCTGGGTCTTGCCCAGTTCTTCCTCATCGTGGCCTTTGAGTTCCACGCAGGAAGCTACGCCCGGTCGGTATGGGATTTCAATATCGACAATCTTTCCATCATCATGATCCTCATTGCCGGTATTATCGGCGGGCTCATTGCGGTGTATTCTCTGGGGTACATGGCGGTGTATCACAGGAAGCATGTGGATGTGAAGGACCGCCGTTCTTTCTTTTTCTTCGTGGTGTTCCTTTTCCTGTCAGCCATGTTTGGCCTGGTCATGTCCAATAATCTTCTGTACATGTACACTTTCTGGGAAATCACGTCTCTCTGTTCATTCCTTCTCATCGGTTATTCGGGAACCAATGAGGCCATCCACAATTCTTTCAAGGCCCTGTGGATGAACCTTCTGGGGGGCCTGGCCTTTGCCATGGCCATTGCCTACCTGGGATCCCATTTCTATACCCTTGAAATTTCACAGCTCCTTTCCATGGGCATGCAGGGCATGCCGGTGGAACCGGTGGTGGCGCTGCTGGTGTTCTGCGGATTTACGAAGTCCGCCATGATGCCTTTCTCCGGCTGGCTTCTGGGGGCCATGGTGGCGCCTACGCCTACGTCGGCCCTGCTCCATTCTTCCACCATGGTGAAGGCAGGGGTGTTCCTCATTATCAAACTGGCGCCTATCCTTGGCAATAACCATGCCGGCATCATGGCCATGCTGGTGGGAGGCATTACTTTCTTCTTTGCTTCTTGCGCCGCTATTTCCCAGTCCGACGGGAAGAAGGTGCTGGCTTACTCCACCATTTCCAATCTGGGCCTTATCGTGTGCTGTGCCGGCACCGGCTCCTACGAGGCGGCCTGGACGGCCATCATGATCGTCATTTTCCATGCGGTGGCCAAGAGTCTTCTTTTCCTCACCGTGGGCACGGCGGAGCAGCAGCTGGGCAGCAGGAATCTGGAAAGTTTCGACGGCATTTTCAACTCCATGCCCCGGCTTTCTCTCTGCATGGTGATCGGTATCTGCGGTATGTTCCTGGCGCCCTTCGGTATGCTGATTTCCAAGTGGGCGGCCATGAAGGCTTTCGTAGACGCCGGGCAGCCGCTGCTGCTGCTGGCGCTGGTGTACGGCTCTGCCACCACCCTTTTCTACTGGACGAAGTGGCTGGGCAAGATTACCACCTACATCCCCACCAATGAAAACAGGGAGAAGGGGATTCTGGGAGTGGAGTGGACGGCCCTCAAAACCCTGGCGGCGATCACCCTGGTGGTGTGCGTTCTCTTCCCCCTGATTTCCCAGTACATGGTCATTCCCTATCTGGCTTTGATGTATAGAAATATTAATGATGTAATTGCCCAGTCCAATCTGTGGATCATGTCTGTCATGGTGTTCCTCATTATCATCCTGCCGCTCCGCTTCGGCAAGAGCAGGAGGAAGAAACAGGTGATTACGAACCTGTCCGGCGAGAATCTGGGAAGCGACGTGGCTTACCGCGGCGCTGCCGGGAAAATCGTGCCGGTGCAGCTTCGGAACTGGTACCTGGAGTCCTGGTTTGGTGAAAGGCGGATGACTCTCTGGGGGTACACGGCCTGCCTGGCCTGCGTGCTCATGGAGCTGTCCCTGGCAGCAGGAGGTGTGTTCCATGTCTGATTATATGATCAATGTCATCGGCGCCCTTCTGTACCTGCTGCTGGCGCCCCTTCTGGGGGGACTCTTGGCGGGCCTAGACCGGAAGATTTCCGCCCGCATGCAGCGGCGGGCAGGCCCGCCGCTTCTGCAGCCCTTCTATGATTTCGCAAAGCTCTGGGACAAGCAGCCCATAGCCGTCAATAAGGCGGAAGGGTTCTACGTGTTCGGTTTCCTTCTTTTCGTCCTTCTTTCCGGCGCTTTCTTCTTCGCCAGAGGGGATATCCTGCTGGTGGTCTTTACCCTCACCATGGCCAGTGTGTGCCTCATTATCGCCGCCTATGCCACGGACTCTCCCTACAGCCAGGTAGGGGCGGAAAGGGAACTGGTGCAGACCATGGCCTATGAGCCTATGCTCCTCATGGCGGCCCTGGGATTTTACCTTTCCAGCGGCAGTTTCAATATCGGCCACATTATGGCTTCCGATACCATGAATATTCTCCGCATGCCCGGCATTTTCTTGGGCTTCTGCTATATTCTTCTCATCAAGTTCAGGAAATCGCCCTTCGATATTTCCATGTCCCATGAAGCCCATCAGGAACTCATCGGCGGGGTGAAGACGGAAATTTCCGGCCGCACTTTGGGCATGGTGGAGCTGGCGGAATGGTACGAGGATGTGTTCCTTCTGGGCATGGTGATCCTCTTCTTCTTACAGTCTTCCCTTCTGTCCTTCCTCATGGGCCTTCTTGTATGCGCCCTGGTGTTCTTCCTGGGCATTCTGGTGGACAACAGCTGTGCCCGCATGAAATGGGAAAGAATGCTGGGTTCCACCTGGCTCTTTTCCTTCCTGGTCGGATTTATTAATGTAGCTTTTCTCATGTATTTCAAATAAGGAGGATTCGTTATGGGATATGAAAAAAAGTCGCCCTGGCTCATCCATTATGACGGCTCTTCCTGCAACGGCTGCGATATCGAAGTGCTGGCCTGCCTTACGCCCCTGTACGACGTGGAACGGTTCGGCATTGTAAATACGGGAGACCCCAAGCACGCGGACATCTTCCTGGTCACCGGCGGGGTGAACGCCCAGAATCTGCCGGTGGTGCGCCAGATTTACGACCAGATGCCGGAGCCCAAGGTGGTCATCGCCGTAGGCACCTGTGCCTGCACCGGCGGCGTGTTCCGGGAATGCTACAACATGCTTGGCGGCATGGACAAGGCCATCCCTGTGGACGTGTACGTACCGGGCTGCGCCGCCCGGCCGGAGTCCATTATTGCCGGCGTGGTGAAGGGCCTTTCGGTGCTGGAGGAAAAACATAAGAAACTGAAGGCCACCGGAAATCACGGCGTGCCTGCAGGCAAACCCAGGGCCTTTGGCGCCTATGGAGAGGAGGAGAAAGATGAAACAGCAGGTCATTGAAATCAGGAGCGAAGACCTTCTGGAAAGGACAGCCCGCTTCAAGAAGGAAGGCTGCCGTCTGGTGCAGATCCTCTGCACCCGGGTGGAAGAGGGCTATGAGCTCACCTATACCTTTGATAAAAGCTATTTCCTTTACCACCTCCGTCTCATCGTGCCCCTTTCCGGCTCTGTCATGAGTGTCACCAGCCTTTACTGGTATGCCTTCGTCTGGGAAAATGAAATCCATGACCTCTTCGGTCTGGACATCCGTTTCATTGCGCCGGAGGTGGATTACGGCGGCCATTTCTACCATCTGGCCCAGAAGACCCCCTGGCACGACCTGTCCGGCGCTGTCCATGCCAAAAGGGCGGTGAAGGTCAATCTTCGGAGCGGCCTTGGCATTGATGCTTCTGTACATAAAGATACAAAGGAGGATTGATTTCAAATGGCAGAAATAACCACAGTCCCCTTTGGCCCCCAGCATCCGGTACTGCCGGAACCGATTCATCTGGACCTGGAACTGAAGGATGAAAGAGTCGTCCGGGCCGTGCCCTCCATCGGCTATGTCCATCGGGGATTGGAAAAACTGGTGGAAAAGAGGGATTTCAAACAGTTCATTTATGTGGCGGAAAGGGTATGCGGCATCTGTTCCTTCGGCCATGGCTGGGGCTATGCCAAAGCGGTGGAAGGCCTCATGAACATCGAAATACCGGAGCGGGCCAGCTGCCTGCGCACCCTGTGGCATGAGCTCTCCCGGCTCCACAGCCACCTTCTCTGGTTCGGCCTGGCCGCCGACGCTATGGGATTTGAAAGCCTTTTCATGCATGCCTGGCGCATCAGGGAAATGGTGCTGGATATTTTTGAAGAAACCACAGGAGGCCGGGTCATTTTCTCGGTCTGCAAAATCGGCGGCGTAAGAAGAGATATCACCGACAGCCAGCGGAAAATGATTCTGGAAAAAATGAAGGAACTTAAAAAAGAAATCAGCCAGATGGCCATGGTATTCCTCTATGACAATACCATCCAGAGCCGTTTGGAAGGGGTAGGGGTCCTTTCCATGAACGACGCCATGGACATGGGCTGCGTAGGCCCCATGGCCCGGGCCAGCGGCCTTCCTGTAGACTACCGCATGGCTGAGGACGAAGGCTTCTACAAAAAGCTCCATTTCCATCCTGTCACTGAAACCGCCGGCGACTGTCTGGCCAGGGTGAAGGTGAGGCTGGGAGAACTGACCCAGTCCATCGACCTCATCTGCGGCTGCCTGGAGCTTCTGCCGGAAGGAGCCATCGAAGCGCCGGTCAGAGGCCTTCCCCCGGCAGGCGAATATTTCACCAGGGTGGAACAGCCCCGGGGCGAAGCCCTTTACTACGTGAAAGGCAACGGCACAAAGAACCTGGAACGGTTCCGCCTCCGCACCCCCACCAATGTCAATCTGGCAGCCCTGGTGAAAATGCTGAAGGGCTGCGAGCTGGCAGATGTGCCCAACATTATCCTCACCATCGATCCCTGCATCAGCTGCTGTGAAAGATAAGGAGGCGTACCATGAGTTTTCTCATTTATATGAAACAGGCCCTTTCCAACCTGTTCAAACCGCCGGTCACCACCTCCTATCCCTTAAAGCCCAAAACCTTTAAGCCCCATGACCGGGGCCGGGTGATCAACGACATCAGCCGCTGCATCCTCTGCGGCCAGTGCATGCGCACCTGCCCGGCCGGTGCCATTACCGTGGACCGCACCACAGGCATATGGAAAATCAACCCCTTTGCCTGCGTCCAGTGCGCCGGCTGCGTGGAGGTATGCCCCAAGAAATGTCTCCACATGGACCCGGAGGCGGCAGCGCCGGATGTGAAGAAATCAGAAATCATTCTCCAGGTGAAGAAAGAAGACGGCGTGTCCAAAGTGCAGCGGAAGGTGGCAGCCATCAATATGGCAGAGGCCGCCATGGACGACCGGAGCCATATTGTAAACAATATTATGAAATGTATCTTCTGCGGCCAGTGCATGCGGAACTGCCCCTCCGGCGCCATTACCGTGGACCGCCGCTCCCGTACCTGGCGCATTAACCTGGAAGCCTGCGTGAACTGCGGCACCTGCATCGACAACTGTCCAAGGAAATGCCTGTCCCTGGGCTGCTACCTGGGCAATCCAAGCGAAATCACCATGAAAGGCTCCCGCCCCCCTGTAAGGCGAAGACCTTCAACGTTCGCTCCTGCGGAGAAAGAAGGGCCCCTGCCATCTCCTGTCCAGATGGCAAAGCCGGAAGCTCCGGCAGAGAACCCGATGCCTGCAGTGAAAGCGGAAGAAGCCACTGTGCCGGATACCCATATCCGGATAGAAGCGGAAAAGTGCCTATTCTGCGGCAAGTGCGAGCATAACTGCCCGGCTGATGCCATTTCCATAGATAGGAGAAACCGCACCTGGACCATTGACCGGGAGAAATGCATCACCTGCGGCGTCTGCGCTGAGGGCTGCCCTGCCCACTGCCTTACTTTGGCAGATGCCTGGGAAGCAGGGGAGAAGAAAGAAATGAAATCCACCTACCAGGGGAAAGTCCTCCGCCGCCCGCCGGCGGGAAGAAAACCGGCTCCCGCGCCGGCACCTTCCCCCACAAAGGAAGAAAAAGCAGCAGAAGCTCCCACGCCGAAGCCATCTCCTGTTCAGGAGGCAAAGCCGGAAGCTCCGGCAGAGAACCCGATGCCTGCAGTGAAAGCGGAAGAAACCAATGTGCCGGATACCCATATCCGGATAGAAGCAGAAAAGTGCCTGTTCTGCGGCAAATGCGAGCATAACTGCCCGGCTGATGCCATTTCCATAGACCGGAGAAACCGCACCTGGACCATTGACCGGGAGAAATGCATCACCTGCGGCGTCTGCGCTGACGGCTGCCCCGCCCACTGCCTCACTTTGGCGGATGCCTGGGAAGCAGGGGAGAAGAAAGAAATGAAATCCACCTATCAGGGAAAAGTCCTCCGCCGTCCGCCGGCAGGAAGAAAACCGGCTCCTGCGCCGGCGCCTTCCCCGATACAGGAAGAAAAAGCAGCAGAATCTCCCGCCCCGAAGCCGGCTCCTGTCAAAGAAGCGGCACCGGAAGCATCTGTGCCTGATACCCATATCCGGATAGAAGCGGAAAAATGCCTCTTCTGCGGCAAGTGCGAGCATAACTGCCCGGCTGGAGCTATTTCCATAGACCGGAGGAACCGCACCTGGACCATTGACCGGGAGAAATGCATCACCTGCGGCGTCTGCGCCGACGGCTGTCCCGCCCACTGCCTCACTTTGGCAGATGCCTGGGAAGCAGGGGAGAAGAAAGAAATGAAATCCACCTATCAGGGGAAAGTCCTCCGCCGCCCGCCCCGCCTGGCGCCGGTAAAAAAAGAACCGCCAAAGGATGAGCCCCATGCATGAGTATCCTGTTACCCTGGAAATCGTAAGAATTGCGGAAAATACAGCCCGTGAAAAAGGGGGCACCGTGAAAGCTATCCATCTGGTGGTGGGGGAAGACTCCGGTTTCATCGGAGAATCCATCCAAATGTATTTTGATGTCATTTCCGAGGGCACCCTCTGTGAGGGCGCCCTCCTCACCATTCAGGATGTGAAGCCCAAAATGAAATGCGACCGCTGCGGCTGTCTCTTTGAAAGAAAGAAATTCTCCTTCACCTGTCCCCGCTGCGGAGGCGACGGCTCCCCCACGAACATAGGCAAGGAATTTTATATAGAATCTGTAGACCTGGAGGTTGATTGAATGCATATGGTGAAAGCCGGCGTTATGGAAGACATTTACGCCCACAACAATCACATTGCCGAACACGTAAGAGAATACCTCATGAAGAGGAATGTATATACCATCAACGTCATGGGGGCTCCGGGAACCGGCAAGACCACATCCCTGGAACAGCTCATGAAACATATGAAATCAAAAATATACGTCATTGAAGGCGACATTGAATCCGACATCGACACGGAACGGCTTGGAAAAGAAAATGTTACCGCCGCCCAGATCAATACCTTCGGCGCCTGCCACCTGGACGCCCCCCTGGTGCACAATGCGGTGCATACCATGGATTTCAGAGAAGGAGGCATCCTTTTTATAGAAAACGTAGGAAATCTTGTATGCCCGGCGGAACTGAACATAGGAGAAAACATCAAAATGCTCATCGTCAGCGTGGCCGACGGCAGCGACAAGCCCTATAAATACCCCCTGGCCTTTGAAAAGGCGGATATCATCCTTCTCAACAAGACAGACCTTATGCCATACCTGGACTTCGACGAAGACTTCTTCATGAAGGGCCTCCGCCACCTAAACAAACAGGCGCCGGTATTCAAGGTCAGCGGAAAAACAGGAGAAGGATATAAAGAAGCGGCAGAGTGGATTGAAGAAGCTGCCGGGAAGGAAAGATAGACCTGCGGCTGCTATCCGCTTACCGCGGCGGCGGGCGCCCCTTTTTTAACATGACGGTGGGGTGACACGGCTCTTTCGTCATCTCGAGCGGAGCCGCATGTCGCTATGGGAGACAGACAGGAACCGCTCCCATGATGCTCTGAGTCGAGAGATCTCCTGCCCCAATGTTTCTTAGACTATTGAGGAGTGAGATTTCTCCACTCCGCTTCGCTACGGTCGAAATGACGGGAGGGCGCGGGCCAGCTTTTTTTATAATCTGCGCCCAAAGGGCGCCACCACAACCCTCGGCCTGAAAGGCCGTCAAACTTACGAACCCTCCGGCCCATAGGGCCGGTCAATCTTAAGAACCTTTTCCTCTGAACCTTCACACCGAAGGTGTGTCCAAGGGTAAGAAGCAAAAATGACACAGGCCGCCGATTGGCGGTCAGGACCGCGATGGAGCATCCTATCGGTGCTCTGCCTTGTACACCCTTTGCCTCTTCGAGGCGTTCCCCTCAAGGGGAAACGAGAAAATAGGTGGCACTGGATATTGTGTCACATATGACACAGAAGGCCAATCCCGTAACGCTCCTTGCG
>DCJJ01000114.1:0-4961 GCA_002320515.1 Dialister sp. UBA1703 | reverse complement strand
TGATTATGATACTCGATGTGGACGTGACCGCCGAAAGGCGGCTTATAAAACTCATCGCCCGAAGGGCGCCACCACAACCCTCGGGCCAAAGGCCCGTCAAACTTAAGAACCCTCCGGCCCATAGGGCCGGTCCATCTTAAGAACCTTTTATACAACCTTCCCCCTCACAACCCTTCTACACAACCCGCCGCCGTCAGGCGGCGCCCCTTCGGCCCAAAGGGCCGTCAACCTTTCCCTCTGCACCCGGGCCGCCAAAGCGGCCCTTTAAAAAAGGAGGCCACACCATGTCCTATATCCATACCATCCGTTTGCTGCTGGAAGGCAGAGTACAGGGGGTGGGATTCCGACCTTTTGTCTGCCGGGCGGCTCTTTCTCTGGGCCTTACGGGCTGGGTGAAGAATCTGGGCGGTGTGGTGGAAATCAGGGCTTCCGGGGACAGGGAGGCCCTTTTGGTGCTGGAGAGGAAGCTTGAGGAAGCGCCTTATCCGGTGGCCGTGGAGAAAGTGACGAAAGAGGAGGTCCCTCTGGAAAACTTCTCTACTTTCTCTGCCATAGAAAGCAGCGGGGAGCCTTTGGCTCCCCTTTTTCCGGCGGATATCGCCATCTGCCCTTCCTGCCGGAAGGAGCTTCATGACAGGAAGGACCGCCATTTCCAGTATCCCTTCCTTTCCTGCACCGCCTGCGGTCCCCGGTATACCATCATCCGGAGTCTTCCCTATGACCGACCCCGCACGATCATGGATGATTTTCCTCTCTGCGAAGACTGCGAAGGGGAGTACAGGGATTTGAAGAACCGCCGCTGCCATGGGGAAACCATCTGCTGTCCCCACTGCGGGCCGAAGCTCTCCATGATTTCCAAATCCGGCGAGACCCTTACAGGGGAGAAAGCTATGGAAAGGGCCATCCACCTGGTGAAGGCGGGAGAAATGGTGATGGTGAAGTCCATAGGCGGGTACAATCTTGTCTGCCGGGGAGACAAGGAGGAGACGGTGCTTCGTCTGCGCCGCCTGAAACACCGGGAAGGGAAGCCCTTTGCCCTCATGGTCCATTCGTTAAAGGAGGCAGAAAAGCTCTGTTTCCTCACAGACCGGGACAGGAAGTTCCTCACCTCTCCGGCCTGTCCCATTGTGCTCTGCAGGCCGAGGAAGGAAATCAAAGCGGTGGCGGAAGGGGTGCCGCGGCTGGGGATATTCCTGCCGCCTTCTGCTTTCTATGATCTTTTAACCGACGGGGTCAAGGCGCCGCTGGTGGTGACCAGTGCCAATATGAGCGGCGAGCCCATCCTTTATAAAGATGAGGAGGCCCTTTCCTGGTTTAAGGCCCATGAAATCGATTTCCTCTTCACCAATAACCGTGACATCCTCCGTCCTGCCGATGACAGCGTGGTGAAGGCGGAAGAAAATCACAGAGATATGATCCGCCGCACCCGGGGATTTCTGCCGGAGCCTGCGGTGCAGGGGGCGAAAGAGGGGGCCCTTTTGGCTATGGGAGCGGATATGGAGCCCTCCTTCTGTCTTACCGCCCGGGGGCGTTTGTATCCCGGGGAAATGCCCTGCGATTTGGAAAATGAATCTTCCGAAGAAGCGTTCCTTCACATGATAGAGGACTGGGAAAATATGCTGGGCATCCGGCCCGCGCGGATTGTGACGGACCTTCATCCCCGCTATATTTCTTCAGCCCTGGGAGAGCGTCTTTCTGCGGACCGGGGGATTCCCCTCTGGAGAGTGCAGCATCATCAGGCCCACGGCCTTTCCGTTATGGCGGAGCATGGACTCTCGGGAAAGGCGGCGGCCTTCGTCTTCGACGGCACCGGCTATGGCACTGACGGCACCATCTGGGGCGGGGAGATTCTTCTTCTGGAAGGAAATCAGATGGTGCGGGCCGGCCACCTGGATGCCATGCCTCTTCTGGGCGGCGATATTTCCATGAAACAGGCCTGGAAGACAGGACTGGCCAGCCTTGTTTATGCAGGCCTTCAGGCAGAGGATCACCGCTATGGGCTGGTGAAGGCAGCCCTGGAGGCCGGGGTGAATATCATCAGGGATTCCGCCATGGGACGGCTCTTTGACAGCGCCGCCGCCCTTCTTCACCTGAAAGAAGAGAACCGTTTCAAAGGGGAATGTGCCATGGCCCTGGAGCAGGCGGCAGTGCAGGCCAAAAGGAAGGGAAAGACGGCCCTTCCTCTCCATCTGTCCCTGAAGGAAGAAAAGGGAGAGCTCATCTGGCACAGGGAAGATCTCATCGCATCCCTTGTGGAAGCAGATGGTACAATAGAGGAAGCAGCCCTGGGATTTCACCGGGCCATTGTAGACATGGTAGTGGAAAGCGCCCGCCTTCTGGGCGTGGAGCAGGTCATCCTCACCGGCGGCTGCTTCCATAACGGCATTTTATGGACAGAAACGAAAGAGGCTCTGACAAAAGAGCATTTCAAAGTATATGGTAATGAAAAAGTTCCCTGCGGCGACGGGGGTATTTCCCTGGGCCAGGCCTTCTACGGCCTCATGCAGGAATAAGGAGGACCTATGTGTGTAGCCTATCCGGGCAGAGTGGTAAGCATCATCGGCACCCATGGCATGGTGGATTTTTCCGGCACCGAAGTGCCGGTGAACCTTTCCATGGTACCTGCGAAAATCGGTGATTATGTGCTGGTTCATGCAGGCATGGCCATCCAGATCGTGGAAAAAAAGGAAGCCCATGACTGGATTGACCTGTTTAAAGAAATCGAGGAGCTGGAAAAGGAATGAGAGAAAAAGAACTGGACCGCTTCCTTTCCACCTATGACGGGCCGCCCCTTCGTCTCATGGAGGTCTGCGGCACCCATACCTCTTCCCTGTACAGGAGCGGCATTCGGCAGATCCTGTCGCCGAACATCACCCTCCTTTCCGGGCCCGGCTGCCCTGTGTGCGTGACGCCCACTGCCTATATCGACAAGCTGGTATCCTATGCCATGACCGAAGGATACAAAGTACTGGCTTTTGGGGATCTTCTGGCGGTGCCGGGAAGCCGCCTGTCCCTGTCCGGCGCCCGGGACCGGGGCGGCAGGGTGGATTTCTTCTATAATCCCGAAGAAGGGCTGGCTATGGCGGCAAAAGACCGGCAGACCACCTACGTTCTGGCGGCAGTGGGCTTTGAAACTACGGCGCCGGTATGGGCGGATCTGGTGAAACGGGCCTATGACGAAAACATAGGGAATATCCGCTTCCTCACCGCTTTAAAAACTATGCCTGAGGCCATGGACATTCTGGCCAGGGACCTTCACATTGACGGTTTTCTCTGTCCCGGCCACGTGGCGGTGATTACAGGAAGCCGTCCCTTCTTTCATCTGGCGGAAACATCGGGGAAACCCATGGTCATCGGCGGCTTTACACCGCCCCTTCTTCTTCGTGCCCTTTCCCGGCTGGTGCTGGAAGCATCCAGAAAGAAAGGGGGCCTTTGGAACGAATACCCCTCGGTGGTACGGGAAGAAGGCAATCCAAAGGCCCTTTCCCTGATGCATGAAATCTTTGAAGCAGGGGACGCCGTCTGGCGGGGCCTCGGCACCATCAGAGGCTCGGGCCTTTATATTTCCGGGAAATATGAATTCCTGGACGCCGGCAGCCGGGGCCTTACAGAAGACGTCATGCCCAAAGGCTGCTGCTGCGCCTCTGTGCTCACCGGCCGCATGGTGCCTCAAAACTGCCCCTGCTTCGGAAAAGCCTGTACCCCGGACCATCCGGTAGGGGCCTGCATGGTATCCGGCGAAGGGGCCTGCTCCATTACCTATCGGGGAGGTTAATATGAAAATCGAATTACGCCATGGTTCCGGCGGCGAAGAAACAGGCCGCCTCATCCATGAACTCTTTGAAAAATATTTTACAAATCCCATACTGGACCGTATGGAAGACGGCGCCGTCCTGCCGGTGATGAAGGGCCATCCTGTCCTTACCTCCGACAGCTTCGTGGTGGAACCCCTCTTCTTTTCCGGCGGTGATATAGGGAAACTGTCTATCTGCGGCACGGTGAATGACCTGTCCTCCATGGGAGCCAGACCTCTCTACCTGACGGCCTCCTTCATTCTGGAAACAGGACTGGAAACGGAGACCCTGGAAAAGGTAGTTTTCTCCATGGCGGAAACGGCCAGAGAAGCAGGCGTTTCCATCGTAGCAGGAGACACCAAGGTTATTGAAGGCAAAGGGGGCCTCTATATCAATACTGCCGGCATCGGTGAAAGGGCGCCGGGCCTTGCCATTTCCGCCTCCGCCATGGAAGAAGGAGATGCAGTCATCCTCACCGGCACCATGGGCGACCACCACGGCACCATCCTCACCGCCCGGCTCCACATGAAGAGCAGCCTCAGAAGCGACTGTGCCCCTTTAAACGGGCTGGTGGAAAGCCTTCTTAAGGAAGGCCTCACCATTCATACCATCCGGGACATTACCAGAGGCGGCCTGGCCACGGTGGCCGGCGAACTGACCGCAGCCTCCGGCAAAGCCATGGAACTGATGGAAGATGAGATTCCGGTGTCTGAAGAAATCCGAGAGCTCTCCGGCATTCTGGGCCTGGATCCCCTGGCCATGGGAAACGAAGGGAAAATGATGATCATCCTTCCCGAAAAAGAAGCAGACCGGGCCCTTGCCATTTTACGAAACCATCCCTATGGCAGACAGGCATCCCTGGCAGGCCGTATTACCAAAGGCGAAGGCGTCCACCTCATCACCGCCTATGGCGGAAAAAGAAAACTCCTTCCCCTCAGAGGAGAAGGACTGCCAAGAATATGCTAGGAAAGTAATCTGGCGGGGCCTGCGGCCGCTGTCGGCGGTCAGGACCGCGATGGAGCATCATATCGGTGCTCTGCCCCGTACACCCTTTTGCCTCTTCGAGGCATTTCCCCTCAAGGGGAAACGAGAAAATAGGTAGCACTGGATATTGTGTCACATATGACACAGACAGCCAATCCTGTAACGCTCCTTGCGTCCCCTTTA
>DCJJ01000085.1 GCA_002320515.1 Dialister sp. UBA1703 | reverse complement strand
CTCGGGGCGAAGCCCCGTCAACCTCCACCCTCTGAACCCTCTGAACCCTCTGAACCTTTTGAACCCTATGAACCCTCACGCCGCAGGCGTGTCCAATGGCCTATCCTTCCCCTCATAGCGGCCCTATTCCATGTGTGATATAATTGAAAAGGATTTTTTATATCATAAATGCTTGATTAAGATCATGATTGATTAAGGAAGTGTGTCTATGAAAATTACCACCGAAGAAGCAAAGAAGATAGCCCTTCTTTCCCGCCTGGAATTCTCTCCGGAGGATCTGGAGAAGATGCGTGATTCCATGAACAGCATTCTTACCTATATGGAAGAGCTGAATCAGTACGACACCACCGATGTGGCGCCTATGGTTCATGCGGTGGAGCAGTACAATGTGATGCGGGAGGACGTTCCCCATACATCGTTTACCAATGAGGAAGCACTGATGAACGCGCCGGACGCTGAGGACGGCTATTTCAAAGTGCCCAAGATTATTTAAGGAGGAAATAGAGTGGGTTATACGATTCATGAACTCCATGAGCAGCTGGTGAAGAAGGAAATCTCCGCTGTAGAACTGACGAAGAAAATCATGGCTCACCGTGACGCTGTGGAAGGGGATATTCATGCCTACCTTTCCACCAGTGACAAGGCGGCTCTTGAAACGGCTGCCCGGGTGGATGAGAAGATTGCTAAGGGTGAGGAAATTTCTGATCTCGCCGGCATCCCCGGAGCTATTAAGGATAATATGTGCATCAAGGGGGAAACCTGCACCGCTGCATCCAAAATGCTGGAACACTGGGTGTCTCCCTATGACGCTACTGTCATTGAAAAGCTGAAGGCAGCCGATTTCATTTCTCTGGGCAAGACAAACATGGATGAATTTGCTATGGGCTCTTCCACGGAAAGGTCTGCTTTCGGCCCGTCCCGTAATCCCTGGAATACAGACTATGTACCCGGCGGCTCCTCCGGCGGTTCCGCCGCTGCTGTGGCAGCTACGGAAGCCATTTGGTCTCTGGGCTCCGATACCGGCGGATCCATTCGCCAGCCTGCTTCTTTCAACGGCATTGTAGGTCTGAAGCCTACCTATGGACTGGTATCCCGCTACGGCCTTCTGGCCTTTGCTTCCTCCCTGGACCAGATCGGACCTCTGACGAAGGACGTCACCGATGCTGCCATCGTACTGAATGCCATTGCAGGCCATGATGAAAGGGATTCCACATCCATTCCCCAGGAAAAGAAGGACTACAGAAAAGCCCTGGTTCGGGATGTGAAAGGCATGCGTATCGGCGTGCCGAAGGAATTCTTCGGAAAAGGTATTAAACCGGAAACAAAGGAAGCCATCGACAAGGCCCTTGCTTTCTATGAAAAGGAAGGCGCTGAAATCGTGGACGTTTCCATTCCCCATATCAACAGCGGCGTATCAGTGTACTACATCATCGCCCCGGCAGAAGCCAGCTCCAACCTGGCCCGCTACGACGGCGTCAGCTACGGTTTCCGCGCAGAAGGCAAAGATATCATCGACATGTATATCAAAACCAGAAGCCAGGGCTTTGGCGAAGAAGTGAAACGGCGTATCATGCTGGGCAACTACGTTCTCTCTGCCGGCTACTACGATGCGTACTACCTGAAGGCCTTGAAGGTTCGTACCCTTCTGAAACAGGAATTTGACGAAGCCTTCAAGAAATGTGACGTTATCGCCGCTCCTTCCGCTTCCGGCACCTCCTTCAAATTCGGCGCTTTCTCGGATCCCCTGTCCCTGTACATGGAAGATATCTGCACCGTTCCGGTGAACCTGATCGGCGCACCGTCCATCAGCATTCCGGTAGGATTCAAAGATGACCTCCCCCTGGGCATGCAGCTCATCGGCAGGACCCTGGGAGAAGAAACCATTCTCCAGGCAGCCTACACCTTTGAACAGGCTCATCCGGAATTCACAAGAACCGCACCGAAAGGAGAAATCAAGGAATGAAGTACGAAGCAGTGATTGGCCTGGAAGTTCATACAGAACTCCAGACAAAAACGAAAATTTTCTGCAGCTGCAGGACATCCTTCGGTGCAGACCCCAATACCAACGTATGCCCCGTATGCCTGGGGCTGCCGGGAGTCCTTCCGGTACTGAATAAGAAAGTGCTGGAATATGCAGTGAGAGCAGGACTTGCGCTGAACTGTGAAATTTCCCATTTCAGCAAATTTGACCGTAAAAACTACTATTACCCGGATCTTCCCAAAAATTTCCAGACCTCCCAGTTTGACTTGCCCATCTGCGAACACGGCTACCTGGACGTGGAAGTGGAAGGGGAAAAGAGAAGAATCCGCATCACCCGCGCCCACATGGAAGAAGACGCAGGAAAACTGGTGCACCACGGCACATCCATCACCGACTCCGACTACTCCCTGGTAGACTATAACCGTACCGGTACCCCTCTCCTTGAAATCGTTTCTGAACCGGACATGCGCTCTGCCAAAGAAGCGGTGGCCTACATGGAAAAAATAAGAGCCATCCTCCAGTACATCGGCGTTTCCGACTGCCGCATGGAAGAGGGGAGCCTCCGCTGCGACGCCAACGTTTCCGTCCGTCCCGTAGGACAGAAGGAACTGGGCACCAAGACAGAAATCAAGAATATCAACTCCTTCAAAGGCGTGGAAAGAGCCATTGAATACGAAGCCATGCGCCAGGCAGAACTGCTGGAAGACGGCGGCAAAGTGGTACAGGAAACCCGTACATGGGATGAAAAAGAAGGGATCACCAAGAGCATGCGTACCAAGGAAGAAGCCAACGATTACCGCTACTTCCCGGAACCGGACCTGGTACCTTTCACCGTAAGCGATGAATACATCGAAAACATCCGCAAATCCCTGCCGGAACTGCCGGATGCCAGAAAAGAAAGATACATGAAAGAATTCGGCCTCTCCTCCGAAGACGCCGTCTTCATGACCAACGACAAAGACACCGCCGACTACTTCGAAGCCGCTGTTGCCGCCGGCGCCGACCCCAAAGCCGCCGTCAACTGGCTCATGGGCGAATTTGCCAGCCAGCTCTTCACCGAAGGCATTGAAATCGCAAAGGCACCGGTATCTGCTGAAAACCTGGCAGGCCTCTTGAAACTGATTTCCAAAGGTACCATCTCCGGCAAGATTGCCAAGAAAGTCTTCGCCACCATGTGGAAAGAAGGAGGCAAAGCCGAAGACATCGTCAAAGCCCAGGGCCTCGTCCAGATTTCCGACACCGCTGAACTTTCGAAACTGGTAGACGAAGTGGTAGGAAAGAACCCCAAAGCCGTGGAAGACTTCAAAGCCGGCAAGAAAAAAGCCGTCGGCGCTCTGGTAGGCCAGATCATGAAAGCCACCAAAGGCAAAGCCAACCCAAGAGTCATCAACGAACTGTTAAATAAGAAACTGCAATCCTTATGAATGACACCGACAAAACAAAGGAAGACACCGGAGTTCATGAAGAACCGAGAGTCATGAGCAGAGACGACGTCCATGACTATGAGGGCCTTACCCTGAACGAAGACGGAAAAGAAGAGAAACAGGAAGAAGAGGACGGATACACCATCCACATTCACCGCTTCAGCCTTAAAAATATTCCCTTCTGGAAAAAAGCCCTCTTCGCCCTGGGCCTTGTGGCCTGTGCCGCCATCTTCCTCATGATGGCCATAGCCGCTGCCTACTTTATCGTAGTAGGCGGCGCCATCGTCCTGGTGGCAGGAGCTGTAGTTTATCTTCTGAAGAAATATATACTGTAAAAAAGCCTCCCGAAAGGGAGGTTTTTTATGTTCTTAAGAGAAGGGGGGAGAGATTTAGTGGGCTGGTGATCTAGTGAGCTGGTGATCTAGTGGACTGGTGATCTAGTGGGCTGGTGATCTAGTGGGCTGGTGTTCTAATTGGCTAGTTGGATGCAGTCCGGAGACCCCCTTTGGTGGCTACGCCACCACCTTTCCGCCCCGTTGGGAAGCGTGTCACTTGATTCTCAGTCGCCTACGGCTCCTTGCGAATCCAGTTCCCTTGCCACCGCAGTTCGGTGGGGCGGCAAAAGGAAAGCACCTTAATGGGCAGGCTAGGCGCCTTACTTCGCCCCACTTGGAGGTCCTAT
>DCJJ01000007.1 GCA_002320515.1 Dialister sp. UBA1703 | reverse complement strand
CCGCCGTCAGGCGGCCACAACCCTCGGGGCGAAGCCCCGCCAACCTTCCCCTCTGAACCTTTTGAACCCTCTGAACCTTTCTTCGCCCCTTGAAACACAACCCTTCTACACAACCTGCCGCCGAAGGCGGCTGCAACCTTCGGCCCTGCGGGCCCGCCCCCTTTGGTGCTGACGCACCACCTTCCCCCCACACAAGTGGGGGGACAATAAATGGGATGGGGAACCCTCTGAACCCCTCATATAGATATGTTATAATAAGAAATGACTTTATGCGAAATTCCGATTTCCCAGGGAAATCCTGCTGATTTCTGCCGGGGCAGAAGGAGGAACTATGAAGAAGAAACTGGTTATTATTGATGGCAGCAGTCTTTTGTACCGCGCCTTTTTTGCCCTGCCGCCGACCATGACGTCTCCGGAGGGGGTGCCTACCAATGCGGTGTATGGATTCCTCCGCATGCTTTTGGGGCTGTACCGGGACCTGGATCCGGAGTACATGGCAGTCACCTTTGATAAGGACCGCCATACCTTCCGTACGGAAATGTTTCAGGACTACAAAGCCACCAGAAAGCCGGCGCCGCCGGAGCTGATTCCCCAGTTTGACCTGATTCTGGATGTGCTTTCCGTGCTGGGGGTGGCGGTGTACAGTATTTCCGGATACGAAGGGGATGACATCCTGGGCACCCTGTCTGCCCGGTATGAGAAGGAGCTTCCGGTGGATATTGTCACCGGCGACAGGGATGCGCTGCAGCTTTCCAGCAGCCGCACCACGGTGCTCCTTACCCAGAAGGGCATTACCAATATGGCTGTCATGACGCCGGAGGCTGTTTTTGAAAAATACCATATTACCCCCTCCCAGGTCATTGACATGAAGGCCCTCATGGGGGATACGGCGGACAATATCCCCGGAGTTCCCGGCATTGGCGAGAAGACGGCCCTGGGCCTTCTGACGGAGTATAAGGACCTGGACAATCTCTATGCCCATGTGGATGAAATCAAGGGCGCCAGGGGAAAGAAGCTCACTGCCCATAAGGACATGGCCTATCTTTCCTACAAGCTGGCCACCATCAAGCGGGATGTGCCTCTGGATACGAAACTGGAGGATATGAAACAGCCGGTCCATTTTGCGGAAATGAAGGAGCTTTTCGGGAAACTGGGTATCAACCTGCTGAAGCAGTTTGAAGAACTCCCCCGTTTCCGGGAACTGTCCCAGGTGAAAAAAGAAGAAAGTGAAGAAATCCTTCCAACCGTGGAAATCTGGGATTCCTCCGTTTCCTTTAAGGGAAAGGTGGTGGGACTCTGGGCTCACCTCACCGGCAGGGCGCCCTTCCTGAAAGCGGAAGGCCTGGTGGCTGCTGCCGGCGGCCATTCATGGCTTCTGGAAAAGGAAAGCTATGAAAAGGCGTCGAAAGCGCTGGAGGAAGCAGAGGCTGTGGTGACAGAGGACAGCAAAGCTGTCATTGAGTCCGATTTCCCCTGCGGAAACATTCCCTTCTTTGATGTCACTCTGGCGGCCTATCTTTTGGATCCCACCCGCGTGACCTATCCCCTGTCCTACCTGGCCGGACTTTTCGGGAAACCGGTCATTTACCCCGACGACCTGGGTGACATGAAGGAAAAGGGCTGCTGCATCAGCCTCTTCCTCTCCTCTCTTTATGAAGAGGCGGTGAAGAAACTGGAAGAAAACGGCGTGCTTTCCCTTTTCCACAAGGTAGAACAGCCTCTGGTGCCGGTGCTGGCAGCCATGGAAAAGGCGGGCATTGCCACGGACCAGGGAAAATGGCGATTGGTGAAGGGAGAAATGGAAAAGGAAGAGCGTCTTCTGGTGAAGGATATTTACACCGAAGCAGGAGAAGCCTTCAATATTAATTCTCCAAAGCAGCTGGGCCATATTCTCTTTGAAAAAATGGGTATGCCTGCAGGAAAAAAGACGAAAACCGGCTATTCCACCGCCGCCGATGTACTGGAAGAACTGGCCCTGTCCTATCCCATGGTGAAGAACATCCTCCGCTACCGCAGCCTTTCGAAACTGGTTTCAACCTATCTGGAAGCCCTGCCCCAGCTGATCAATCCGGATACGGGACGGATTCATACGTCCTTCAACCAGACCGTAACTGCCACGGGACGCCTTTCCAGCTCCGACCCGAACCTGCAGAACATTCCGGTACGTACGGAAGAGGGAAAGAAAATCCGCTCCCTCTTCGTACCGGGAGAAGGGTACGACTGCTTCATTTCATCCGACTACTCCCAGGTAGAACTCCGGGTACTGGCCCATATGTCCGGCGATGAAAGCCTTATCAAAGCCTTTGTTAATAAGGAAGATATCCACCGGAGAACGGCGGCGGAAGTGCTGGGCATTCCCTTTGAAGACGTAACGCCGGAACAGCGCTCCCATGCCAAGGCAGTCAACTTCGGCATCATCTACGGCATCAGCGACTTCGGCCTGGCCAAACAGCTGGGCATTCCCCGGAAACAGGCGGCTGACTACATTGAAGCCTATTTCAAGCGCTATCCCAGTATCCATGATTTTATGCATTCCATGGTGGACAAGGCAAAGGAAACAGGCCGCGCCGTCACCCTTTTCGGACGGTACAGGGAACTGCCGGACATCAACAGCAAAAACTTCAACCGCCGCTCCTTCGCCGAACGCACCGCCATGAACACCCCCATCCAGGGCACGGCGGCGGACATCATGAAAATGGCTATGATTGAAGTCTATAAAAAGATGAAACAGGGCGGCTATAAGAGCCGCGTCCTCCTCCAGGTCCACGACGAACTGGTGGCGGAAGTAGTGAATGAAGAAAAAGAAGAAATTGCAAATCTTCTGAAAACCACCATGGAATCGGTGGTAAACCTCAAAGTGCCCCTGGTGGCTGATGTAAACGAAGGAAAAAACTGGGCGGAAACGAAATAGGGGGTGTACTAGTGTACTGGTGTACTGGTGTACTGGTGTACTGGTGTACTAGTGTACTAGTGTACTAGTGTACTGGTGTACTAGTGTACTAGTGTTCTAGTGTTCTAGTGTTCTAGTGTTCTAGCTCACTAGCCCACTAGAGAACATTTTATAAAAAGGGAAGAACCATGTATCGTATCGGATTAACCGGAGGCGTAGGCAGTGGCAAAAGCACTGTGTCCTCTTATATGCATGAACTTGGCATCCCTGTCATTGACGGCGACAAGCTGGCCCGGGAAGCGGTGATTCCCGGCAGCCGGGCTATGGCGGAGATGAGGAAGGCCTTCGGGCCCCATATATTTCTTCCCGACGGAAGCCTTAACCGGCTGAAGATGGGGGAAATCGTTTTTAATGATGAAGAAAAAAGGCAGAAGCTGAACAGTATTATCCATCCCTTCATCTGGCATCGCACCAGGGAAGAGCTGATCCGGGCCCAGGAAGAGGGATTTCCGGTGGTGGTGCTGGATATGCCTCTCCTTCTGGAAATCAGCTGGCAGCTTCGGGTAGAAGAGGTGTGGCTGGTGGAGGTGCCTCTGGAGGTGCAGATTGCCCGGGTGATTTCCCGGGACGGTTTTACCAGGGAGCAGGTGATGGAACGCATCGGCAAGCAGATGCCTACCACGAATAAGATGAATTATGCAGACGTGATTATCGACAACAGCCGCTCCGTGGAAGATACCAGGCGGCAGGTGAGGGAAGCACTGAAGCATGTACCGGGATTTCAATTTCCCAAAGGAATGGAAGCATGAGAATCGCATTGAAACGCAGGAAAAAAGAGGTACAGCGGCACCAGGGAAACACCGGCGCTATGGTGTTTACTCTTTTTGCTGCGCTTCTCTGCGTGTTGACACTCCTTCTGACGGAGCATGTCCGCTTTCTGAAGCCTACGGAAGAGGTATCCCATATCATTGTCCAGTGCGCGGAGGAAGAGCAGATTTCTCCCGGCCTTCTGGAAGCGGTGATACTGACGGAAAGCAAATTCAATGAAAAGGCGGTGTCCCATGTGGGGGCGGTGGGTATGATGCAGCTCATGCCGGAAACGGCCCGCTGGATTTCCGAACAGAGCGGGCTGCCGTCGGACAACCTGGCCAGTCCGGAGCAGAATATTCCCCTGGGCGCCTGGTACCTGAATTACCTCCTGGGGCAGTATCACAACAATGAGGTCTTTGCCCTGGCTGCCTACAACGCAGGCCGCGGCAATGTGGATGAGTGGATTGAAAAGAACCACTGGCCGGAAGGGTTTTCCGACATGGATAAGATTCCTTTCCCTGAAACCAGGGAATTTGTGAAATCCGTAGTTTCCGCCAGAGACAGGCTGGAAGCGGAAAAGAAGGGGAAATAAATGGGAAAAGAAGATAAGCTGGAACAGGAACGGGCGGAAAGACGGCAGAAGTTCCTGGACTGGGATATAGAAAAAGAGCTGCCCACAGACATTGAAGGATACAAACTGAAAAGGCTGGATAAACAGGAAGGCCGCATCTATTTTGCCTTCTGCTGGGAAAACGAAGAAAACGGCTGGCAGGTACGGGCCCTTTTTGATGAAGAAACCATGGACTACATGGTGAAAACGGACATCCGCATGATGACCCTGACGGAAATCGAACTCATTACCGGTGATTTCGAAGAATTCAAAAGAAATATGAAGCTTCTGACGCCGAAATATATTGCCAAAGAATTCATCCATCGGGAGAATGTGTCCGTACTGGTACGGGGAAAGGGATTCATGGTATGGGACTACACACCCTTCTTCCCGCCGGTTCTGGGCCACTACCGGCGGGTCATCGATCCCCACCGCCCCCTTCTGGGCCTCAACGGCTCCTACATCATTGCCTCCTATGAATGCAGGGAAAAAGAGACGGGCATCCTCTTTTTCTACAACGTTTACAGAGACGAATACTACGGCGAACTGAGGGCCAAGGGGATTCCCGGCATTATTCACCAGTACGATGCCAAAACCATACCGGACCTGGAAGAAACCATCCGGAACCATCTGGAAAAAGACCTGAAAGACCTTTATGAAAATCCGGAAATTCCGGACTGAGCTGTATTTCCAGGAAAGCGCTGTCTGACCTGGCGGGGAAAAGGGGAGTTGCCATGAAAAGCACGGAAGAAGTAGTGATGGAGTATGTACGGCAGCTGGAGGAAATGGAAGAGAAGCTGTCCAGACTGATGAATGAAAACAGCATGCTGAAGGGAAGGCTGGAAGAAGCAAGGCGGGCAGGCACGCCGGTGGATTCGGAACTCCTGGCCTCAGGAAAGGAAAAGGATCTCTATCCCGGCGAAAGGCATGAAATCCTTATGGACGTGCTGACATCCGCCCGGAAGGACATCAAAAAAGGCACCCGCCGGGCGGATGTCATAGACGACCTCATCGCGGCCAATCCTGCAGGCGGCGAACCGAAAAGGCGGGCTGAAGCGGTAAAAGCAATCCTCAAGGGCTACCGCGGACTGGACGATAATATCAAGAGGAAACTGGCCGCCCTGGGCATCGAAGCCAATGAAAAGCACCGGAAGCACTACCTCCTCAAATACTACGGCGACCCCAGGTACTTCGTCACCATGACCGCCACCGGCAGCGACGCCGGACGGGGCGGCATGAACCTGGCCAGCGACATGATTCGGAATTTCTTCTGAGGTGAAATCATGAAAATTCTTATCTTCGGCATGGGCGGCATAGGCAGTTTCGTCGGCGGTGCCCTGGCAAAGGCAGGGGCGGACGTTTATTTCTATGTTCGCGGAAAGAAACTGGAAGCTATAAAAAAAGAAGGCCTTCACGTAACATCTGAAATCCTGGGTGATTTCACCGTTCGTCCCCGGGGCATGGGGCAGGAGGGGAAAACCTTTGGGAAAATGGACGTGATTATCCTTGCCTGCAAAGGAAACGGCCTGGCACAAGCCTGCCGGGACATGGCTCCCATGATAGATAAAGAAACGGTGGTGCTGCCCCTTTTAAACGGCGTCCTGGTTTCGGACCTCATGGCACCCCTTCTTCCGCCCTGTCATATAGCAGACGGCACCATCCGCGTATTCAGCCACATGGAAGAGCCGGGCCATGTGGTGCAGACCGCAGGCAGCGGGAAAATCGTCATGGGCATGAAAGAAGGCAAAAATCCGCCGGCCCTCTTTGAACTGGAGGGCATTCTTAGAAATGCAGGCATCCCCGCCGAAGTGACCGATGACATCCGTCTGGACAGCTGGGAAAAATATGCCCTCATGGGCACCAACAGCGCCCTTTTCTGCCGCTATGACGGCCCTGCCGGAAAAGTGAGGAAACTGGAAAACTACAGAGAACTGGCAGGGGAAGCGGTGGGCGAAGTGATTGCCGCAGCCAAAGCCTACGGCGTCACCTTCCCCGAAAACTATAAAAAAGACTACCTGGCCCTCTTCGACTCCCTCCCCGAAGACACCATCACCTCCCTCTACCGGGACCTAAAGGACGGGAAAAAAGTGGAAGATACGGAAACAGAAATGATTCTGGGCCGTATGGTGGAAATGGGAAAGAAAAAGGGAGTGGAAACACCCTGTTTCAAAGAAGCCTGGGAGAGGGCACGGGGGATAAGAAGATAGAGGGCTGTCGGCTATCAGCCTTGGTGGGCGTGCAGCCGCAGAGCGGCTGGGATCGAAGATCGGGGGCCGCCTGCGGCAGGTGGTGGGCGCCCTCTTGGAAATAAGGAGCGCCATTATGATAAAACTTGTGTAGTGAGCTAGTGGGCTAGTGGGCTAGTGTACTAGTGGGCTGGTGGGCTAATGGGCTGGTAAAAACCATAAAACCGCCCTGGTGGGCGATGGAACAGCGCCCCCTTTGGTGGCTGGCGCCACCACCTTTCCCCCGCACAAGTGGTGGGACAATAAATGGGATGGGGAACCCTCTGCATCGGGCGCCGCTTTGCGGCGCCTTTTCCCTTTGAACCTCTTCCCGAATCGTGGTACCATATCATAACAGAAAGATGATTACCACAAGGGAGAGATAGAAATGACATTAGATGAACTGCCTCAGGGGAAGTCGGCAGATGTAGTGAAGGTAGGGGGCGAGGAACCCCTTCGCCAGCATTTTCTGGATATGGGTCTCATTCCCGGGGCGGAGGTGACGTTTATCAAGTTTGCGCCGCTGGGGGATCCCATGGAGCTTATGGTCGAAGGCTATGAGCTGACCCTCCGGGTGGAGGATGCGAAGAAGATTGCCATCGATCACGTGCGGGAAAGAAGGCCCATGGCGGCAAAGGCACAGCTGCCGCCGGCCGTAAGCCATCCGGGCCTGGGGGAGCCGGGACGGATGCACGAGCTTTCGCCTTACCATGATGCGAAGCCGGTGGAGGGAAAGCTGGTGTTTGCCTTGGCAGGCAACCAGAACTGCGGGAAGACCACCCTTTTCAACCAGCTCACCGGTTCCAACCAGCATGTGGGCAATTTCCCCGGCGTCACGGTGGACCGGAAGAGCGGTTTCATCAAGGGCCATCCGGACTGCGAGGTGGTGGATCTGCCGGGCATTTATTCCCTCTCTCCCTATACAAGTGAGGAAATTGTTTCCCGGAAGTTTATTCTGGAAGAAAAGCCCAGCGCCATTATCAATATCGTGGACGCCACGAACCTGGAACGGAACCTGTACCTTACCATGCAGCTCATGGAGCTGGATGTGCCCATGGTGCTGGCTCTCAATATGATGGACGAGGTGGAGAAGAACGGCGGCTCCATCCTCATTAATGAAATGGAGGAAATCCTGCAGATTCCGGTGATTCCTATTTCAGCCGCCAAAAACCAGGGGGTGCAGGAGCTGGTGCGCCATGCAGTCCATGTGGCAAGGTACAGGGAAAAGCCGGGCATTCGGGATTTCTGCAGTCCCGATGACCATAAGGGGGCTGTACACCGGGCCCTTCACGGTATCATGCACCTTATCCAGGACCATGCAGAAGCTGCCGGCATACCGGTGCGCTTTGCGGCAGCCAAGCTGGTGGAGGGAGACCATCTGGTGGAAGAGTCCCTTCATCTGGAAGAGAATGAAAAGGAAATGCTGGGTCATATTATCAAGCAGATGGAGGAGGAAAGGGGACTGGACCATGCAGCCGCCATGGCGGATATGCGTTTCCTCTTTATCCGACGGCTCTCACATAAAACGGTGGTGAAGCCGAAGGAAAGCCTGGAGCATGCGAGAAGCAGGAAGATGGATCGTATCCTTACAGGAAAATATACGGCCATTCCTATTTTTATCCTCATCATGGCCCTTGTGTTCTACCTTACCTTCAATGTGATCGGCGCCTTTTTCCAGGACCTTCTGGCCGGCGGCATAGATGCCCTGACAGAGGAGGTGGACGCAGCCCTTACGGCGGCAGGGGTGAATGGGGCGGTGAAGTCCCTTCTGGTGGACGGTATTTTCACCGGCGTAGGGAGCGTACTGAGTTTCATCCTCATTATTATGGTACTTTTCTTCTTCCTCTCCATTCTGGAAGACGGGGGATACATGGCCCGGGTGGCCTTTGTTATGGACAAGCTGCTCCGTAAAATCGGCCTGTCGGGACGGAGCATCGTCCCCCTGCTTATCGGTTTCGGCTGCTCCGTGCCGGCGGTCATGTCCACACGGACGCTGCCTTCCCTTCGGGACCGGCGTATGACTATTATGCTGATTCCCTTCATGAGCTGCTCCGCCAAGGTACCTATTTATGCCTTCTTCACCGCTGCCTTCTTTCCCCATACCGGCGGCCTGGTGATGACGGCCCTGTACCTGACCGGTGTATGCATGGCGGTGCTGGTGGCCCTTCTTTCCAAGAATACCTTCTTCAAAGGGGAGGCCGTGCCTTTTGTGATGGAACTGCCCAACTATCGTATGCCCGGCGCCAAAAACGTGGGGCGCCTCATGTGGGACAAGGGCAGGGATTTCCTTCAGCGGGCCTTCACCGTTATTTTCGTAGGCACCATTATCGTATGGTTCCTCCAGAGCTTTGACCTGACACTGAACATGGTGGAAGACAGCAAAGACAGCATCCTTGCCCTGCTGGGCGGCTGGATTGCCCCTCTCTTTGCACCTTTGGGATTCGGCGACTGGAAAATGTCCACTGCCCTCATCTGCGGCTTCATGGCCAAGGAAAGCGTAGTGGCCACCCTGTCCGTTCTCTACGGCAGTGTGGGTGCCCTGGAAACGGCCCTTACCACACTCTCCGCTTTTTCATTTCTTATTTTCTGCCTTCTGTATACACCCTGCATTGCTGCCAGTGCTTCCGTACGAAGAGAAAACGGCAGCCGCTGGGCGGTGGAAATGGTGATTTTCCAGTGTGCTGTGGCATGGATCGTATCCTTTCTGGTCTATCACGCAGGACGTATTCTCTTTGGAAATTGAGGACAAATGATGAAAAAAATATGGCTTACCGCATTGGTATCATTTCTTCCCCTTACTGCAGGAGCTGAGGTATATACCCTCCCCGGCGTGGTGGTGACGGCAGAAGGGCAGAAGGAAAGTACCCTTTCACCCCGGGAAACCATTACAGAAAAGGACATGAAGCGCATGGGCGCCTCCAATGTGGTGGAAGCCCTGGCCATGGCAGAGGGGCTCTCCCTTGCTCCTGCCGGCCAGTCCGCCATGGGCGGCCGCCAGCTTATGATCCGCGGCATGAACAGCAGCCAGACCCTGGTCCTTGTGGACGGCCACCGCCTGGCTGATGAGGATACCTCTTCCTCCCGAAACATGATGATTTTAAACAGGATGAGCCTGTCTGATATACAGGAAATCCAGGTCACCCGGGGGCCGGAAGGGGCCCTTTGCGGCTCATCTGCCATGGGCGGCGTCATTGATATCCGCACCAAGAAGCCGGGAAGCGGGGAGAATCTGGCGGGCTTCATGACAGGAAAACGGGAAAATACCGCCTATTTCCGTCTGGATCCCATGAAGGAAGGGCGGCTCCATGTGGCCGTGGACGGACGGATTACAAAGAACCGGCCCCTTGCCTTTTACCGGGACAGCAGCCTCAGCGGCCGGGCGGACCGGGGCTGGGATGTGCCCTCCTACGGCATTCGCCGCTACATGGGACTGGACAGCCTCTATGACTTTGAAAACAAAAACGATAATACCCTCCGTTTTCAGCTTCATTACTTTGACGAAGACCAGGACACCCGATTTGCCGATACCTTCTATGGCGGCATGGCCTTACTGCAGAATCAGAAAAGCACCATCAGCCGCAGCCTGTGGGATACATCCCTTGCCTATGAAGGAAATACAGGAAAAAATGAATACAGCGGACAGGTTTACTACAGCCGTCTTCGGAAAAATTACGAAGAAACCAGGCTGGACATGATGAAAAGGCCCGCTTCGGAATGGGACCGGGCCCTCTATGAAACCTGGGGTATGGAAGCAAAAGACCGGCTTCACTTGGGAAACCATGACATAACCGTCGGCGGAGAATGGACAAAGGACACCTACACCGGCACCCGCCTCTCCGACATTCATGACGGCAGAGAAGAGGAGCGGGAACAGCATAGCGGCGCCATTTACGGCTCCGACCTGTGGCAGATCAATTCCCGCCTCACCTTCGCCCCGGCCATCCGCTTTGAAAAGGGGAACCGCTGCGGCTTCGTGGGCATTCCATCCGCAGGCTTTGCCTATAAGGTGAATGACCACATGAAGGTCACCGCCAGCTATGGCAAAGGCTTCCGCACCCCCACCATCAGCGAAATGTATATCCACATGAAATACAGCGGCCGCCTGCAGATTGACGGCAATCCGGACCTTAACCCCGAAACCTCCCGCAATATGGAAACGGGACTGGAATGGCAGGCAGGAAAAACCGGCTGGAAAATCTCCTGGTTTGACCAGAAGGTCAAAAACCTCATTGACTATGAAGAAATAGGAAAAAACAGCGGGAAATACCTGTACGTAAACAGAAACCGGGCGCAGCTCCAGGGACTGGAAGGAGAAATCACCCATAAAATTTCATCCCGCTGGACCATCCGGGGTACCTACACCTACCTGGACGGCAGGGACAAGTCTGCCGGCACCAGACTCCCAAACAGAAGCCGCCACACCCTCATGGCAGCCCTCTCCTACGAAGGAGAAAATCCCTACGGCATCTCCGGCACACTCTGGTCCACCCTGCAGAAAGACTATCTGTCCGATGAAAAAAACTACACCTGGAACGAACTGAACCTCTCCCTCCAGAAACACTGGGGAAAGTATACATTAACCCTTGGCATGTACAACATCCTGAACCGGAAAATCGACGCCCTCTACCAGGACGGAAGAGCCTGGTTTGCAGGACTGGAAATGAAGTGGTAGGTGACAAGGCCTGCGGCCGTGAAGGGCAGGGCGGCCGGGACCGGGATTGGGATCGTGATAGCCGCCAGGCTTGGCGTGCCTTAAGGAAGCACTGATTCATTCATAGAGTCTGCTTTTATAAGAATTTTTATGCACTGCTTCGTCATGGGACTCCTTAAATAGCTCGCTATTCGCGTCGTCCCATTCCTTGCATTGCATAAAAATCCAAGAATAAAAGCAGACAGTGATTTAATCAGCGCTTCCTTAAGCAGCAGGAGAGAAAGAACGTAACGCAGGCTCCTTCCGCTGGAAGGAGCTGCCCGATAGGGCTGAGGATAGACCTTTGCTGTGCAAAGGCGCCGCCGAAAGGCGGCATTTTACGGAAGAGTCATTCAGGCCCCTTTGGGGCCTCTGATTTTTGAGGGGAGCACTGATTCAGCCGCAGAATCAGATTTCATAAGCATTTTGGTCCAATACTNNATACTGCGTCATAAGCCTCCTTAAATAGCTTTGGCTATTCGCGTCGGCTTATTCCTTGTATTGAACCAAAATGCAAGAATGAAATCTGAAACGACTGAATCAGCGCGCCCCCCTTACGAAAATCCGCTATCCTCCGTCGCCTGCGGCGACACCGTCGGGCATTAAGGTGCTCGCTTAGTGTGCAGGCTATAGCACTACCTCATGCAGCACTGTTGACACAAAAGTAAAGAACGTAACGTAAGGCTCCTTCCACTGGAAGGAGCTGCCCGATAGAGCTGAGGATAGGCCTTTGCTGTGCAAAGGCGACGCCGTAGGCGGCATTTTCCGGAAGAGTCATTTAGGCCTCTGTGGGGCCTTGGATTTTTGAGGGGAGCACTGATTCAGCCGCAGAATCAGCGCGCCCCTTACGAAAGGCCGCTATCCTCCGTCGCTATAGCACTACCTCATGCAGCACAGGTGACACAAATGCAAGCCCCGAAACGCTGACTTCATAATCATTGCCCGAAGGGCAATCCTTCCCCTCTGAACTTTTGAAACCTTTGAACCCTCTGAACCCTCACGCCGAAGGCGTGTCCAATGGCCGGGCAAACTTTAGAACCTTCTTTGAACCCTCTTGCCCAAACTCTCTACATAGGGTATATTGATGGTAACAATATAACAATATGTATTTCCGGCTATGGGGGATGAGGACATGGGACTTCTTTGGGTGGACTATGGTGAGAAATTCCAAAATCTGGTGGATCGGAGCTGGGAAATCCAGACCGGCGATGAGAAGGCTTATTTTGACCGGCTGCCGGATCGGGTGAAGAAGACTATTTACCGGGATACTCGGTACAATGTGGATTTCCTGTATACGGCCTATGAACTTGGAGAAGACGGGGTCATGGAAAATTACGCCCGCTGGCTCTACCGCCTCATGGAAGGGGTGGTGTCGAAGAAGTGGGCCAATTACCCTATGGAACATTATGTGATCCGCCATTTTGAGTACATGAAGAAGGCGGTGTCCGAAGCAGCAGGAAAGGACAAGAAGGCAGAGCTTACAAGGCTCCTTACCCTGGCCCAGGAGGCGGTAAAGGATGAGGCGTCTTCGGAAGAGGCGCCGGATAGGCCGTCGATTTATGAGCCGGAGGTGGAAGCCTACCTGCAGGCCCTATTGGACCATGATATGCGCCGCTGCCTTTTCCTGGTAGACCGTTTCATGGAAAGAAAGATTCCCGTGGACTCCATTTATGTGGATATTCTGGCGGAGGCCATGCGCCGGGTGGGAGAGCTCTGGCATCACGGGAAGATTTCCGTGGCGGCGGAACATTACTGCACGTCCGTCACCCGGGTGGCCATGTCCCGCATGTACCCCGCCATCTTTGCCGTTCCCCGGAAGAAGAAATCTATTCTCTGTGCCTGCTCGGCAAGGGAGCTCCATGACATGGGGCTCCGCATGGTGGCCGATGTATTTGAAAATGAGGGCTGGGACACCTGCTACTTGGGAGAGGCGGTGCCGCCGGATTCCATTCTGAAATCTATCCGGGAGGAAAAGCCGGATGTCATTGCTCTGGCGGTGACTATGCCCCAGTACCTTATGGACTGCGAAAAACTGATTTTTGACATCCGGAAGGAATTTCCCGGGGCGAAAATCGCCGTAGGCGGCAGGGCTTTTGCCAGCACCGGGCACATTTTGGAAAAATGGCCGGTGGATTATTACGGAGAAAATGCCATTGACCTCATCAGAAAGGTGAATGGTAAGTAGAAAGGGACAGGAAATCCCATGGGATGCAGCATCTTTTTGTGCGACAGAAACTGGAACATGGAAAAGATTTTTTATAGTTCCGGTCTGGAGCTCAGGAAAGGGGACTCCCTGGCAGAATGGCTGCCGGAGGCAGAGGAGACAGGAAGAAAACTGGAAGGCGAAAACAGCGGGCAGGTCCTGCTGTTTTTGGAATGTTCGGATGGCAGAAAGGTACCCCTTTTCCTCTTCCTCTATCCAGCCCATGTGCTGGCTGTACTGGGACGGGCGGATGAAAGAGATTTCATTTCTTTTGAAAAAGCCCTCGTGAAGAGCCTGGACTGGGCAGACCGCCATCTCAGGGAGCCCTATGAAGACGATTTCTACGAAATCCAGCACATGAACAACCGTCTGGTGAATGCAGGCAGGGACTTGATGAAAGCAAACCGGCGGCTCACCGGCCTTTTGGAAGAGGTACGGAAGGCCCACAGCACCATCGCCCTTCTGGAGCGGGACGAACTCACGTCCCTTTACACACCCTCCGCCTTCCGGAAGGCGGCAGGGGAGAAAATGGAAAAGGAAGGAAACAGGGCCTTTCACATGATTGCCCTGAACGTATCCGGCCTTCACCAGGTGAATGAAATCCTTGGCCGCAGGGCGGGCGACCGTTTCATCCAGGATCTGGCCCTCTTTATTACCGGCCTTTCCGGAGAAGAAGCCCTCTTCTGCCGTGAAGAGGCTGCCTCCTTTACCATCCTGGCGCCTCTGGAAATGGATTTTCCCCATGTTCTTTCGGAAAATCTGCCTCGCTTCCTCGATTTCTATCCCCTGCTCGGTCATCTGAAGGTGAAAATCGGGGCAGCGGAAAAAGGGCCGGCTGCAGACCTTTCCGCCGCCCTTCTGGCGGATCAGGCCCGCATTGCCATGGAAAGGGGAGGGGGAGACCGGAAACTCATCCTTGCCTTCTATGATGAAGCATTGAAAAAGAGGCTCCAGGAGGAGTACCGCATTCTGGACATGGTGCCTCTGGCTCTAAAACGGAAGGAATTCAGGCTATACGTGCAGAACAAGGTGGACGTGGAAAGCGGCGAAGTCATAGGCGGCGAAGGATTGGTACGATGGATTCACCCGGAAAAGGGCATGATTTCCCCCGGCCTTTTTATCCCTCTGCTGGAAAGGGAAGATAAAATCTACAGCCTGGACCGCTATATGTGGGAAGAGGCCTGCCGCCTTCTGGCTGAACGCAGAAGGCAGGGAAAGAAACTGCGGCCCCTTTCGGTGAACCTGGCCAGAAGCGACCTCTACCGGCCGGATCTGCCGAATGTGCTGGAAGGACTTATCAATACATACGGCCTTCCTGCTGAAGCCCTCCATCTGGAAGTGCTGGAAAGGGCCTACGTCCACGACGCGCCCTCCCTGCTCCCTGTGCTTACACGATTGAGGGCCATGGGTTTTGCCATAGAAATTGATGACTTCGGCACCGGCGAATCGTCCCTATCCATGCTCACCGAACTGCCGGCGGACGTGCTGAAACTGGACAGAAGCCTCGTGGCGAAAGTAGACACCAGTCCCCGCTCCGCCGCCGTCGTCCGCGCCGTGGCAGACATGGCCCGCGCCCTACACCTATCCCTGGTGGCGGAAGGGGTGGAAACAAAGGAACAGGCAGAAAAAATCTACTCCCTTGGATGCCGCCTCGTACAGGGCTTCTACTACAGCCGCCCCTCGCCGGAAGAAGAATTCCTGAAACTGCCGTGAATAGAAGGGGCGGTGGGCATCACATCGTCATTTCCACGGTCGGGAGAGGAGTGGAGAAATTTCCCCGCAGGATGCAGCTATCGGCCTTGGTGGGCGTGCAGCCGCGGAGCGGCTGGGAGCGAGGATCGGGGGCCGCCTGCGGCGGCATATTGTGGGCGCCAGTATGATAAAACTTGTGTAGTGAGCTAGTGGGCTAGTGGGCTGGTAAAAACCATAAAACCGCCCTGGTGGGCGATGGAACAGCGCCCCCTTTGGTGGCTGGCGCCACCACCTTTCCCCCGCTAGGGAAGCGCTGATTAAATCATTGTTTGCTTTTATTCTTGAATTTTTATGCAATGCAAGGAATGGGACGACGCGAATAGCGAGCTATTTAAGGAGTCCCATGACGAAGCAGTGCATAAAAATTCTTATAA
>DCJJ01000031.1 GCA_002320515.1 Dialister sp. UBA1703 | reverse complement strand
TCCTGCCGGTAAGAAGCACCGCAGCGTCAAGCCGAACAGGAAACTTTACACGAATAGTTTCCTCCCGGTAAGAAGCACCATAGTGTCAAGCCGAATAGGAAACTTTTCATTCCATAATGTTAATACTACCAACCGCATAGGTTGACGAATAGTTTACAACTGTTTATAATGAGTAAAGAATCTGATATATGGTTCACAGGGAATAGTCTTTTTATGGGAGGCGTTTTATGAGAAACGAAATCCTGGATTACTTCAGGAAGGCCAATGGGGAGTTTGTTTCAGGAGAACAGATTTCCAAAGATCTCCATGTTTCCCGCACGGCCATTTGGAAGCATATTAAAGTACTGAAAGAGAGAGGATATATTTTTGAATCCAGCACCAGAAAGGGGTATCGGCTGATTTATGCACCGAACCTGCTGACGCCGCTGGAAATCGACAGTGCCCTTCATACGGAAACTTTCGGACGCCATGTGGTTTATATGTCCTCCACCCGGTCCACCAATGAGGAAGCAAAGAAAATTGCCAGGGAAGGGGCGGAAGAAGGCACCATTGTGGTGGCAGAAGAGCAGACCAGCGGCCATGGAAGGCTGACCCGGGGATTCTATAGCCCCTTTGCCAAGGGCGTCTGGTTCTCTTTGATTTTAAGACCGAAATTCTTCCCTATGGAAGCGTCCAAGTGCACCCTTCTGGCAGCCATCGGCGTGTGCCGGGGAATCCGCCGTCTGGGACTGAAGGATGCAGGCATCAAGTGGCCTAACGATATCCTGTACCATGGCAAAAAAATGGTGGGCATCTTGACAGAAATGTCTGCATCCATGGAAAAAATCGACTATATCATCATGGGCATCGGCATCAATACCGGCATGAAGAAGAGTGAATTCCCGGAAGCTTTCCGCGAAACATCCACTTCCTTCCTCAATGAAGGCATCGACGTTTCCAGAAAAGATCTTCTGGCTGCCGTGCTGGCCGAACTGGAAAAAGAGTACCGGATTGCCCAGGATGAAGGTTTTGAAAAGGTGCTGGATGACTGGCGCGCCCTTTCCATTACCCTGGGGCAGGAAGTACGGGTTATTTTTGGAAACGAAAGCTACACAGGAAAAGCGGTGGACATTGATAAGGACGGCTGCCTCATGGTAGATACAGGCACCCATATGACCCGCGTCATTGCAGGCGATGTTTCCATCCGCCCGGTGGATGCGCCCATCCCTAAAAGATAAATCTCTCCATTTAGGGAAGCGCTGATTCAATCACTGTCTGCTTTTATTCTTATGAAAGCA
The DNA here is from genome assembly GCA_002320515.1 of Dialister sp. UBA1703. Classification (GTDB taxonomy): domain Bacteria; phylum Bacillota; class Negativicutes; order Veillonellales; family Dialisteraceae; genus Dialister. The sequence goes on along the minus strand of DCJJ01000031.1, from coordinate 2,138 downwards.
GACTCTATGAATGAATCAGTGCTTCCCTGGGGAGAAGGAGCGCTTAAAAGAGTACAGTGCTTCCTTCACAGGTTTCAGCCGTTCCGGGCATTTCACTCTTCATGTCTGATACACGGACGGTCATAAGAAAAGGAGAAGAGTTTCATGGAAAAAGGAAAAATGCATAATATTATCAGCGCCGCTATTTTTGCAGCGATTATGGCAGTGCTTTCACAGTTCACATTCCCCATCGGCCCCGTGCCCATTACTCTGCAGAGCTTTGTATGTGCCCTGGCAGGCGGTGTGCTGGGAAGGAAATGGGGCGCCATCTCCATCGGCGTATGGCTCCTGCTGGGCCTTCTGGGCATTCCCATCCTTACCATGGGGAAAGCAGGCGCAGGCATTTTCTTTTCTCCTGTAGGCGGCTACTACCTGGGCTTTGTGGTGATGGCCTGGATTTCCGGCTTCCGTCTGGCTGAAAAAGGCCATTTCCTCCGGCAGGTTTCCTCTGCCGTACTGGGGCTTATCTGCTGCTATGCCCTGGGTACCATCTGGTTCATGGGATACTTCCACTTCGGCCTCGGCAAGGAAATGCCCCTCTGGACCGCGCTGACCCTTACCGTATTCCCCTTCGTGGTCTTCGACCTCATCAAGGTCATCCTGGGCGTCATCTGCGGTACCCGCATCCGTCAGTCCCTGAACCAGGCGGGATATTATCCTACCATGGAACATTGAGAGTGAAAAGTTTCCTGTCCGGCGTGACACTGAGGGGGTTCATATCAGAAGGAAACTATATGCGAAAAGTTTCCTGTCCGGCATGGCACTGCTGCTCACCTGCCGGGGAACCGGAAAGGCCGGCAGCCTGTCTGCCGGCTTTTTTTATGCTCTGGAGGCTATGAATGGGCCTACTCATATGAAATTCGGTGAAAATATCTATTATTTGTTATGATTTCCCTTGACAGAATGGAAACTTTGTTGCATTATACACTTGATGAAATTTTAATGGTGCCTTATGGGCCCGATTCCGGAGGAGATTCACATGCTTCTTGCTTTTGATGTAGGAAATACGAATATTGTATGCGGTGTATACAAGGAAAGGAAACTGATCCGCCACTGGCGGGTGGCTACAGATACCCTGCAGACCGCTGATGGCTATGCAGCCCTTCTGGGCACCCTTTTCCAGCTGAACGGACTGGAATTCAAGGACGTGGAAGATATTATCATTTCCACCGTTGTTCCGCCTATCATTCCTATTCTGGAAACCATGTGCCAGCGTTACTTCCATACAAAACCCATCATGGTGGGACCGGGCATCAAGACAGGCCTTAATATTCTCTACGATAACCCCAAGGAACTGGGCGCCGACCGTATCGTCAATGCGGTAGCTGCCATTGCGGAATACGATTGCCCCCTCATTATTATCGACATGGGCACTGCCACCACCTTCTGCGTGGTGGATACCAAGGGCAACTACCTGGGCGGCGCTGTGGCGCCGGGCATCGGTATTTCCATGGAAGCCCTTTTCCAGAGAGCCTCCAAACTGCCCCGCATCGAACTGGTGAAAACGCCGAAAATCATCTGCCGCAACACCGTTTCCGCCATGCAGGCCGGCATTTACTACGGCTTCGTAGGCCAGATCGATGAAATCGTCAATCGCATCAAGGAAGAACTGAATGAACCAAACGTAAAGGTTATCGCCACCGGCGGCCTGGCTACCCTCATTGCCAAGTCCTCCAAAACCATCGACGTGGTGGATCCCATGCTTACACTGAAAGGTCTTCTTGTGCTTTACGAAAAGAATAAGAAATAACGAAAAAGCCGACGGCCCTGTCCGTCGGCTTTTAGTTTCCTGTCCGTAAGAAGCACCGCAGCGTCAAGCCGGATAGGAAACTATACGCGGATAGTTTCCTGCCGGGATAAAAAGCTCTGCTGCCATACCTCACAAAATCATCCTCTTGCATTTTCATACGCATGGTTGTATATTTATAAAAAATGAAGTATTTTTATGTGGAGGCGTAATGATGAAGAAGATGGTTAAAGCAGCAATTCTGGCGCTGGCGGCAGCCGGCATGGTGGTACTGGGAGGATGCGGCAGTTCACAGCCCGCTAAATCGCAGGGAGGGAGTGCTTCCCAGAGCTTAGTGTAAAATTTTACTCGG
>DCJJ01000092.1:2390-3494 GCA_002320515.1 Dialister sp. UBA1703 | reverse complement strand
ATTTAATCAGCGCTTCCCTAGAAAAAGGTTCTTAAGACCCTCGCCCGCAAAGCGGGCGAGGGTTCTCAGGTTTGACGGACCCGACGGGCCCGAGGGCTGTGGTGGCGGCTGACGCCGCAGATTTTATATGCCGCCTTCGGCGGCTGACCCCTTCCGGCTCGCTGCGCCCTTGCCCACCCCTTAACCAGGGGTGGGCAAGGGCGTTACGGAATTTGCTTTTGTGTCTCAGTGCCACATAACATAGCGGTAAGCGGTAAGCGGACAGCGGATAGCGGATAGCTGTCTCACCAACCCACTAAAGAATTCCATCCCTGCTCATGGTTTAAGAGCGGTAAGCAAAGGCTCCTTTTCTCTCCCGCTTGTGCTACAATATAGGTAAGTTTGAACCACAGTCATTTTTACAGGGAGGTCTTACTTATGGCAAAGATTCTTGTTGTATCCGGTCATCCGCGGCTGGATCAGTCGCTGGCTAACAAAACCATTCTGGAAACTCTGAAGGCTGAGGGGCCGGAGTTTACTCTGCTCCGTCTGGATGAGGAAGGCTGGGAGCCAAAGGTGGAGAAGGATCAGGCTCTTCTGAAGGATGCGGATGTTATTGTGTTCCAGTTCCCTATTTTCTGGTATTCTTATCCTTCTCTTATGAAACACTGGGTGGAGGAGGTCTTTGCCCACGGTTTTGCCTATGGCACGGGCGGCACGGCGCTGAAGGGGAAGAAGTTCCAGATTTCCTTTACCACCGGTTCCCCTGCCAGTGCGTACAAAGTGGGCGGCCCCAACGGCCATCCCATGGAGGATTTCCTCTACAATTTCCAGCAGATTGCAGCTCTCTGCGGTATGGAGTATGAGGAACCTATTTACACCAACGGCTGCGCCTACATCCCCGGCGTGAGCCCGGAATTTGTGAAAGACCGGGTCATCAAGGACTGCCAGGTCCATGGAGCCAAACTGGCTGAAAGGCTGAAAGCTCTGTAACAGACCATGTAAAAAGCGTCTCTTCTCTTTTGAGAACGGACGCTTTTTGATTGCCTTTTATTGATTTTTCTCTCCGGTGTATAGGACCCCGAACTATGTAAGGAGTCCCATGACAAAGCAGTGCATAAAAAT
>DCJJ01000092.1:0-2385 GCA_002320515.1 Dialister sp. UBA1703 | reverse complement strand
GAATTAATCAGTGCTTCCTTAAATAACATACATTTATTCCTTTCAGAAATATGATAAACTCCTTCCTGTATTTCACATATATGCTAAAATAAAAAATGAAATAAAAAATAGTCAGGAGAGAATCGGTATGGAGAAACAGGAACGGTGGCTGCCCAGAGAGCAGAAAAACAGAAAAGCCTTCTACATCTTTGTCTTTTTCTCCCTTTTTATCCTTTTCCTTCTGCTGATGAATGCCTACTACATTACCCATGAAACAAAGTACAACGAGTACCGGGTAACCGACGCCATTTCCATGGATCTTATAGAACCGGACGGCAGTGTGAAGGAAAACATATCCCCGGCAGATGACTTCCCTGAGGGGAGCCGCGTACGCATCCGTGTGCCCATCCCCCTTCACTCCGACCGGCACCAGTACATGCTGGCCTTCACCACCATCCGTACCTATCCCACCGTTTCATACAACGGTCACATTCTGTACTCCATCAGTGAATCAGATATTCCCCGGAGCCGTCATTTCGGTTCCATGATCTGCATGGTAGAGCTTCCTCCTGCCGCCTATGGCTCCACTGTCACCATCGAAGAAGAAATGCTTGACCACAATCCCCGGCCTTTTTTGGGCAACATCCTCGTCATGCCCACAAAAAAGAGCTACACCTACTACCTGCAGCAGGAAGGACTTCTCTTTATCCTGTACCACACCCTCCTCACCCTGTCCCTGGCCGCCATCCTTGTCTTCCTGTGCCTGAAGAAAAAGGACTTCGTAAAGAAAGGGCTGGCCCTTGCCCTCTTTCTGGCCTCCTTCGTACTCTGGGGACTGGGCTATCATCATATGCTGGGCTTCTGGATACCGAGCGACAACCTCTGCGCCATTATCGAATACGGCTCCCTTTTCTTTCTTCCTGCCCCCCTCCTTTACTACCTTTACCTTTCGGAAAATGAAAGGCGGAGAAAAGCCATTTACCACCGGCTTTCCCAATGGTTCCTTCTGCTCTTCACCTCCGCCATGCTGTTGCACCTGGGGACGCCCCTTAACCTGGATGACATACTGCCCCTGCTTCACCTCTCTATCCTCCTGGCCTGCCTTCTCGTCTGCTGGTACCAGCTCCATCCCCTGGGAAAAGAAGAAATCTGGACCTTCATCATCCGCTGGGGCATCCTTATTTCCGCCGGAGCTGCCGGCATAGATACCGCCCAGTACTACATCGCCCCCACCCACGGTCCCCTGCAGGTTCACATCATGCAGGCCCTGGCCACCTGGGCCCTCCTGGTCTTCGTCCTTTCCGTCACCCTGTCCTACTTCTTCCAAATCCTGTCCCAAGCGGAAGAAGCGCAGGAGAAAAAAGCAGCCCTCCGCGTGGCACGGCATGACGCCCTCACCGGCCTCCTGAACCACGGCGGCATCTTCCACGCAGCAGAAAAACTGGACAGCGAAAAAGCCTACTCCCTTCTCTTCATGGATTTGAACGGTCTCAAAGAAGTAAACGACCTCTACGGCCATATGGCAGGAGACAAACTCCTTCGCCACATGGCAGACATCCTTCGGAGCTCCGCCGGAAAAGACGCCGCCTGCGGCCGCCTGGGCGGCGACGAATTCATCGCCATCCTCCCGCCGGAAAAAACATCATCCATTCCTTCCATCGCAGACGAAATCCAAAAGAAACTGAAAGCACTGAAAGGCATGCCCCAGATGCCAAAAGACCCCTCCGCCTCCTTCGGCTGGAGCATCCACGCCCCCGCCCAGCCCCTCACCTTTGAAGACCACCTGAAAGAAGCGGACGACCGCATGTATCAGGAAAAAGCAGCCTATAAGAAATCCCACCCAGTGGAAGCAGGGAGAAACTTCAGGAGGGAAAAATAATGGGGCCGCTGTCCGCGGCCCGGGTGCAGAGGGTTCAACACCCATTTTATTGTGTTCCTTCAAAGAAGGAGGAAGGTGGTACGCGGTACCAAAGGGGGCAGGCCACTGCGTGGCAGGGTGCAGAGGGTTCAAAAGGTGGTGGATTGCCCATAGGGCGATGAATCTTATAATGAAGCCTTCCGGCTGACCCCTTCCGGCTCACATGACTGACTGACACGGATACCCATCCGTGTTTTTGTACTGTCCGTTTTATTGTATAAAATGGGTGATAGAGAAACCTCACGCCGGATTGGTACGTTTCACGATGAGGCCGGAAATCTCTCATTGGTGAAGTCAATGAAGTTTCATAGTGAAGTGAATGTGAAGTCAATGTGAAGTTATAGTGAAGTAGTTCATAGACAAGATTTGAAATGATTCATCAAATGAAAATGCCCGCCATATTCTTATGGCAGGCATTTTCATTTACGTCCATGCCGGACGCATTTAAAAAAGGCGCCCTTTATACTAAGGAAGCACTGATTCATTCA
>DCJJ01000084.1 GCA_002320515.1 Dialister sp. UBA1703 | reverse complement strand
CGAGTAAAATTTTACACTAAGGGAAATGTGCCCTTTAAGGAAGGGACCAGCTGTCATCAAAAAAGGGCTGTGAAAAAATGGGAATCATTTCTTCACAGTCCCTTTTTATTGCAGCCATATGATGATATACTGCCTGCCGTTATAAGTGATAGATACTCATCTCTATTGAAACGCTGAGTCGAGAGATCTCCTGCCGCCATGGGCCTCCTCACTTCGGAGTAAGATTTCTCCACTCCGCTTCGCTTTGGTCGAAATGACGGGGGGGTGCGGGGCAGAGTACTTGTCAATTCGTGCCTTGTAAACTAACCCATTGTCTACCCGTCTAACCGGAGCTCCATCATTTCTTCACAGTCCCTTTTCTTTCAGGAATTCATGATTCTTACAAATCCGCCGCCGAATTTGGTGTGTTTCAGCCAGTTCCCCAGATTGAACACATGGGCTGTCCCCTCATCCCAGAGGGTGCAGTAAATGCCATCGTCCCTTTCTTCCATTTTCACCAGGGGCATCCAGTGCCAGTGGTAGGGAATAGGCTCGCCGCCGCTGTGAAGGTTCAGGAAACCGATGAGGCAGTCTGCTTTGAGCCCTTCCCGGATGAAGGCTGCCACCTTGGGAAGCTTAGGTGCCAGGAGACGGATGGAGGGAATGGGCAGGGCTTCCACATTTCCTTTAAGCCCTCTCTCCTTCATGTAGGCGGAAAGGCCTTCCTTCAGCCAGCGGGTCTTGTAGAGACCATGCATGCGGGGCGTGGCGTATTTCCATATATCCAGCATAATGGCAAGGGCCTCTTCCCTTGTTTCCACCTTCTGCCCCCACTGCTTCCGCTCGATATAGGCGGCCATCATGCTGCCTGCCGTAGGGCCGCAGCCTGCCAGCTTCTGCCTTTTTTCCGGATACCATTCCTGGTTGTACCCCAGCACGTCTTTTCCATTTTCCTGAATAGTCACCCAATCGGGATGACGGATTTCAACCATATTGTTTTCCTTTCTCAGGGAAGCGCCACGAAACAGCGCACTCTTTGCTTCCTGCAGTCCATACAAGCCATAGGAAAGCAGCCCATGCATGTATCGGTGCTTCCTCAGGTAATGTTTACTTCTTTCAAAAGATTTCTAATCACATAGCCTGCCATCATCATGCCCGACACCGGCGGCACGAAGGAAGTGGACCCCGGTGCATGGCCTTCGCCTATGGGCTTATGGGGCAGTTCCTTGGAATACACCACCATCAGATGGCGCACCCGGCGATCCTTCAGCTCCCGCCGCATCTTCCTTGCCAGATGGCACACGGAGGTCTTATTAATATCTGCAATCTGCAGCATTTCCGGGCGGAGCCGGTTGCCTGTACCCATGGATGAAATTTCCGGAATCTTCAGCTTATAGCAGATTTCCGCAATGGATACCTTCGCCGGCACATCATCAATGGCATCGATAATGAAATCAGCATGAAGATTCTTGATGAAATCTTCATCGCCGGGGCGATAGTACACCGCCATGGCCTTTGCGTCGCAGGCCGGATTCACCCGGTGGGCCCGCTCCACCATCACATCCGCCTTATTGCGGCCGATGGTCGTCCGGTCAGCCACCAGCTGGCGGTTCAGGTTGGAATCCTCCACTGCATCCTTATCAATAAAAATCAGATGGCCCACGCCGGCGCGGACCAGTGCTTCTGCCGCATAGGAACCGACGCCGCCGATGCCGAAAACGGCCACAGTCTTTGTGGAAAGAAAATCAACGCCCTTTTCACCGATAATGCGGGCGGTACGTACAAAAATAGGGTCCATCACATATCCTCCGGAATAATTTCAATCCAGTATCCATCGGGGTCATTAATGAAATAAATGCCCATGGCCGGATTTTCAAAGCAGATGCATCCCATGGCCTTATGCTTTTCGTGAGCCGCCTTCATGTCATCCACATCAAAAGCCAGATGGAATTCATTATCCCCCAGATTGTAGGGTTCCTTCCGGTCCCGAAGCCAGGTCAGTTCCAGCCGGTGCTTCGTTGCGCCATCCCCCAGGTAAGCCAGAATAAAGGAGCCGTCCGGAGCCTTGTACTCACCTGTTACCTTGAGTCCCAGGGCTTCTTCATAAAAAGCGATACTCTTCTTCAAATCGAGCACGTTGAAATTGTTGTGGTTAAACGAAAATTTCATATTTCTCTCCTTTTCAAATATAGAAACTTCAATACATTACAGTATATCACATGACAGGACTAGTTCAAAGAGTTCTGTGCCCGTCAGGTATGAAAGGTTCGGCGGGTTTAGAGCTGGCAGCAGCACAATAAAATTATGATGCTCCCAAAAATAAAAAGCCCTCCCGGAGGAGAGCTTTTGACCGGCATTTTATTTCACTTCGATGGAGAAGTAATTCTTTTTGCCTTTTCTGATAATAATGAATTTGCCATTGGTATTGGGATGGGCAGATACAGAGGCTTCAATGTCACGAATCTGTTCACCGTTCACCCGGATGGCGCCGTTCTTCACATCTTCCCTTGCCTGGCGCTTGGATTTTTCCACGCCGCCCTGCACCAGAGCTTCCACGATATTAATCGGTGCTTCATGGACTTCGCCGCCCTTGGTGTTGCGGAAAGCTCCTTCGATTTCATCGCCCGAGAGCTCCTGGATGTTGCCGGAGAAGAGAGCCTGGGTCACCTTTTCTGCCTGGGCCAGTCCTTCTTCGCCGTGAACGAAGCGGGTCACTTCTTCAGCCAGCTTCCGCTGAGCGCTTCTATGTTCCGGATGTTCTGCCACTTCTTTTTCCAGTGCATCGATTTCCTCATGGGAGAGGAAGGTGAAATATTTCAGGTACTTCACCACATCCCGGTCATCCTGGTTGAACCAGAACTGATAGAATTCATAGGGTGACGTCTTCTTTGGATCCAGCCATACCGCACCGCCGGCGGTCTTGCCGAACTTGGTGCCGTCTGCCTTCAGCATGAGGGGGATGGTGAGGCCGTAGGCATCATGCACATCTTCCGTCTTGCGAAGGAGTTCTACGCCGTTGGTGATGTTGCCCCACTGGTCGGCGCCGCCGATCTGAAGCTGTACGTCGTACTTGTCGTAGAGCATTTTGAAATCGATGGACTGGAGAATCTGGTAGGAAAATTCCGTAAAGGAAATCCCTGTATCCAGACGGGAAGCTACCACTTCTTTAGCCAGCATGGTATTGATATTGAAAAGCTTGCCGTAATCGCGAAGGAATTCCAGCAGGGAAATCTTGGACAGCCAGTCATAGTTATTCACCATGGTGAATCCGTCTTCTCCGAAAAGCTTCTTCATCTGGGCAGTGAGGCATTCCGCATTGTGCCGGATGGTCTCCTGGGACTGGAGCACCCTTTCCGTCTTACGGCCGGAAGGATCGCCGATGGAGCCGGTGCCGCCGCCGATGACGATGACCGGATGATGGCCGGCCAGCTGGAAACGCTTCAGGATCATGAAAGGAATCAGATGACCGATATGCATGCTGTCTCCGGTAGGATCAATGCCGCAATAGAGGGAAATGGACTTCTCCCCTACCAGCTTGTACAATCCTTCCTCGTCTGTCTGCTGATTGACAGCGCCACGCCATTTCAGTTCATCAATAATATTCATGGAACTCCGCCTTTCTTTATGCAATATCTATCTGAATAGATTCAATATGTACCACTATAACACAATTCGTAAAGGATAGATATGGAGAACATAGATTCTTGAAATAAAAAGCTCAGAGGGCTGTGCCTGAAGGGCGCAAAGGGGCAGGGCTGCGCCGTGGGTTGTGTTCGCTTCGCTCAAGGGGCTTGGGGGCACGAGGTGCTCCGGATAAAAAATAGGTCTCCCCTTCAATAGTCCCACCGATTGCGGGGGAAAGGTGGTGGCGCCAGCCACCAAAGGGGGAACGCTTTTCCCACGCCCGACAGGGCGGTTGTAAAGGTTTTATCATACCGGCACCTTCCATAATTTCAAAGGCCCACCACCTGCCGCCGATAGGCGGCACTTTATACTCATCGCCTGCAGGGCTATTCCCCCTCTGCACCGGAGGCGCAGGCTCCTTCGGGAAAATGCCGCCCCGCCGACCGGTATTTAATACCATCTGTCTCACTTACTCTTCTTACCAAGATCCTTCGCTGTCGCTCAGTATTCTGGTCATATGT
>DCJJ01000051.1:2679-4033 GCA_002320515.1 Dialister sp. UBA1703 | reverse complement strand
CTCAGAGTATCATCGAAGCAGTTTTCATCTACCCCCCCATACCGGCACGTTCCTCCGCTCGAGATGACGGTGGCGGCGGACGCCTCTCCCGTCATTTCGATAGTGGGAGCGGAGTGGAGACATCCTACGCTTCAAATAGCCGAAACGACGCCTTGCACCCCTCTCGTCATTTCGATGAAAGCGCAGCAGAGTGGAGAAATCTCCTTCCACCAATGAGGCAGGTCACCTGCCATCATTTCGAGGGGAAAGGCAGCATATCATGATAGGACGGTCAGAAAAAAGCTGGGAAGAAATGATTTACCTTTCTTCCCAGCCCCTTTATTTTGTAAAATGGTCCGCTTCCGGCGGGACGTGAAGGAACCTTAAATTTTGGAATTGGGGGACATGCTGGTGTCTTGCGGATCCCAGGGGACGATTTTCCCGGTTCTAAGGCTTTTCTGCACGTCGATGGTGCGCTGGTTGGAGGAGCCTTTGAAGAGGAGGGTGACGTCTTTTTTGTCCAGCATGAATTCTCCGTCCACCAGTACGTCGATCCGTTTCAGGAGTTCCATGGTTTCCGGCATGATCTTGGCGAAGTGGCCCAGAAGGTCACGGTCGTAGAGGTAGCCGGTGAAGCACCAGATGGTTTTGTGGGGATAGAGTTCCTTGAACCGTTTCACCAGCGGGAGGAGGCCCTTCTGGTTTACCGGTTCCATGGGCTCTCCGCCCAGGAGGGTAAGGCCTTCGTAGAATTCATGGCCCGTTTCTTTGATGATGTAGTCTTCCACTTCCTTGGTAAAGGGTTTTCCGTAGTTGAAATCCCAGGTTTCCGGATTGAAGCAGCCTTTGCAGTGATGGGTGCAGCCGGAAACAAAGAGGGAGAACCGGATGCCCGGGCCGTTGGCGATGTCGTATTCTTTAAAATTGGCGTATTTCATGGATAACTCCTTGGATATAAGTAAAAAAGGAGGCGCGGAGCGCCTCCGGGTGAGTGCCCTTTTGGGGATGAGGGTTCAAAGGGGAAGGTGGCGTCCTGACGGACGCTTTTTTATATGCCGCCTGCGGCGGCAGCTTATGTAGTAGAACGGGAAGCACGTAACGCAGGCTTCTTCCTCAGGAAGGAGCTGGGCGGAGCCCTGAGGATGGGTCCGAAAAAAGTGTGGCGGATATGAATCATCATCAGGCCCCGATGGGGCCTCGGCTTTTCTGCGAAAAGCCCCTATCCTCCGTCGCCTTCGGCGACACCTCCTTTCTGAGGAAGGAGGCTTTGGCGCTGCGCTCTGCGGCACTGGATACACAAAGGTATTTATACTCATCGCTCCGAAGGAGCGATACCGCAGCCCTTTGAACCCGCCTGCCAAAGGCAGGCAGAACC
>DCJJ01000051.1:0-2629 GCA_002320515.1 Dialister sp. UBA1703 | reverse complement strand
GCCCTGGTTCCAGAACTGGGTGCCGATGTAGCCGCAGGTTCTCCGGGCCACGCTCATCTTGTGCTGGTCCCGGTTGCCGCAGTTGGGGCATTCCCATACCAGTTTGCCGTTTTCGTCTTCCACGATTTTGATTTCTCCGTCGTAGCCGCAGACCATGCAGTAGTCGCTCTTGGTGTTCAGTTCGGCGTACATGATGTTTTCATAAATATACTTCATCACCGTGAGGACGGCGGGAATATTGGTCTGCATATTCGGCACTTCGATGTAGGAGATAGCGCCGCCGGGGGAGAGTTTCTGGAAGTCCGATTCAAATTTCAGCTTATGGAAGGCGTCGATCTTTTCAGCCACATGGACATGGTAGCTGTTGGTAATGTAGTTCTTGTCGGTGACGCCGGGGATGATGCCGAACCGCTTCTGCAAACATTTCGCAAATTTGTAGGTGGTGGATTCCATGGGGGTGCCGTAGACGGAGTAGGAAATATTTTCCGCTTTTCTCCATTCCGTGCATTTGTCGTTCAGTTTCTGCATGACGGCCAGGGCAAACTTTCTGCCTTCGTCGGTGGTGTGGGATACGCCCAGCATGCGGACGCACATTTCATAGAGGCCTGCATAGCCCAAGGAAATGGTGCTGTAGTTGTTGAAAAGGAGTTTGTCGATGGTTTCGCCTTTCTTCAGTCTTGCCAGGGCGCCGTACTGCCAGAGAATGGGGGCCACGTCGGACACGGTGCCCAGAAGCCGTTCGTGGCGGCAGCGGAGGGCCCGGTGGCAGAGTTCCAGCCGGTCTTCCAGAATCTTCCAGAAGCGGTCCATGTCTCCGTCGGAGGAGCAGGCCACGTCCACCAGGTTGATGGTGACTACGCCCTGGTTGAAACGGCCGTAGTATTTGTGTTCGCCATGGGGTCCAAGGCCTTCGGTGTCAGGAGTGAGGAAGCTGCGGCAGCCCATGCAGGGGTATACGTCGCCGTTCTTCAGGCTCTTCATGATTTTGGCGGAAATGTAGTCCGGTACCATTCTCTTGGCAGTGCATTCGGCAGCCAGTTTGGTGAGGTAGTAGTAGGGGGAGTCGTCATGGATATTGTCTTCATCCAGCACGTAAATGAGCTTCGGGAAGGCAGGGGTAATCCATACGCCCTTTTCGTTCTTCACACCCTGCATTCTCTGGCGGAGCACTTCTTCGATAATCATGGCCAGATCTTTCCGGGTCTGTCCATCCGGCACTTCGTCCAGGTACATGAACATGGTGACGAAGGGGGCCTGTCCGTTGCAGGTCATGAGGGTGATGAGCTGGTACTGGATGGTCTGGATGCCCGATTTGATTTCTTCCTTCAGGCGGCGTTCCACGATTTTTTCAATAATGGCTTTGTCCATGAATTCGCCGGTTTCTTCTCTTTCTGCTATCACTTCTTTCGTGATTCTCTTACGGCTGATGTCCACGAAGGGAGCCAGGTGGGCCAGGGTGAAGGACTGTCCGCCGTACTGGTTCGATGCCACCTGGGCCACGATCTGGGTGGTGACGTTGCAGGCGGTGAAGAAGGAATGGGGCTTCTCGATCATGGTCTGGCTGATGACGGTGCCGTTCTGCAGCATGTCTTCCAGATTGATGAGGTCGCAGTTGTGTTCCCTCTGGGCGAAATAGTCGGCGTCGTGGAAATGGATGATGCCTTCTTCATGGGCCCTCACGATTTCTTCCGGCAGCAGCAGTCTCTTGGTGAGATCCTTGGATACTTCGCCGGCCATGTAGTCACGCTGGGTGGAATTGATGACAGGGTTCTTGTTGGAGTTTTCCTGCTTTACTTCCTCGTTGGACAGGTCGATTAAGGAGAGGATGCCGTCGTCGGTGGTATTGCTCTTGCGGGAAATCTCTCTCTTGTAGCGGTAGCGCACATATTTCTGGGCCACTTCATAGCCCCTCATTTCCATAATGCCCGTTTCCACCATGTCCTGAATGTCCTCCACATTCACCGCATGGGGATAGGAAGCAATCTTCTTGGCAATATTGTCTGCCACGGCGCGGATCTGGAATTCATTCATCTGGTGGATGGATTCCACTTCCCTGTTCGCCTTGCCGATGGCGTTTACAATTTTGGAAATATCAAAAGACACTTCCTGCCCGTTTCTCTTGATGACATTCGTCTTTACATGAATGACGTCCATATGATCCCTGTTTTCCATGACAAACACTCCCCTGTGTACTTCTTGCATATGATTCTCTGCGATTATAGCGGTTTTCGATAAAATCATGCATTATACTAAATATAGTTCAAAAATAGAAATAAAGGCACAAGATGTTGTACCGCAGATAATCATACACCAAGTGGCAGGAAAAGGGAATAGACAGAATCCGTCCTTCCGCCATTCTAATTTTCCGTTCGCCGGCAGGATAATTCGAAAAATGCTGATATTCATAGAAAAGGGGAGATTTTAAAGAAATCAAATTCCGGGAGGGGAACTTATGGAATTTTTCTATAGCTATGTATAAGGGATGGGGAGTGGGGACCTGGGCGGTGCTTTCCAGTATTCCCGAAGGTTGACGCCCGCTTTCGCGGGCGAGGGTTGATGGCGCCGCCGGGCCTTACGGCCCTGGGCGCCAAGGGTTCTGCCTGTGATCGGCTTCGCCTTACAGGCAGTT
>DCJJ01000049.1 GCA_002320515.1 Dialister sp. UBA1703 | reverse complement strand
AGGTAAATCCGTAACGCTGACTTTATAAGCATTGCCGCAGAGCGGCAATCCGCCACCCTCAGCGCTGCAGGCGCTGTTGCCCCCTGAGCGAAGCGATACACAACCTGCCGCCGGCAGGCGGCCACAACCCTCGGGCCGCAGCCCCGTCAACCCTCACACCGAAGGTGTGTCCAAAGGCGCCAGCCGCGCCTTTGTTCCACAACAAAACCGGGCAGCGAATACTGCCCGGTTTTACTATGCTCAAATTAGTTTTGTTTCTTTGACTTCTTCAATGGTCTTTGTGCCTGCCAGCTGCATGGTGATGGCAAGTTCTTTATTGAAATGATCGAATACCGACTTCACCCCTTCGGCTCCGCCCAGGTTGAGACCGTAGATGACGGGGCGGCCGATGGCTACCAGGTCGGCGCCGCTGGCCAGGGCTTTGAATACGTGATTTCCTCTTCTCACGCCGCTGTCAAAGATGACCGGTACCCGGTGGTTGACTGCGGCGGCAATGGAGGGTAGCACGGCAAAGGAGGCGGGGCCGCCGTCCAGCTGGCGGCCGCCGTGGTTGGAGACCCACACGCCGTCGGCGCCGGCTTGGATGGCAATGTCCGCATCTTCCGGAGACTGGATGCCCTTGACGATGACCGGCAGGCCGGACAGGTCCTTCAGTTTCTTGACGTCAGCAGGGACGAAGTCCTGCTTGGCGGCGGCGTAGATTTCAGAAATATTTTTTCCCTTGCCGTCAGCGGTGCCGTAGGCAGCCAGGTTAGGCATGGGGAGGGGGAACTGGAACCTGGTGGCAATGTCTTCTTCCCTGTAGCCGCCCAGGGTGGAGTCCACGGTCATGATGATGGCTTTCACGCCGGCCTTCACAGCCTTGCGGATGAGGAATTCATTGAAGCCGTCGTCCTTGCTCATGTAAATCTGGAAAAACTGGGGCGCTCCGGGGCAGGCGGCGGCAGCGTCTTCCAGGTTCGTGCTGCCGTAGGTGCTCATGGCAAAGAGGGTGCCTGCCTTGGCGGCACCGATGGCGGTATCTACCTCTCCCTTCATGTGGGCCAGGCCGTGGGCGGCAGAGGGGGCTTCAATCACCGGCGTTTTGAGGGGGATGCCGAAAATGGAGGTGGAAAGGTCTGCATGGGAAATACCGCGGAGCACCCGGGGGACGATGTGCTTGTCCTCAAAGGACCGGGTATTTTCCCGCATGGTCCATTCATCTTCCGCGCCTTCCCGGATGTAGCCGAAGGCGCCGGGGTCCATACGGGCCTTCACCCTTGCCTCCAGTCCTTTAATGTTCAAAATGTCAATGGGATGTTCCTCATTGCTTGTGTAGTAAGCCATAATGATTTCATTTCCTTTCTTTGAAATGGAAACAGCGGCTGAAGCAGAACGTTTCAGTGGCTGCGTTTTCAATAAACCTGTCTTACAGCTTCTTTTCCAGCTGCAGAAGGAGCTGCTTCAATGTTTCCGTCTCCTCCGGCGGCAGGACGGACTCGATGGCTTCATTCACCTCATCCTCCAGCGGGGACAGGGTGTCGAGAAGGGACTCCCCCTTCCCCGTAAGGGTGAGAATCAGGTTCCGTCGGTCTTTGGGGTCTTCTGTCCGCGTCACCAGCTCCTTGGCCTCCAGCCGGTCGATGAGGGCTTTGATGGTGTTCTGGTTCTTCTCCATGCGGCAGGCCAGGTCCTTCTGGCACAGAGGCCCTTCTTCATCAATCATGCGGAGCCCCACCCACTGCTCGATGGTAATATGGTGGCTTTTAAAAATATGGTCCAGCCGGTAATGAACCTTCCTGGAAACGCGGCCCAGAATAAAGCCCAGGGTATCATCCAGTTTCATGGTTCCTCCTTTGTGTCATTTACGATGGCTTTCTGTATTCCCGAAAGCAAGAGGGGAGAGGCGCCTTGCGGCGCCCGGGTTCAAGCCGTCATCGGGCTTCGCCCACAGAGCGGGCCGGTTCAGAAGGGAAGAGGTTCTCAAGATTGACGGGGCTTTCGCCCAGAGGAGAACACGCCAACCACGCGCCGAAGGCGCGTGGTTGGTTTTCCTGCCGCCGATAGGCGGCATAATATTTATTGCTGCGAAGCGGCAATCCACAACCCTCTGAACCCTGTGAACCTTTTCCGCAACCCTTCTACACAACCTGCCGCCGACAGGCAGTCCCAACCTGTGGCGCCAGCCGCGCCCCTTGCGCCCAAAGGGCGCTCCCCTTTGAACCCTTTGAACCCTCACGCCGACAGGCGTGTCCAAGATCCCTTATTTCAAATAGGAGTCAAAGAATTCCGTAATAATATCCAGCACTTCCTTCTGGTTCCAGTAGATACCGCCATGGGCGGCGCCTTCCACCAGGTACCGTTTGGAAGGAATGTGGTTCTTCTGCAGCGCCTGGAAGAGGAGATCCGTCTGGCTGGGGGAGACTACGGTGTCCGCCGTGCCGTGCATGAGGAGCATGGGGGTGCTGGTTTTGGAAATATAGGTAATGGGATTGGCTTTGGCGGCGCCCTCCGGATTGGCCAGGATGCCGCCGTCTTTCCCGCCGAACACAGGAGAACCGTTGACCCAGAGGGCCTCTGTGGCGCCGGCGGATTTGTGGTTTTCCTTCACAGCGTCACTGTAATCATCACCGATGCGGGTGAGGTCGGAAAGGCCGTAGAGGTCTACCGCCGCCTTTACATCGCTGGAAATGTTCAGGTTCTCCCCTTTATCAAAGGAAGTGGTGCCGCTGGTGGTTCCTGCCATGGCGGTGAGATAGCCGCCGGCGCTGCCGCCCACAATGCCTACCCGGTCAGGGTCGATGTTGAACTGGTCTGCATGGGCCTTGAGGTACCGGATGGACGATTTCACATCCTCCAGAGGCTGGGGAAATTTGGCAGTGGGCGCCACCCGGTACTGGATGGAAGCCACCACGTAGCCCGCTTCCGCCAGATGCATGCGGAGCTGGATGCCGTTATCCTTGTTGGCATTGATGAAGCCGCCGCCGGTGACGTAGACGATGGCCGGCAGCTTCTTGTCGGACTTGGGCTGCAGAATATCCATCTTCATGGCCACATTGGGATAGCCCCGCATGGGCACCTGCTCGTAAACCACATCGGAAATCTGGTTAATCAGCGGCGTCTTCACCGGTACGGAAAGAAGGATGCTCTCCGCCTTTCCCGGCATATCCTTCGTGGCGGAATCCACATTCACATCCATAGCCATAGCACCGCCTCCCATCCAAAGGCACCCTGCCAGGGCAAGGGCCACTATACTTTTCTTCTTCATATTCTGCTCTTTTATAAATAATACGATATAGAAGTAATTGGCAATATATTACTACTATATGGCAGGAATGTCAAATAGGAGACAGCCGCCGGCGGGCTTTGCGGCGGCGGGGCGTATTTCCGAAAGCAAGGAGATCTTCAGACGTCAGACTATCAGACATCAGACCTTCCGCCTGCCGCCTGTCAGAATGACCGCGTCCGGCGGGAAGTTCAGAGCGTAAATCCCTTGCCCACCCCTGTTTAAGGG
>DCJJ01000010.1:8709-13669 GCA_002320515.1 Dialister sp. UBA1703 | reverse complement strand
CCAGAGCTATACAGAAATACTGATAAAACCGAAGCCACGGAGATAGTAATCATCGACAGTCAAATGAATTACCGAGGAAAACTTGACACTTACCCCATGTTTTCACCGAGGAAGAAGTAGGCGAAAATGGCGGCGAACACGGGCTCCAGGGAGAAGATGAAGCCTGCCCTTTCAGGGGTGGTGTATTCCTGAGCCACCGCCTGGATGGTAAAGCCGTAGGCGGAAGAGAAGACAGCGAGCCCCAGAATGGCGGTCCATTCGGGAAGGGTATGGGGCAGTCTGGGCGTTTCCAGAAGAAGGCTGACGGCGCCGGCTATGATTCCGGCAAAGCCCATCTGCCATAGGCCCAGAAGGAGGCTGTCTACTTTAGAAACGAAGGTATTGGTGAAGAGGATATCCAGGGCGTAGAGAAATGCTGCCAGGAGGCAGAGCACGAATCCTTTGTCCAGGCTGATGGAAGTGACGCCGTTCAGGATGAAAAGACCGGCGGTGACGATGGCGGTGCCAAGCATGATGGGAAAAGAGGGCATTCTCTGAATCCACAGGCCGTGAAGGATGGGAACCATAATGACAGAAGTGGAAATCAGAAATCCTGCCGTGGAGGCAGAGGTGCCGATGACTCCGTAAATGACGCCGATAAAGACACCGGCAATGGGAAATCCGGTGATGGCGCTGTATTTCAGTATTTTCCCGTCGGTCTTCCGAAGGCGTTTCATAAAGAAGGGGAGCAGGATGAAGAAGGCAAAAAGGCATCGCAGCGCGGCAATGGAGACAGGCGGCATGGTCTCTGCGCCCAGTTTCATAAATCCATAGGAACTGCCCCATACGAAGGCGGCCGTAAAGAGTAGGAAATCAGCTTTATTTTGACTCATGAATCCTCCTTAAATGGATCAGATGCTTTTGCTATTCTATCATAATTTGACAATCCTTATCATTTCTCTTTAGAATGATTTGAGAAAATGGTATAATCCATATAGATTTTATGAAATGAGAGGAGACTTGCTATGTCTTTTAAAGAAATCCCTGTGGAAGAATGCGGATTGAATCCGTTTACAAAACTTAGTGATTACTGCATTGTCACAGCCGGCAATAAAGAAAAATGCAATCCCATGCTGGTGACCTGGGGCGGTTTCGGCATTATGTGGAGAAAACCGGTGGCATCCATCTATATCCGTCAGAGCCGTTTCACCAAAACCATTCTGGATGCCCAGGATTATTTCACCCTGTCTTTCCCGCCTGTATCCTATAAGCCAAAGGAATCCTACATGGGCTCCCACTCCGGCAGGGACGGTGATAAATTCGAAGGCAGCGGCCTTCATCCCTATGCCATCGGCGATGAAGCGGTGGGTCTGGAAGAAGCGGATCTCATCCTGGTATGCCGGAAGATTTACACCCATGAAATGAAAGAGGAATTCTATACGGATAAGGAAACCTATGAAAGGTGGAATTCCGGCAGACAGGCCGGCAATAACCACAGCATTTATATGGGTGAAATCGTAAAAGTTCTGAAAAAGTGCTGAGAAATTAAAAATACCCGCCAGTCATCACTGTGACTGGCGGGTATTTTTATGGTGGGATGGTTTTTGTCCGGTGTGGCGCATTGGGAATCATCACGGCAGGAAACGATTCGGCCGGAGATTTCGGGGCGCCTCTTTGCTCCGCTCGAAATGACGGGGAAGAGGCGCTATGGTGATTCATGGGGGCAGGAAACTGTAGGCGAAAGGTTTCCTGTCCGATGTGGAAGCAATGCGATTCGTGGGGGCAGGAAACTTTTAGCGAAGGGTTTCCTGTCCGATGTGGGAACAGTGTGATTCATCACGGCAGGAAACTATTTTTATGACTTATCCTCTGCGCCCAGCACCATGTCGGAGCTTTTGAGGATTCCTTCTTTTCTTCGCTTTTCAAATTCCGCCGTGGCAGTAAAGAGGACGTCGCTGGAGCTGTTGAGGGCTGTTTCACAGGCATCTTCCAGTACGGAAATAATAAATCCTACGCCTACCACCTGCATGGAAATGTCGCTGCTGATGCCGAAGGAGGCGCAAGCCACGGGGATGAGGAGGAGGGAGCCGCCGGCTACTCCGGAAGCTCCGCAGGCGCCGATGGTGGCTACCAGGCAGAGGAGGAAGGCGGTGGGAATGTCCACGTCAATGCCCAGGGTATGGGCGGCAGCCAGGGAAAGAACGGAAATGGTGACAGAAGCGCCGGCCGTATTCACCGCAGCCCCCAGGGGGATGGAAATGGAGTACATGTCCGGATCCAGTCCCAGACGGCGGCAGAGGTTAAGGTTCACCGGAATATTGGCGGCGCTGCTTCTGGTGAAGAAGGCGTAAACGCCGCTTTCCTTTAATGTGGTCAGCACCAGGGGATAGGGATTTCTATGAACTCTGGAAAATACAAGCAAAGGATTCATCACCAGGGCCACGGCGCCATAGGCACCGATTAAGACGGCCAGGAGATGGAGATAGCCCAGAAGGGCGGAAACGCCCTGGCTGCCTACGGAATTGGCTACCAGGCCCATAATGCCCAGGGGCGCCAGATGGATGACCCAGCCTACGATCTTTGTCACTGCTTTGGCAGTGTCATCGAGGAATTGTTTCGTGCTGCCTGTTCCCATGGATTTCATGGCAATACCGAAAATGACGGCCCAGAGAAGGATGCTGATGTAATTAGCCTTCAAGAGGGCGCTGACCGGATTGTCAATGGTGCTCATCACCAGATTGAAGAGCACTTCCCCGATGCCGCTGGGCGGCTTGGTGCTGCCTGCATCGGCAGCGGCCTGCAGGGTGAGAGTGGTGGGGAAAAGGAAGGAAAAAGATACGCCAATGATGGAAGCCAGAAAGGTGCTGGTCATGTACAGGGTGACGATGGGCTTCATACTGCCTTTCTGGTTTGGCTTCTTCTGGGCGATGGCATTGATGACAAGGAAAAATACCAGTACCGGCGCCACGCTCTTTAATGCTTTCACAAAGAGGTCACCGAATACGGTAAGGAAGGGTACTGACTGGGGAAGGGTGACGGCCAGCAGAATGCCAAGCACTAGTCCCAGGGCAATCTGGTGAATCAGTTTGATATGGGAAAGAATGGATTGTATTTTAGAAATCAAGAGAATCCTCCTATATAAGTAAAAAGAGATGCTACGGTTTTTCATTATACGCTTATTTACAGGGGAACGCAATATTTTCGATATAATATATAAGGTAAGAAGAGCAGGAAGGAGAAATTGAAATTCAAATTTGAATTATATATAATAGGGATAGAAATGAATCAGACAGGGACAGGCATCGGATTTCCTTCCCTTTCATGCATATCCAGCTTGTAAGGAGGTGGCGGCATGGATAAAAAAAGAAAAGCAGTCCTTGGCATGGTTTCCCTGTTAGCGGCTGCTTTTTGCATGGTTCCCCTTTCCGGAAAAGCTGAGGAACCGGTAAATCTTGAGAAAACGTCATGGACGGCTCTGGCGTCCATGTACGGGAACCCTTATTTCACAGAAGAAAAGGGAGCCACCCTTTCGCCGGAGGTGCTGGCGGAATGGTGGAAAATATTTCATGATGATACCCTGGACTCCCTGATTTATACCGCCCTGGACCATAACCGGGACCTGGCCCAGGCAGAGTCAAGACTGAAACAGGCCAGGGAGGCGCTGGGCATGACGAAAGCTTCTCTGGTGCCCTGGGTGAATGCAGGCGCCGGATGGGTGAGGGCAGAGGCACCGGAAGGGGTGATCACCGATGTCACTCCGTCAGCTTTGGAAAAGGTGCCGGGCATGACCATCGATAACAGCCATAATCTTACCTACACCGGACTGGATGCGTCCTGGGAACCGGATTTCTTCGGCAAAAACCGGTCCAAAGTAAAGGCGTCGGAAAAATCGCTGGAAGCCCAAAGGGCGGCGCTCTACTCCACCTGGGTATCCCTTTCGGCGGAAGTGGCCATGAATTACATCACCCTCCGAACCCTGCAGGAGGAGCTGGCGGTGACGGAAGCCCATATCCATAACCAGAAAGAGAATCTCGCCCTTCTTCAGGTGAACGAGAATGCGGGCCTTCTCTCATCCCTGCCGGCAGACCAGGCGTCCTATACCCTTCATGAATCGGAGGCGAAAGTGCCGGAGCTGAAGACGGAAATCGCAGATACGGCCAATCGGATTTCCATTCTCACCGGTACGGTACCGGGGGCGCTGAATGATAAGCTCCTTACCCCTTCGCCTCTACCGGATATCGACAGCGCCATGTACAATGCCATTCCGGCGGAGGTGCTTCGCCAGCGGCCGGATGTGCGCGCGGCGGAAATGGCCTGGGCTGCGCAGATAGCAAAGACAAAGGAAGCAAAGGAGGAAATGAAGCCGAAGTTTTCCATTCTGGGCGTGCTGGGGCTGGCAGCCCTTTCCGGCGGCCTCTTCTCTGCCGGCAGCCACGCCTTTGGCATTATGCCTCAGGTATCCTATCCCTTATTTAACGGCGGCGCGCTGAAAAGAAATGTAAGGGTACAGAGCGAAAAGGAAAAAGAAATGCAGAGTGCCTATGAAAATACGGTGCTCAAGGCGGCCGGTGAAGTACGAAGTGCCATGACTGCCATCAGCCAGGACAAGATCCGGAAGGACTCTCTGGAACAGGGAAGAAATAAGGCCAAAGAAGCACTGGATCTGGCACAGAACCAGTTCACCTACGGCCTTTCCGACTACATGGGAGTCCTGGACGCAGAGCGCCACTACCTGTCCCTGGACCAGAACTATACCCTGTCCAAAGGAAAGGAACTCACCGACATGGTATCTCTCTTCAAGGCCCTGGGCGGCGGCTGGAAACCGTTGGATGAGGGGCTGGAAAAAGGGAGAAAATAGAGAGAGGCCTATCAGCTTCCGGCTGTCCGATTCTCCCGGGATGGTATGGGCGCGTCCCTAGGGAACGAGCTTTGCGAAGCGGTGCGGATAGTTCTTTATACTCATCGCCCGCAGGGCGATACC
>DCJJ01000010.1:0-8631 GCA_002320515.1 Dialister sp. UBA1703 | reverse complement strand
CCCTTTGAACCTTTTGAACCCTCTGACCCCTCTGAACCCTCATGTGCGCATTCTGCATAGAATGCGCAAGTCAGCCGAAGTTGGCCCTTAGCCTGCCCATAAAAGGGCCTTCTTATTGTCGGCTGACCGTTTGAAGGGCGTGTTTTATATAAAAATGTGAGGTGCATAGTATGTTTGAAAAATGCAGGGAGCATAAAAAAGCCTTTATCCTCATAGCGGCCCTTCTTATACTGGCCGTGGGCTTTGGATGCTATGAGTACAGGAACCGCAAAGCGGCGGAAGAGGCTGCGCATCAGCTGGTGCTCTATGGCAATGTGGATCTCCGGGAGGTGTCACTGGCCTTTAAGAACAGCGATCGTATTTCCGATATCCTTGTGGAGGAAGGGGATGCGGTGAAGAAGGGACAAGTGCTGGCGAAGCTGGACACGGCGGATCTGGAGCATCGCATGGACATTACCCGTTCCCAGGTCGATGCCCAGCAGGCGGTGGTGGATAAACTTCATAACGGCACTAGGGAAGAAGATCTGCGGAGCGCTGAAGCCAAGGTCCGGGAAGCCCGGGCAGAAAAGGATTTCCTGACTTCTGATTACCAGAGAAAACAGGATGCTTTCCAGGCTTCCGGCGGCAAGTCCGTAAGTCGCCAGGTCCTTGAGGATGCCAGGACGAAGCTTCAGGTGGCCGAGGCAAAGGTGAATGAGGCAGAGGAAGCACAGAATCTGGCTGTGGCCGGCCCCAGAAGCGAAGATGTGGCGGCCGGGGAAGCACAGCTGGATGCGCTTAAGAATACGCTGAAGCAGGAAGAGTATACCCTGTCCCAGTCGGAACTGACTGCGCCCCAGGACGGCGTCATCCGGTCCCGTCTTATGGAAGTGGGGGATATGGCTTCTCCCCAGAAGCCGGTGTTCCGCATGTCCCTGAATACGAAGAAATGGGTACGGGTGTATGTGAAGGAAGGGGACCTGGGCAAAATCCATGAAGGCATGGACGCCAGGGTGTATACAGACAGCGATCCGAAAAATCCGGTGAAGGGCCAGATCGGATATATTTCCTCCACCGCTGAGTTTACGCCGAAAAATGTGGAGACCTCGGAACTCCGCACGGCCCTTCTCTATGAGGTGCGGGTGTATGTGACAGATCCGGAAAACAGACTGCGCATGGGCATGCCGGCTACGGTAAAAATCGGACTGTAAAGGGTGATGACATTGGAAGACTCTGTAATCAGGGCCAAAGACCTGTATAAAGGCTTTGCCATCAAAGGGGGCGTCCTTCCTGCCCTGGACCATCTGTCCCTTTCCGTGAAAAGGGGAGAGCTTACGGCGGTGATCGGTCCTGACGGCGCCGGAAAGACTACCCTCATGCGGCTCATTGCGGGCCTCATGGCGCCTTCCTCCGGCAGTCTTTCCGTACTGGGCCTTGACAGTGTGAAAGATGCGCAGGAAATCCAGAGCCGCATTTCCTACATGCCCCAGAAATTTGGACTCTATGAGGACTTGACGGTGGCGGAGAATATGAATCTCTATGCCGACCTGCACGGCGTTGCAAAGGACAAGCGGCCTGCCCGCTTTCAAAAGCTCTTGGAAATGATGGGGCTGGAGCGGTTCACTGGCCGGTTTGCAGGGAAGCTGTCCGGCGGCATGAAGCAGAAGCTGGGCCTTGCCTGCACCCTGGTCCGTTCGCCGGACCTGCTTCTCCTGGATGAGCCTACGGTGGGGGTGGATCCCCTGTCCCGTCGGGAGCTCTGGGACATTCTGAAAGAGTTTGTGAAGGAGGAGCATCTTTCCATTTTTGTCAGCACTGCCTACATGAATGAAGCGGAAATGTGCCGTCATGTGTTTGTGCTGAACAAGGGCCGTATCCTGGCTGACGGCACGCCGGAGGATCTGCGGAACCTGGCCCGGGGACGTACCTACCGGGTCATGCCGGAGGCAGGGATGCCTACCCGGATTCTCCAGGCCCATTTACTGGACGATGATGATCATGTGGTGGACGCGGTGCCTCGGGGCGGGGAGGTCCATTTCATTGCCCGAAAGCAAGGCATGGTAATTCCCTGTCTGGAAGCCGGAGGTCTCAAGGCGGAAGCCGATGAACCCCGTCTGGAGGACGGCTTTATGATTCTTCTAAGGAAAGCGGAGCCGTCGATACTGAAATCTTCGCCGGACAGCGAAAGAGCTCTGGATGAAGGCGGCCGGCCTTCGGAAGAGGTCAATATCCGGGTGAAAAATCTGGTGAAGAAGTTTGGCGATTTCACAGCGGTAGCCAATACATCCTTTGAGGTGCATAAAGGAGAAATTTTCGGCTTGCTGGGGCCTAACGGCGCTGGAAAGACCACCACTTTCAAAATGCTCTGCGGCCTTCTGCCGGAAACCAGCGGTTTCCTTTCGGTGGCAGGGGTGGATTTGAGAAAGGCCAGAACCAGGGCCAGGGCCAACATAGGCTATGTGGCTCAGAAATTTTCTCTTTACAGCCACATGACGGTACGGGAAAATCTGAATTTCTTCGGCGGCCTCTATGGACTGGCACCGGCAAAGAAGAAGGAGCGGATCAGGGAAGTGGTGAAGGAATTTCATCTGGAAAACCGGCTGGACATGAAGGCGGGAGATCTCCCCGGCGGCTACAAGCAGCGCCTGTCCATGGCCTGCGCCCTTATTCATGAGCCTAAAATCCTGTTTCTTGATGAGCCCACCTCCGGCATTGACCCTCTGGCAAGACGCAATTTCTGGCGGCAGATTACCACCCTGGCCGCCCGGGGGACCACCATTATCATTACCACCCATTTCATGGAAGAGGCGGAGTACTGCGACCGTTTCATGATTCAGGATAACGGCCAGCTGCTGGCCATCGGAAGTCCTTCAGAAATCAGAAGAAAACTGAAGGAACCCCGGGCGGATATGGATGATATTTTTATTAAAATCGTTGATGAAGCAAGGAAGAAAGGAGAGAAAAATCCATGGAAGGATTCTGCCGGCGCATGAAAGCGCTGATTTACAAAGAATTTCTCCAGCTCATCCGTGATTCCAGCTCTCTTCTTCTGGGTATCGTGCTCCCCATTATTCTGATCCTGATCATCGGTTACGGCATATCCCTGGATGTGAAGAACGTACCCTGCGCCGTGGTGCTGGAAGATGCATCGCCCAAAGCCCAGGATGCCGTGAGCTTTCTGAACGGGTCCGACTACTTTTCACCGGTTTATGTGACAAGCATGAAAGAGGCGGAAAAACAGCTTCTGGACAGGGACGTAAATGTCATTATAGATATTCCTCCCGATTTCACCTCCTCCCTCTATGAAGGACGGGCGAAGGTTGAGGTCATTATGGACGGTGTGGAAACGGCCACGGCCATGAGCACCGGCTCCTATGTGGAAAGTTCCCTGTCCGCCTGGATGGCAAAGGAAGGGCTCACCGGTAAAGGCGGAATTTCCATCGTTTCCCGCATGTGGTTTAACGATGCCAATTCCAGTACCTGGTTCTTCATTCCCGGTCTTATCATGCTCATTATGACCATCGTGGGGGTCATGCTGACCTCTGTGGTTATGGCCCGGGAATGGGAGCGGGGTACCTTTGAATCCCTCTTCGTCACGCCGGTGAAACCCATGGAGCTGGTGCTGGCCAAAATGGTGCCCTATTTCTGCGTGGCCCTTCTGGGCATGGGCATCTGCCTGGTGCTGTCCCGCTTCCTCTTCGAAGTACCCCTGGAGGGGTCCCTGATAGCACTGATTCTGATTTCCATGGTGTATCTTCTGGTGGCTCTGGGCATAGGGCTGGTAATATCTGCCATTACGAAAAGGCAGTTCCTGGCCTGCCAGTTTTCTCTGCTCATCAGCTTCCTGCCCTGCCTGGTGCTGTCGGGCTTCATTTTTGACCTTCGCTCTACGCCGGAATTCGTACAGGCCGTAGGGGAAGTGCTGCCCTTTTCCCACTATCTTATTTCCATCAGGACACTCTTCCTCTCCGGCACCGATATAGGCCTTCTTCTGAAAGAGGGAGGGCTCCTTATGCTGTATGCCCTGTTTTTCGTCAGTGCTGCCTTCGGCATGACCAGGAAGAAGGTGGAATGATGGATGACATCAGACTTTTCCTTCAGCAGCTTCGGGTAATCTGCGTGAAGGAAATCATGGCCATCTGGAATGATCCCGCCACCCGCCGCATCGTGGTGGTGCCGGTCATTATTCTGGGGTTCCTTTTCGGCTATGCCGCCAATTACAATCTGGAAGACGCGCCCTATGTGGCAGTGGATGAAAGCAGGAGCTATGATTCCTCCCGCCTCCTTTCCCGCTTTGACGGCACCGGACTTTTCCATCGGGTGGCCACGCTGCAGAATCCCGATGAAATGGGAACTATCATTACCCGGGGCGATGCGGTGATGGCGGTGTTCATTCCCGCCGATTTCCAGCGAAAACTGGATGGGGGAGAAAAAGCGGACATCCAGATCATTACGGACGGCAGAAATACCATGACCGCCGGCCTCTCTTCTGCCTATGCCGCCCATATTGTGGGACAGTTCAATCTGGAAAGGGCCGGAAGGGAAAGCCCGGTGACCATAGAAAGCAGGACCTGGTTCAATCCGAACCAGATTACCCGCTGGTTCTTCCTGCCCGGTATTATCGGCCTTTTGAGCTTTGCCCAGGTCTTTCTCCTGGCAGGCCTTTCGGTGGCCCGGGAAAGGGAAGAAGGCACCTTCGAGCAGCTTCTGGTGGCGCCGGTCTCTCCGGCGGTGATTCTTGTGGGGAAGGCGGTGCCTCCCATGATCGTGGGCTTTATACAGTGCACCATTCTCCTCTGCATCAGCTACTTCTGGTTTAACGTGCCCTTTGCAGGCTCCCTTGTGACCTTCTATACAGCCCTTTTCTTCTACCTTTTAAGCTCTACCGGCTGCGGGCTCATTGTATCCTCTATTTCCAAAAACATGCAGCAGGTGCTGGTCTATGTCATTGTGTTCATGATTCCTATGGCCCTTCTTTCCGGCATTATTACGCCGGTAAGGAATATGCCTCCTTTCCTGCAGCTTGTGACCTATGCGGATCCCCTGCGCTTTGCCCTGGAATTGATACGGCGCATCTATCTGGAGGGCCTTACCTTCGGAGAGCTGGCCTGGAATTTTGTGCCCCTGGCCGTCATATCCCTGGTGACCCTCACCATTGCGGGGTACCTGTTCCGGCATCATATGAATTGAAGGTGAATGTATGAAATCCATCAAAAAGAATACAAGGGAAGACGGCGCGGAAACAAAAGCCCGGCTCATTCAGTGCGCCGGCCGCCTGATAGCAGACCAGGGCTATGACCGTACCACCAGCAAGGATATCTGTCGTCTGGCAGGGGTCAATATGGCAGCTGTGAACTATCACTTCGGCAGCCGGGAAGGTCTCTACCAGGCGGTGCTGAATGAGGTATACCACTATGTCCTTTCGCCGGTGGAAATAGAAACCATTTACCATATGAACATAGGGCCCCGGGAGAAACTGATGAAGCTCCTGGATTTATATGTGAAGGAAGCCCTCTTTTCCGAAAGCTGGCAGGTAAAGGTGAGCATACGGGAACTCATTAACCCGTCGGACGTATTCACCAGGTTTGTGGAAAGCTATATTGGGCGAAAGCTGACGCCGGTGCTGGATATTCTTTCCAGCTATATGGGCCTTCCTGCCCATGATGCCAGAGTACCCCGGGCCTTTCTGGCCGCCCTTTCGCCTTTCCTCATTTTCCTTCTTTCCGGCCATCGCCAGATGGGCCTTGTTATGTACGGCCTTTCCAAAAGGGACAGAAAAGAAAAAATGGAAGAAGCGGACATGCTGAAAGAATTCGTCTTCGCCGGACTGGACCGGCTGAAGGAAAAGTGGGGCGGGAAGAGATTTGAGATTTGAGAATTGAGGTTTGAGGAGGTGGAGACAGACGGTCAGACGTTGGACTCCCTTCCAGAGGAAGGGGGCTATGGCATTTCGCCATGCAGCACTGTTGGCACAAAGGGTAATCCCGTAACGCTGGCTATAAAACTCATCGCCCGCAGGGCGATACCTTCCCCTCTGAACCCTCTGAACTTTTTCCCGCCCCTTTCTACACAACCCTTCTACACAACCCGCCGCCGGCAGGCGGCTACAACCCTCGCCCGCAAAACGGGCGCCCCCCTTTTTCTTTAACCCCATCCCCACCCTGTAAACCTTTCCTTCCATTTGATATACTATTTATAAGATGTGAAGCAAAAATTATCCGACGGTACAGGAGGATTCCCATGCAGGACCATTTGAAGATTGCTTATACGAAGAAGGCGCTGGAGCTGTTTCCGCCTATTCCTACCAGGGAGGCAGCTGCTGCGGAGGAGACGGATTTTACGGATATTGCCGGCCTGGTGGTGACGGAGGAGGACAGCGGCATACTGAATGACAGGAGGGCTGCGGCTTTCCATATCCCCCTGTTTCTTGTGGCGGCTGACCGGTTTGAGAAGACTGACGATGTGCTTGGCAAGGTGTGGGGCATTCTTGATACCAATCCTTTGCACCGTCCTTTTTTCGAGCGGCAGATTGAAAAGGCGGCTTCTTCCTATGAGGAGTCGCTCCTTCCGCCTTTCTTTAAAATGCTCCGGGAATATGTGAGCTGGGGAAATTCGGAATTTGACTGTCCCGGTCATCAGGGGGGCTCTTATTTCACCAAGCATCCTGCAGGCCGCATTTTTTATGATTTCTACGGGGAAAATACTTTCCGCGCAGACCTCTGCAACGCCGACGTAGCCATGGGGGACCTTCTCATTCATGAAGGAGCAGCCCTGGCGGCCCAGAAACATGCGGCCCGGGTGTTTAATGCAGACAAAGCCTATTTCATTCTGAACGGCACGTCCGGTGCCAACAAGGTGGTTATGAATGCCCTCCTCACGCCGGGAGATCTGGTGCTCTATGAAAGAAACAACCATAAGTCCGTAGGCTACGGCGCCCTCATCCAGGCCGGTGCCATTCCCATCTACCTGGAAACCGCCAGGAACCCCTTTGGCCTCATCGGCGGCGTGCTGGATCACTGCTTTAATGAAGAATACATCCGCATGCTCATTGCGGAAAGAGATCCCCGGCGGGCCC
This sequence comes from Dialister sp. UBA1703, assembly GCA_002320515.1. Lineage (GTDB taxonomy): Bacteria > Bacillota > Negativicutes > Veillonellales > Dialisteraceae > Dialister. Next base: position 1,577 of record DCJJ01000010.1, on the reverse strand, counting down.
GCATGGACAGGCCTCTTCGGGCGGCGGTAATCCAGCTGGGAAATTATGACGGCTGCATTTACAATGCCCGGCAGGTGGTGGAAAAAATCGGCCATCTTTGCGACTACATCGTCTTCGATTCCGCCTGGGTAGGCTACGAGCAGTTCATTCCCATGATGAAGGACTGCAGCCCCCTGCTCCTTGACCTTAAGCCCGACGACCCCGGCATCATTGTGACCCAGTCCATTCATAAGCAGCAGGCCGGTTTCTCCCAGGCCTCCCAGATTCTGAAAAAAGACTCCCACATCAAGGGGCAGGCGCGGTATGTGCCTCATAAGATTTTTAATAATGCCTTCATGGTGAATTCATCTACTTCCCCGAACTACCAGATTTTTGCCTCCCTGGACATGAATGCTAAAATGCAGGAAGGCGATGCAGGGAAAATGCTGTGGCATGAATGTATTGTCAATGCCATTGAAGCCAGAAAAAAAGTGCTCCGCCACTGCCGCTACCTCCGTCCCATTGTGCCGCCTGTGGTTCATGGGAAGAAATGGGAAGAAGGGGATACGGAACAAATGGCGGAAGACATTGCCTACTTCGCTTTTGAACCGGGCGGCAAATGGCACTCCTTCCAGGGCTACGCCAAGGGCCAGTATTTCATAGACCCCATGAAACTGCAGCTCATGACGCCGGGCATTCATATGGAAACCGGGGAATACGAGGACTTCGGCATTCCTGCCGTCATCCTGGCCGATTACCTTCGGGATAACCAGGTGATCCCGGAAAAATGCGACCTGAACGACATTCTTTTTCTTATGACGCCGGCGGAAACGGAAACGAAGCTGGATAACCTCATTACCAAGCTGGTGCAGTTTGAAAAGCATATCGACGAAAATTCCCCTATGGAAAAGGTGCTCCCCACGGTATACAGGAAATACAGCTCCCGCTACGAGCGCTACACCATCCGTCAGCTCTGCCAGGAACTCCATGACTTTTATAAAGCAAGGAAAATCAACGTGCTGCAGAAGAAAATGTTCCTGAAATCCTACTTCCCGGAGTATTTCATGAGTCCCCAGGAAGCCAACTGGGCCCTGGTGCGGGGAAAGGGAGAACTCATCCCCCTGGATGAGGCGGAAGGAAGAGTGGCCCTCCAGGCCGCCGTGCCCTATCCCCCCGGCGTCACCTGCGTCCAGCCCGGAGAGCGGTGGTCCCGCATAGCTCTGGACTACTTCCTGGACTTCGTGGAAACAGCAAACATCCTCCCCGGCTTCGCCCCGGAACTGCAGGGGGTATACCTGGAAAAAGATGAATCCGGCCGTTTGCAGGCCAAAGGCTATGTGCTGAAGAAGGAAGAAGAGAAGGACTATAAGGATTAGTGGGCTGGGGTGCTAGTGAGCGTCAGTGGTGGAAGGGAGCGCCTTCGACGCGATTGGGATCGAAATCGGGATCGGTGCCGGGATTGGGGGAGTTGGCTTTTCTTCCCCAAACTTGCCCACCCCCGCCTGTTGGCAATGCTACTTAGTTAAGGAACAAGCTGAGGAAGATCAACAAAATTGAGTCAAATATCATTGTTAACGGTTGCCTTTTCTCCATATTGA
>DCJJ01000030.1 GCA_002320515.1 Dialister sp. UBA1703 | reverse complement strand
ATTGGATAAAAATTCATATGAAATTCGATTCTGCGAATTAATCAGTGCTTCCCTAACCTGCCCAATAAGAGGCTTTCCTATTGTCGGTTGACTGACCGTCGAAATGACAGTGAGGTGGAGTGGCAACGGTGTCATTTCTGTATTTTTTCACAGCCCCCTATCCTCAGCCCTATCGGGCAGCTCCTTCCAGAGGAAGGAGCCTGCGTTACGGTAATACCCTCCTGCTACTTAATTCTTGCTATGCATTACGGTGAATTGGCCGCCTCCGGCGGCCACCCCCTATCCGGCTGCGCCGGACTTCCCCCCAGAGGGGAAAATAGACCACTCTACGCTCTCCTGTAGAGTCATGTGGCACATTGGTAAGCACCCATAGTCCCACCAGCGAAGCTGGGGGGGAAGGTGGTGGCGCAGCCACCAAAGGGGGGGCCGCATTTCCATCGCCCGTCAGGGCGGCTCCCTGGTTTTATTATAAGAGACGTTCTTTATTATTTTAAGGACGCCCACCAAGGCCTCCGCCCCCGCCGCGTAAGCGACCACAACCCTTGGCCCGTGCGTTAGCACAGGGCCATACGCCCCTCTGCGTCCAAAGGCCGCAGGTCCCTTTAGGAATACAAACGCTCCACGGCTGCACGCCCACCTTCCCTTTTGAATCTTCTGAACCCTCACGCCAAAGGCGTGTCCCTCATGCCCCTCTGAACATTTTCTCCACCTCTTCCCATTTCATCATGCCGTCTTCATTTTCTCCGATTCCTTCAAAATGGAGGGGGAAGAAGGTGAGCCTGTTATGCATGCCGGGGACGTGGAGGTGCCGCATCTGTTCTGCGGTGTAGTAGAGAAGGGTTACTGTGCCGTAGGCCTTTGCGTCTTCACCTTTCCATTTTTCGATGAGGATTTTCACACCGAAGGGGACTCTTTTTTCAAGGGAGCCGGGAAGGCTGTAGGGCTTGGTGCCAAGGGATGCCAGGATGACGGATACGTTGGAGTCGTGGCCGCAGATGTAGGTGAATGGGGAAGCGGGGTCCATGATTTCCCTGTGGATGAGCTGAAGGAGGGGCGATGCCATGAGGCGGGCGGCGCCAGGCATGCCGTAGAGGATGAGGCCGAAGTCGTCTTTCAAATCCCCTATTTTGGCCCAGTCCGAAAAGGACAGGTTGTGCCCGAAGGCCGCTTCTTTATCATTTTCCGTTTCATAGTACCGGATAAGCAGGGAATCGCTTAAGAAATGGGCCGTTTTGATTGAGCCTGTCATTTTCGGCTTTTTCCCTGCTTCCATATGGACCCTGCAGTCATAGGGGTCAAATCCTTTGAACTCACCGGAAATGGCGGCAGGAGAGCGGGATATATCAAGCACTCTTTCCATCTCTTTGAAGTCCCTGCGGAGTTCTTTTTCATGGGTATGAAGGAAATCCTTTGTCCAGGTTTCTTCCCTGCTTTGGAGCTCTGACACCGCAGAGGCGCTCATATCTGCAGGTAGCGCGGTGCCGTAGGCCGGGTCCTTCTCCCCTTCTTTCCTGTGGATGATGGAAATATCCTTTGTGGGAGCAAGACCTGTGGCAAAAAAGCGGGCGGTGGCAATGGTACGTTCATCGGAGTCGGAATAGAAGCGGACCGGTTCTCTGAAAATATCAAAATGCTCTTCTTTGAAATAGTCTTTCATAGACTGTCCCATCATGGTCTCCAGAATCCCGCCCCGCTTGGAGAGGTCCCCCGGATTTCCTTCCCCTTTCTGCCAATGATGAGGGGTGAGGGCGTTTCTTTTTTCATTGTCTGTGGACATAGGCGAACGCAGATTGTGCCGGCTGAAAATCACCACCTTTTCCAGGGTATAATCCTGATGCATCCCCTCTCTGGCCAGTACCGGCGCGCCGGGGGCAGCGAAGGAGAGGCAAAAAAGGGAAATCATAAGGCAGGCAGTCCGTTTTTTTACTGAATGTAGAAATTTCATAGTTCCTCCAACCAAAAAGGCCTTCCCATAGGAAAGCCTTTTTCTATTATTTTACCAGTCCGCCGTAATCTTTCAGCATCTGGTATACGTGATTCTTTTCTTCTTCCGACGGTTCTACAATGGGAAGACGGAAATGGCCGCCAGGCTGACCGATGAGGTTGACTGCTGTCTTGACAGGAATCGGGCTGGCAACGAAGAACATGCCTTTCATAATGGGATACATTTTCAGATGAAGGGATCTTGCCTTTTCCAGATCTCCCTTTTCAAAAGCATCCACCATGGCCAGAAGATCATCACCAATCACATGGCTGGCAACAGAAATGACCCCTACGCCGCCTCCTGCCAGAATAGGCAGGGTGAATGCGTCGTCGCCGCTGTAAATCATGAAATCATCGGGCAGCAGAGTCTTTTCCTTCGTTACCTGGTCCCAGTTGCCGGTGGCGTCTTTAATACCTACCACATTGGGGCATTCATCCACAATTCTCTTGATTGTTTCAGGCTGGATGGATACACCGGTGCGTCCCGGAACATTGTAGAGGACAATGGGCAGATCCACATGTTTGGCAATAGCGCGGAAATGCTGGTACATCCCTTCCTGGTTCGGTTTCACATAGAAAGGAACAATGGCAAGAGCGCAGTCGATGCCCGTTTTCTTTGCTTCCCGGCCGAAAAGGATGGTATCCCTTGTGCTGATAGTGCCGATATTTCCCATAACAGGAACTTTTTTACCCGGCGCATTCCTGCCTACAGCATCCACAATGGTTTTATAAAGTTTCAGTTTTTCTTCTGTGGTCATGGTGGCGCCTTCACCGGTGGTGCCGCCTACCAGAATGCCTTCGGAACCGTGGGCCACCAGGTGCCTGGCCAGTGCGGCCGCTCCTTCATAGTCTACGGAACCATCTTCAAGAAATGGAGTAATCATGGCGGTAATAACCCGTCCAAATTTTGCTGTTGCCATTTTTAGTATCTCCTTTTATATATGTTAGTAAGCTGGTGGGCTAGTGATCTGGTGGACTAGTGGACTAGTAAGTGTCACTATCTACATGTACCAAGATTCTTCACCCGGGGTCAGGATGGTCGGTCGGCCAAATAAAAGGAAGGCGCCCTTTAATGTGCAGGCTAAGGGCCAACTTTGGCCGACTCGCGCATTCTATGCAGAATGCGCGCAAGTGAGGGCGGGAAGAAATCGAGGCAGCACCGGTCATGGGATGGCCCCTTGCGCCACCGGCCGATCAATCTTAAGAACCTTTCCCCTCTGCAATAAGATCCAATATTAAATCATATCATGATTCATCATGTACTCTGCAATCTGCAGCGCATTGAGGGCAGCCCCTTTGCGGATCTGGTCACCGCATACCCAGAGATTGATACCGTTTTCGCAGTACAAATCCTTCCTGATACGGCCTACAGCCACATCGGTCTTATTGGAAGTGTCCAGGGGCATGGGGTAAATCATGTTGGCAATGTCATCCACCAGCTGGGCTCCCTTGAAGCCCTGGATGGCTTTCTCCACCTGGTCGGTGGTGACATGATCTTCTGTTTCTATATAGATGGATTCCGCATGGCTCCGGATAACCGGTACGCGGACAGCGGTAGGCGTAATGGCGATGGTGTCGTCGTGGAAAATCTTATGGGTTTCGTTCACCATCTTCATTTCTTCCTTGGTATATTCGTTATCCAGGAACACATCAATCTGGGGGATTACGTTGTAGGCGATCTGGTAATGCTTGGGCAGGCTGTCGGAGGGAAGAATCTTCGGTTCGTAGGTTTCCCCTTTGGCAATGGCCGCCGCTTCGTCCAGGAGTTCGTCAATGCCGTCTTTGCCGGCACCGGAAACGGCCTGGTAGGTGCTTACGATAATCCGCTTGATTCTGGAAATATCGTAAATAGGCTTCAGCGCCATGAGCATGATAATGGTGGAGCAGTTCGGGTTGGCGATAATGCCCTTGTGTTTAGCAATATCTTCCGGGTTGATTTCCGGAATGACCAGCGGTACTTCCGGATCCATACGGAAGGTGGAAGAGTTGTCGATGACTACGGCGCCCCGTTTGGCAGCTTCCGGAGCCAGGGTCTTGCTGATGCTTCCGCCGGCAAAGAGAGCGATGTCGATATTTTCAAAGGATTCGGGCTTTGCTTCTTCTACGATGTATTCCTTACCCTTCACCAGTACCTTTTTTCCGGCGGACCGTTTGGAAGCCAGAAGCTTCAGGGATGCGAACTGAAAATCCCTTTCTTCAAAAAGGCGGATAAATTCCTGTCCCACAGCGCCGGTGGCGCCAAGGACTGCTACGCGTGGCAGTTTACTCATAAAAGCACCTCATTCCAGATAATTTTCCAAACCATATACAAAGCCCTTGACGGTCATGCATTTCTTGCAGGCCAGCATGACGCCGGGCATAAAGGACTTTCTGGCCAGAGAATCATGACGGAGCGTCAGGATTTCCCCATAACCGCCGAAGAGCACTTCCTGATGGGCCACATAACCGGGCAGGCGGACGGAATGGATGGTAATGCCTTCATACTTACCGCCACGGACGCCGGGAAGGCTTTCCTTTGTTTCATCAGGTTCCGGAGCGCCGGTGCGGGCAGCTGCCATCTTTTCGGCAGTGAGCTTCGCCGTGCCGGAGGGCGCATCATACTTGTGGTTATGATGGAGTTCAATGATTTCTGCATTCGGCATGTATTTAGAAATCTCTGCAGACACCTTCATCAGAAGCACAGCGCCCAGGGAGAAATTCGGAGCCACAAGGCCGTTGGCACCGGTTTTGGCAGCGATGGCAGAAAGCTCCTCCCTCTGCTCAGCGGTAAGGCCGGTGGTGCCGATCACCATATTCACTCCATTTTCAAGGACGAACTTCGCATTTTCATAAATGACCTTCGGGCTGGTGAAATCCACCACCACGTCCGGCTTCTTGACTTTGAAAGCCTCTGCCAGGGATGGTGCAATGGTAATGCCGTTATGACCGCAGCCTACGACCTCACCCAGGTCCTTTCCTGCAGCGCCGGGATCCACAGCGCCGGCCATCTCCAATCCTTCTTCAGCCATCACAGAGCGAACTACTTCACTGCCCATGCGTCCGGCTGCGCCGTTTACTAAAACTTCAATCATGCGTACTCCTCCTTCTATGGCTCTATAGGCAGAAACTCCCTATAAGGCATTTGATAGTTTGAATCTATGGTAGTATAAATCGACAATCACGTCAATATGGGAAATGATTTTTTATACATGAAACGGGGCCGCTGTGCGGCCCCGGGTTCAGAGGGTTCAGAGGGTGGTGGTGGCGGCTGGCGCCGCAATTTTTATAAAAAAGGGGCGCGGCTGACGCCGCAGGTTGTGTAGAAGGGTTGTGTTCGCTTCGCTCAGGGGGC
>DCJJ01000113.1 GCA_002320515.1 Dialister sp. UBA1703 | reverse complement strand
ACCGAGTAAAATTTTACACTAAGTTTACGGTGTGTTTTTCTTCACCGGTCACTGTGGTTTCCAGGCCGCCATTGTAGTTTTCAGTCTTCTTGCCGGTCACAGTTTCCGTGCTTGTACCGGTGACCGTTTCGCTCTTGTTTCCACCCACTGTAGTGGTCAGGTCTTTGTCAACGGTGTTGGTCATGTTTTCGGTAGCGTGGTTGGTGATATCCTTGGCCTCATTGGCGATCGTACCGTCCTTAGCGGTGTTGGTGATATCTTTTGCCGTCTGGGTGACGACAGTGATGTTGGTGCCATCCTTTACGGCGCTGCCGATGCCGATGAACGGGTTGGCTGCATCGTCGAGGTTCTTGATAACGTCGATGAAACTGCTACCGCTTACCAGGGCATCTTCCATCTTAGTAGCTGTCTTAGACGTAGCGCTGTACTGGGTATCGCTGGCTTTGATCAGCTGTTCCAATTTGTCTACGGTGTTGTTGGTGTTGTTGAACTTGGTTCCATCGGTAATGGAGGAAGCGAGGCTTCCGGCATTCTGGTTCACCACGGTGGTATTGGTGTCGTCGGTTACGGAGGAAGCGATCTGATCTGCTTTCTGCAGGTCGTTGGATGTATAGGTTCCATCCGTAATATTGGTATTGGTCTGACCGGCAATGGTATCGATGGTGGTCTTCACGTCACCATCAATCAGCTGGGATTTTTCTTCTACAGCCCCGCGGAGGTAGGAAGCAGTCTTGCCCTCAGCCTTCATTTCTTCCGTTGTCTGATGGGACAGCTGGGTGGAGGTATTGGAACCGTAATCGTTGGATACCTTGCTTACAACGGAGCTTGCCGCATCGGTTTCTACATCCAGAGCTTTGTTGGTAATCTTGTTCTTCGCTTCGTTGGTGATGTTTTCTGCCGTCAGGCTGCTGTCGCCGTTGACGGTGGTGGTCATGGTTCCGGATACGTCATGGGTCTCGTCGCCGGTAATGTTGGTGTCAAGGCCGCCCTTATAGTTTTCAATCTTCTGACCGCCGATGTCTTCGGTGGAGGTACCGGATGTTTCTACTTTGTAGGTGCCGTCCATGCCCTGGGTGAGGGTGACTTTGTTTTTTGCACCGTCATAGGTTTCGCTCACAATGCCGCCAGTGAGATTTTCGGTGACGGTGAGGGTGTTGGTACCTTCAGCTACAGTAACCTTTCTTTCTCCTGCATTCTGACTAACGGTGGAGGACTTGCCTTCATCCACTGCTTTGTCTTCCATGGAGAAGGTGTCGCCATTGCGGACCATGCTTCTAGTGACGTTCTTGTCAGAGGAATCTGGTACTGCGTTATTGCCCAGGTACTGGCTGATTTCTTTCGCCCCTACGATGGATTTTCCTGTGGAGTCTACGATCCCTTCATCGGTTCTGGCGGTGATAGAGCTGCCGTCTTTATTGAAAATGGATTCTGCAGTGTATTCCACGGCGCCAACGGTATCATTGACTTTGGATGTCACATTGCCTTTATTGATATCGGTCTGGTTGAGTGTTTCGCTTCCCAGGGTAATACGATCCGTTTCGAGGCCATTAGTGGTGAGCTTACCTTTGACTACCACATTATTACCAGTGATAGTCCCGGAAGCATTGATATCAACTGCATTATTAAGGCTGCCGCCGGAAAGGGTGGCTGTGCCGTCACTGACACTGGTGCCCTGTACTTTACCGCCGGTGGATACCACATCGCCGCCGGCTGTGATGGTAGTCACTCCGGTAAGGGCGCCGCCTTCCATGCGGGCAGTACCGTCGGTGACAGCATGGCCTTTCACAGTTCCGGAACCGGTAATGTCTTTGCCGGAAATGTCTCCGGATGCAGAAATGTCTTTGCCGGAAATATCGCCGGAGCCGGCATTGATCTTGCCACCGCGGGTCAGGATGTCACCGCTATTGGTATCTACGCCGCCATTGGCTGTTACTAGGCCGTTTGTATCAACGGTAAACTTTCCATTCGCTCCTTTGATGGAACCATTAGCATTGAGAGCCGCTTTTGCAGCATCCGCCGTATCGCCGCCGGCAAATACGCCTTCAGATGCAATGACGGTACTGTTCTTGCCTACTTTGATTCCATTTTCGTCCATGGTGATCGGATTATTACCATCTTTGTTCAGCACCAGTTTATTTACAGCCTCGGTGCTGTCTTCTTTAACCTTGAGAATCTCACCGTTATCACCAATTTTGAGGTTATTCTGGTCAGCCGCTTTACGAGCAGTTTCTTCGGCCGTAATTTTTCCATTGACTTCTGTTTGGGTGTATGCATCAGTAATGCCGTACCCTGCCAGGGTCGTTGCTGTGTTTGCCTTTCCGTTCAGGGCAGCATCAGTTTCTGTTTTCGTGTACACGTCCGTAGTATACACACCCTCGCTTGCAGCTTTTGAGTCCACATATACTACGGCGCCTGCCAGTCCGTAGCCGCCCATGGCGATGGACAGGGCCACGAGGCCGCTCAGGAGCGCTTTGACTCCTTTGCTTCCGGCTGATTTACCGTATCCCTTGGCAATTTCAGACGTGACCACATAACAATGTTTTGCTTTAGACCAGATGACTTTGTATACCCGATTCATAGGGGTCCCTCCTTTATACTTCTTACCTTCTTTCTCTTTTCATTACTCCTGCCGGCGCCGATTCTCCTATGCTTCTATTTCCTCCTTTCTTTATTGTTTCCGACGAATATGGCGGAGCTGTCTTTTCCGGGATGGCGGGCTTTCCGGCCTTTGGCCAAGGCCCTTTTCCCTTTTCCGGCCTGATTATAGCAAAATAAAAATGAAAAAAACCTATACTAAAGTACAGGTTTTCCATTAGGAGTGCGTCTTATTTTATGATATGATACTTTTAGGGGAATACAGATTTCATAGAGAGAGGTGTCCTATGTGGAAAAGAATGGTTCTGTCCATGCTTCTGGCATGCCTTCCCTGGTCTTTCTGCCATGGGGAAAGCCCGGTTCCTGAGGATATGGGAAATCTGGAAAAAGCGGGAGCTGCTTTGGAAAAACAGGAAGAAAAGGTTCCATGGTTTGAAATCCATGGCGATTACCGCTGGCTCTACGGAAATGGCCGTTTTCGCGGAAAGGCCCTGTCACCCGAGAGCGGGGCCTGGAAGAGGCAGGATGAGAAGGTAACCATGGAAACGCGGCGTTTCCGCCTGTTTCCTGTGCTCCGCCTGACGCCCCATCTGCTTTTGAAAACGGCGCTGGAGGACAACCGCATAGATCAGGGGCCGGGGAATAGTCACCATCTTTTCCTTCTCCGGGCTTACCTGCAGTACGAAAATGAGAGCCTCAAGATAGAGGCAGGGCGGCTGAACTATTACCTCATGGATGGGGATCTGCTGGACAAGAAAATGGACGGTTTCCGCATCCGCTATGGCCATGATGATGAGGGACCGGGGCGATCTGTCTTCTTCTACGGCCGTACAGCGGAGGACCGTTCGAAATCAAGGAAGGTGCTGGTGCTGGAAAATAAGAGAACCCTGGGCAAATGGCTCATTCACAGCGCCTATGCCGATTTCAGAGCCATCCATGGCCATAAGGAATCCATACCGGCCCTTTCCTATTTCCATATGCCCTCCGGGAAATCGGGAGAGCGCTTTGACCGCCAGCAGGTGGGCGTAGTAAAGGGTGCCTACTCTCCCAATGAGGACTGGACCTTCAGTGTGGACTACGTCCTCTCCCACGGCTATCATGAAAAGGACCATTTCAGCGAAACGAAACCGGGCTATGTGGCAGCGGCGATGTACGGGGAAGCGGATCCGAAACGGGCGGGAAGCTATGAAGTCTGGGTTCGTTACTACCATCTCCCCTCCTCTGCCCTTCTCGCTCCCACCATGGACGCCGACACCACCTTCTTCCGCCGCATGGGCTTTTCCGGCTGGGGCGCCCGCCTTGATTTCGTACCGGTAAAGGGACTGGTATGGGCGCTGGAAGGATTCTCCCTGAAAAACAGAAGCAGCGGCATTGTGACCGGGGACTTCCATGAGTACGTACTGGGTACCAGCGTGACGGCTTATTTTTGATGGGACCAGGGGGCCACTCTGTGGCCCGGGTTCATAGGGTTCAGAGGGTTCAAAGGGGAAGGTTGACGGCCCTCCGGGCCGAAGGTTGTGGCCGCCTGTCGGCGGCGGGTT
>DCJJ01000164.1:128785-138984 GCA_002320515.1 Dialister sp. UBA1703 | reverse complement strand
AAAGCAGACAGTGATTTAATCAGCACATCCCCAGCCATTTCTCATTAGAAAAACATTGCCTGCAAAAGGAAAACGCCCATCTGCATCACGCAGGTGGGCGTTTCTTGTTTCATTTCATGCAGTCTCACAGGAGTTTATTGAAGTCCTGGTTCAGTTTCTGCTCTGCAGAGGCCAGTTTCTTTTCAGTCTCTTCTGTCCATGCTTTGTTGTCGGCCAGTTCCTCTTTGGCCATCTGGATCATTTTGTCCAGCTCCGCCGGCTGGGGGCCGCCTTTGACTTTTCTGTTTCTTACAATGGAAGCAGGGGCTTTGGCGTGCTGCCATTCTTCTTCTGTCATGGGGAAGCTGCGTGGGAGATTGGGGTCACTTACGGAGACTTTGGCGTAAATGGCCTTGGCGTCTTCATAGGTGAAATCCCGGGGCGTGATGTCATGGGCCCGGGCGTAGGTAACGATTTCACTGGCGAAGTGATGGCCCATGCGGAAGGGAATACCGTGGTTTTTCATGAGCTCATCGGCAATTTCCTGGGAACAGGTCCAGTCCAGGTTCAGCTCTTCCAGGGAACGGGCAGGGTCGATGACCAGGTTATTCAGAATTTTATCCATGGAGGTGAGGACTTTGGAAGCTTGGGGCATGATGTCCCTGGCGCCGCTCAGGCGGCCGTCGGCCATGCCGGCGGGAATATTATGGGAGCGGAACATGGCTTCCACAGACATGCCGAGAAGGGTGGAGGCGTCGGTGCGGCAGCTGTTCAGAAGGCCCGGATTTCTTTTCTGGGGCATGGCAGAGGAGACGTAGGTATTGCCGCCGCCTTCTTTCAATATGATCCAGGGGCGGGGCTGGGCGTACTGCTGCATGATTTCTTCAATGAAGCTGGTGGTGTGGATGGCGATGCAGTTGGTGATGCCGCCGGTTTCGATGGGCGCTTCCTGGGGGAAAATCTGTCCTGCGTCGTAGGTGTTGTAGGCGATGGTGTCAAATCCAAGGTATTCTGCCATGCGGTCTCTGTCCAGTGGCCAGCCGGTACCGTTCAGCACGGTGCTTCCCATGGGAGAGCGGTTGAGGCGTTTGTAATATTCCCGCACCCGCTGCATGTCACGGCCATAAGCGTTGGCATAGGCGATGAAATAGTGGGCCAGGCTGTTGGGCTGGGCAGCTACGCCATTGGTGTAGTTGGGGATAAGAGTATCCTTATTTTCTTCTGCCAGACGGATGAAGTCTTCCTGCACCCGGTTCAGCTTTTTCGCCATGGTGAGAAGGTGTTCCCGCTGTTCCATAATGCCTACGGTAGTGAGCATGTCCTGGGAAGAGCGGCCGGCATGGATTTTCGTGACATCGGGGCCTGCAGCCTTGATGAGGTAGGGCTCAAAGGTAATCACATTATGGGGCCTTGCCGCACCGGGGAGGTTTCCATCCCGGAGGACCTTGTCGATGCCTTTGGCAAAGGCATGGCCCTCTTCCGGCGTAAGAAGGCCTTCGTCGGTATTGATGACATCGGAGGCTTTATTGATCTGCCCCAGCCAGTAGAAATTATCTCTTGGCGGCTGGGCGGCAAATACGGAGCCCGTGGAAATCAGGGCACAGAGGGTAAGTGCAAGTACAGGTTTCTTCATGGTATAACCTCTTTTCTTATTTTATATACTTATTATAGTGGATGGGAGGCAGAGAGAAAAGGTATTGAGACAATCAGATGTAAGATAATCAGATGCTGGGAGGCTGTCGGCTGTTGGCTTTCCAGCTTCCGGCTTCCGGCTTCCCGCCCACCCTTCATTCTTCGCTTCGCTCAGGATGAAGAGCGGGCGGGAAGGGAAAAGGCAGTACATCAGGCCCCTTCCACAGTAAGGAGTGTTAATAGGGTATGGAAAACCGGAATTATACTAAAATCAGTCATTGTTGGCAGGGACCATTCGGATGGGAGATTTCTCGACTCCCTTTCACTGGCTCCATGTAAAGGAAGATTCATACCGGCGCTGACCATCGCTCGAAATGACAGGAAAGCATAGAGCCACATCAGGCCCCTTAAGAAAGGCCTGCTATCCTCCGCCGCCTGTGGCCAGGCATTACGGTGTGCGCATGATGTGCAGGCTATGCTCACATATTAGCCCGGCTCAGAAATGTTGCTGATTTCTGCCCTTCAAAGGAAGGGGGCCTTGGCTTTTCGTCACGCAGCACGGAAGGCACAAAAGCAAATCCCGTAACGTCTTGCGTCCCCTTGAGGGGAAGAGAGCCACGGAGTGGCGAAGGGGTGTACGAGGTGGCAAGTCGCAATGATACTCTAGGCAGTCGCTTTTTCCGCCGATAGGCGGTATTACAAATCGCTTATAATAGGCCCCCGCGGGGCCTTGGCTTTTCGTTATGCAGCACTGAAGGTACAAAAGCAAGTCCCGTAACGCTGACTTTATAATCATCGCCCGCAGGGCGATACCACAATCTTCGGGCCGCAGGCCCGTCAAACCTACGAACCTTAAGAACTCTCAGCCCCGCAGGGGCTGTCAACCTTCCACTCTGAACCCTCTGAACCTGTGGGGCGCAGGGCGCCCCACCCTGTGTAAAGCAAATCCCCTTGACAAGGCTCTTTTCTTCCTGTATAATGAGTCACGTTGTGGTGATACTATGTCTATCGAAAATATCGTACGGAAGGCGGAGCTCCTGGATCGATACGGAGCGCTTCTGACGGATCGTCAGAGGGACTGCCTGGACTTATACTATAATGAAAATCTGACGCTGGCGGAAATCGCCGAGCATTTTCATATTTCCCGCCAGGCGGTGCATGATGCCATGCGCCACGGGGAAGAGCAGCTTATGACTTATGAGTCTGCGCTCCAGCTGGTTTCCAAAAAGCCGGAAAAGGAGCGGGCCATGAGGGAGCTGATGAAGCTGATACCGGATCAGCGGCGCCGGGAGGCCCGGGCGCTGATGGATTGTTTATGGGATTGAGGTGACCTTATGCCTTTTGAAAGTTTAGGAGACAAGCTGCAGTCTGCGTTCAAGGATCTCAGAGGGAAGGGCAAGCTGTCGGAAAGCGATATCGACGGTGCTCTCCGCGAGGTCAGACGGGCGCTTCTGGAAGCGGATGTCAATTTCAAGGTGGCTAAGGATTTTATCGCCCATGTGCGTGAAAAGGCCATGGGAGAGGAGGTCTTCGGCAGCCTGAAGCCGGACCAGACGGTGATTAAGATCGTCCGGGATGAGCTGACGGAGCTTCTGGGGGGCACCCAGAGCAAGATTACCCTGTCTTCTACGGGCATGACGGTGATCATGCTGGTAGGGCTGCAGGGGGCCGGCAAGACCACCACCGCCGGCAAGCTGGCGCTTATGTTCAAGAAGAAGGGCCACCGGCCGCTTCTGGCAGCCTGCGACGTGTACCGTCCGGCAGCTATCAAGCAGCTGGAGGTTTTAGGCCAGCAGACGGACGTGCCGGTGTACCGCATGCCGCCGAATGTGGATCCTGTACACATTGCGTCCTACGCAGTGGATACGGCCAGGTCCTATAACCGGGACATTGTCATTCTCGATACCGCCGGGCGCCTCACCATTGATGAGAAGCTCATGGCGGAGCTTCGGAATATCAAGGCTGAGGTGCATCCCCAGGAAATCCTGCTGGTGCTGGACTCCATGACCGGCCAGGATGCGGTGACTACGGCCAAGGCCTTTGATGAAAACCTTGGCATTGACGGGACCATCCTGACAAAGATGGACGGCGATGCCAGAGGCGGTGCTGCTCTTTCCATCAAGACAGTCACCGGTAAGCCCATCAAAATGATTGGCGTTTCCGAAAAACTGGACGGCGGGCTGGAAGATTTCCATCCGGACCGCATGGCGGGACGTATCCTGGATCTGGGCGATCTGGAAACTTTGATCGAGACGGCCCAGAGAAATATGGATGCCGAATCCCTGAAGGATGCGGCAGGAAAGATTCGGAAGGGTGAATTCACGCTGGACGATTTCCTGCGTCAGCTGAAGCAGGTGAGAAAGCTTGGTTCCTTCCAGTCCATCCTGGGCATGCTCCCGGGCATGGGCAAGTTCAAGGATCAGCTGAAGGATATCGACCTGGACGGCAAGGAAGTCAAGCATATTGAAGCCATCATCCTTTCCATGACCCCTGCAGAAAGGGCGAATGTGAAGATCCTGAACGGCAGCCGCCGTAAGCGCATTGCCAACGGCGCCGGCGTGAAGATCCAGGATGTGAACCGCATGATGAAGCAGTTTGCGGAAATGCAGAAGACCATGAAGAAGATGAAGGGCAAGAAGATAAATCCATCCAAGTTGGGAAATCTTTCCGGTTTCCCCGGGATGTTCCATAAATAATCGAGACCAATTCAAGGAGGTGAATTTCATGTTAAAAATTCGTTTGACCCGTATGGGTGCTAAGAAGAATCCTTTCTACCGTATCGTAGTTATCGATTCCAGAGAAGCAAGAAACGGCGCTCCTGCTGATACCATCGGCTGGTACGACCCGGCTAAACTGGACGCTCCGGTAAAGATCGATGAAGAAAAGGTTCTTTCCTGGCTTGGAAAAGGCGCACAGCCGACCGACACCGTTCGTTCTATCCTCAGAAAGAATGGCATCCTTGCTAAGTTTGCAGAAGCAAAGAAATAATGGGGGCCGCGTATGAAAGAATTAGTGGAAACACTTGTCAAGGCTCTGGTAAAGAACCCTGATGCCGTCTCCGTTACCGTAGTCCAAAAGGGCAGCCTGGAGATTTATCAGGTCCATGTTGCCCCGGAAGACATGGGCAAGGTCATCGGCAGAAAAGGCCGCATTGCCAATGCAATCCGCACCGTTGTCAAAGCAGGCGCCCTGCGTGAAAACCGCAAGGTGGCTGTGGATATTATTTGAGAGGTGCCTCAATGGAAGAAATGCAGATTCTTGTCCCGGTAGCTGTGAAATCCAAGCTCACCGAGACATTAAAGACCACTCTGCTCAATGAAATCGGGCAGAATATCAGCCGTGTCGAACATGATATGGCACAGCTGGAATTTGAAGCGAATGGCAAGCTGGCTGAACAGGCCAAAATCAACATTCAGGCCGTCGCTCCTCTCCGTGCCCAGTACGAAGCCCAGAAAGCCCGTATGCAGCAGGTGAAGGATAAGCTGAATGCTGACAAGGAACATCTGGAAAAGCTGGCTATCGGTGCTGAACTGAACCGTCAGCCCATGAACCGGATCGTCACCGTCCATGTGGGGGATGACATGAACGCCTTAACCGGCGGCGAGATCCTGGTGGAAGATGGAAAGATCATCGCTTTCCGCAACTGATATGAAACCCGATGAAATGATAATCGTCGGCCGAATCGTAGCCCCGCATGGTGTGCGGGGTGATTTGCGTATTCTTCCCGATACGGACAGGCCGGAGATATTTAAAAAGCTCAAAACCATCTATATCGGAGGGAAACCCTGCCGTCTCCTCTCCGCCCGCCCCCATAAGAATGTATACATCCTTCATGTGGAAGGGGTGGATGACAGGAACATGGCAGAAACCCTGATTTCCAAACTGGTGGAAGCCCCCTTCTCGGAACTTCCCCAAAGGGAAGAAGGGTCCTACTACTACTTCCAGCTCATAGGGCTTCAAGTAGTGACGGAAGACGGAAAGGCTGTGGGGACTGTGAAGGAAATCATAGAAACCGGAGCCAACAATGTGTACTCCATCAGCACACCGGAAGGGAAGGAAATCCTGATTCCGGCCATACCGTCATGCGTTCTCTCCATTGATGTCGAGGCAGGACGTATGACGGTGCGCCTGCCGGAGTGGGAATAGTTTTACCCTGTGTGCCGGCTGCCCATCCTTTACCGGAAAGAGGCAGGCGGCGGAAAGCCGCTGCGAGGCTGTCATCTTGAAAATTGATATATTATCCCTGTTTCCGGAATTCGTGGAAGCATTCTTTCACCAGAGTATGATCAAACGGGCCCTGGAAGCGGGACTTATAGAAATGGCTGTGACCAATCCCAGAGACTTTACCAAAAGCCGCCACAGACAGGTGGATGACACCATTTACGGCGGCGGGGCAGGCATGCTGATGATGTGCCAGCCGCTTTTTGATGCCTGCCATCACGTTCTCCCCGAAAAAGGCCCGAGGGACCGGGTCATCTTCCTGTCACCGGCAGGAAAGACCTTCAACCAGGACAAGGCGAAAGAACTTCAGAGAGACTATGACCATCTGGTGCTCATCTGCGGCCACTACGAAGGCGTGGACCACCGGGTGGAGGAACACCTGGCAGACGAACTCATCTCCATCGGAGACTACGTGCTTACCGGCGGCGAGCTGGGATCCATGGTCATCAGCGATGCCGTAGCCCGCATGGTGCCCGGCGTCCTGGGAGATGCAGGGAGCGCAGCCAGCGACTCCTTCTACGAACCCATCCTGGAATATCCTCAGTACACCAAACCGGCGGAATACAACGGATGGAAAGTACCGGACGTCCTTCTGTCCGGCCACCATGCCAATATTGCCCGGTGGAGAAGAAAAGAAGCCCTCCGCCGCACCATGGCATACCGCCCCGACCTTCTGGAAGGGCAGGAGCTCTCCAAAGAAGACAAAAAACTCATGGCGGAAATCAGGGAAGAAAAGGAGGAGTGACTATGGCACCTGTATACATAGGTCTCATCCACTATCCTATTTACAACAAACACATGGAAGTCGTCACCACGGCACTGACCAATTACGACCTCCATGACATTGCCAGAACGGCAAAAACCTATGACGTGAAAAAATATTTCATCGTGCATCCTGTGGAAGCACAGCGTGAAATGGCCCTTCGCATCATGAATCACTGGAAAACAGGCGGCGGCGTACACTACAATGCCAATCGCAAAGAAGCCTTTGAAGAAACCGAACTGGTTCCCACACTGGAAGATGCGATTTCATGGATTGAAAAAGAAACCGGCAAAAAACCGGCTATTGTCACCACCGACGCCAGGGTGTATCCCAATACTATCTCCTACGCAGCCATGCGGAGGAAAATCCACAGCGAGGATACCCCCATCTTCATCCTCTTCGGCACAGGCTTCGGCATGACCAAAGAAATGATGAAGAAATTTGATTACATTGTGGAACCGATTTATGGCGCCGGCACTTACAACCACCTCTGCGTGAGAAGCGCCGTGGCCATCATCCTCGACCGCCTTCTGGGCGAACCCTGGTGGAATAAAAAGGAGGAATAACTTACTATGTCCGGACATTCCAAGTGGGAAAACATCAAGCGCAAAAAAGGCAAAACCGATGCCATCCGCGCCAGAATTACCACCAAAATTTCCAAGGAAATCACCATTGCAGCCCGCATGGGCGGCGGTGATCCTGTAGGCAACATGCGTCTGAAGCTGGCCCTCACCAAGGCAAAGCAGAACAATGTGCCTAAGGAAAACATTCAGAGAGCTATCGCCAAAGGCGTAGGTGCTGCCAGCGGTGCAGGCTTCGATGAAGTCACCTACGAAGGCTACGGCCCCGGCGGTGCAGCAGTCATCGTTGAATGCAACACCGATAACAGAAACAGGGCGGCCGCTGACATCCGTCATGCCTTCACCCATCACGGCGGCTCCGTAGGCACTCCGGGATGCGTATCCTGGATGTTCAAGAAAAAAGGCTCCATCATCGTCAGCAAAGAAGCTGCCGACGAAGACACAGTCATGATGGTAGCCCTTGACGCCGGTGCAGAAGACGTCTCCTCCACCGAAGACAGCTACGAAATCACCACCACCCCGGAAGAATTCCTTACCGTATCCGATGTCCTTGAAAAAGAAGGCATCCCGGTAGAAGCATCCGAAGTGGCCATGGTGCCTGACAACTACGTCAAACTGGAAGGCGACGCAGCCCAGACCATGTCCCACCTGACCGCTGAACTGGAAGACTTGGACGATGTACAGGAAGTGTACACCAACGCAGAACTTCCGGAAGACGAAGAATAAGGAACTAAAAAAACTCCCTCCGGGGAGTTTTTTTAGTGAGAATTTTTAGAAGGTCAGACAGTAAATATGGGGCGGAAAGGTGAGCACGTAACGTCAGGCTCCTTCCTTTGGAAGGAGCTCCGCGGAGCGGTGAGGATAGGCCTTTGCCCGGCAAAGGCGCCGCCGACAGGCGGCATTACCAATGGCTCATAACAGGCCCCTGCAGGGCCTTGGCTTTTTGCGGGACGCACTGATTCAGCCGCAGAATCAGATTTCATATGCATTTTGGCCCAATACTGCGTCATAAGCCTCCTTAAATAGCTATGGCTATTTAAGGAGGCTTATGACGCAGTATTGAGCCAAAATGCAAGAATGAAATCTGATAACGACTGAATCACTGCGTCCCTTACGAAAAGCCGCTATACTCCGTCGCCTACGGCGCCCCCCTTCCAGAGGAAGGGGACACGGGCACTTCGCCATGCACCGCTGGTGACACAAAAGCAAGTCCCGTAACGCTGACTTTATAATCATTGCCCGCAGGGCGATACCACAACCCTCGGGCCGTAGGCCCGTCAAACTTAAGAACCCTCCGGCCTTTAGGTCGGTCAATCTTAAGAACCTTGCGCCCGAAGGGTGCCCCCTTTGAACCCTTTGAACCCTTGGCGTTCAATTTCACCTCATGCATACCCATGCTAAAAAAGCATTTAAAGATAAACTGATTGCAAGAGATACAGGAGCGTTGTATACTGTAATTGTTCACGGAAAGAATTCCTGTCCAGGAGGAGTCTTTCCCTCTTTTTGTGCGGCAGCGGGAAGCTGCCCTTTCTGTCTGTAGGAGGACGGAATTTATATTTTGGGGTGTGCAGGAGGTTTATTTTGCTTACAACAATTAAAAAATGGGTAACCGGCGTGGCGCTGATTAAGCAGATCGCCCTGGGGCTTATCATCGGTATCGTGATTGCCCTGTTTTTCCAGCCGGTGATTCCGGTGGTGAAGATTTTTGGTGACTTATTCGTCAAGGCATTGAAAGGGGTGGCACCGGTTCTGGTGTTCTTCCTTGTCATGAATGCCATGGCCCAGAAGAAGGAAAGCAAGGAAAACAGCATTCAGCCGATTATCGAGCTGTACATGATTGCCACTTTCTGCGCGTCTCTTGTAGGGGTGGGCATGTCCTTCCTTTTCCCCACCACTTTGAATCTCACGGTGGCACCGGATGCGAAACTGGCTCCGCCAAGCGGCATTGTGGAAGTGCTTCATACGCTCATCCTGAGCATTGTGGATAATCCGGTTTCCGCCCTTATGAACGCCAATTACATCGGCATCCTGGCCTGGGCGGTGATTCTTGGGATTGCCCTTCGGTCTGTGGCCGGTGATGTGACAAGAACCTGCCTCAATGATATTGCTGCTGCCATTACGAAAATGGTGGGCTGGGTCATCCATTTTGCGCCCCTGGGCATTATGGGCCTGGTGGCCGATTCCGTCGGAAGCGCGGGGCTGGAAGCCCTTCTGGGCTATGCCCAGCTTCTGGGAGTGCTCATCGTTTCCTATGGTCTGGTAGCCTTCGTCATGAACCCGTTCATCGTTTACCTGAAAACCCGCAAGAATCCCTACCCCCTGGTATGGGCTGCGGTGAAGGGCAGCGGCGTTTACGCCTTCTTTACCAGAAGTTCCGCCGCCAATATTCCGGTGAACCTGTCCCTCTGCAAAAGACTGGGACTGAATCCCGATATTTATACCATTTCCATTCCTCTGGGAGCCACCATCAATATGGCCGGCGCTTCCATCACCATTTCCGTGCTGGCTCTGGCAGCGGCTCACACCCTGGGCCTTGCCATCGACCTGCCCACGGCCTTCCTGCTTTGCATCGTTTCCTCCGTCGGCGCCTGTGGCACCTCCGGCGTGGCAGGGGGCTCCCTCCTCCTGATTCCGGTGGCCTGCGCCTCCTTCGGCATTGGAAATGATATTTCCATGCAGGTAGTGGCTGTAGGATTCATTATTTCCGTACTGGAAGATGCCTGCGAAACGGCGCTGAACAGCTCCAGCGACGTCCTCTTCACCGCTACCGCAGAATTTGCACAGCGGCGCAAGGCAGGCACCCTGAGAGCGGAAGACATGGTTCCCAAAGAAAAATAACTGATTAAAAAGGATAGGGAGAATGGACAGAGCTTCCATCAGAGCTCTGCCTTTTTCCCAAGGCCCATGTCATTTCGACCGCAGCGAAGTGGAGTGGAGAAATCTCATTCCACGATAGTATAAACCACATAGCGGCGGGAGATTGCGGGCTCAGAGTCTCGATAGAACAAAAGGCATTATCATCC
>DCJJ01000164.1:127278-128753 GCA_002320515.1 Dialister sp. UBA1703 | reverse complement strand
CTACATGCAGCATCGCTCGAAATGACGTAGAGGCAGGGAGCAGACTGTTATTGGGCCAATTTCCGTGAAAATTTATATATACAAAAGGGGCTGTGAAAAAATGTAAATCATTTTTTCACAGCTCCTTTTGCTTGGGGAAAAGAGATATGAAGAAATTCCGATATAGTTATTGACAGATGTAAGAGTACATGATATATTAATTGTAACAGCAAGAATTACATGTACAGCGTTCCATACAGGAGCGATGATTTTTACAGAAAGAAGGAAATATGATGGAAATTACAATTTTTGGCAAAGGCAATATGGGAAAGGCCATCGGCGGCAATTTTGAAAAAGCAGGAAACAGGGTGACCTATGGAGGCCGCGATTTCAAGGGATCCTTAGGGGATGTGGTGGTGCTGGCAGTACCCTATAGCGCTGTAGACAGCATCCTTGCCGCCCATAAGGACGAACTGGCAGGAAAGGTACTGGTCGATATTACGAACCCCGTCAATTTTGATACCTTCGACGGCCTGGTGGTTCTGGCCGATTCCTCCGCTGCTGCTGAAATCCAGAAAAAGGTGCCGGAGGCTCTGGTGGTCAAAGCCTTCAATACCACATTCGCCGGCGTCCTGGCAGCAGGAAAAGTGGGAGATAAAGAACCGGCGGTAGTGCTGGCGGCATCGGACTCTGAGGAAGCCAAGAAGACCCTGGCAGAAGCGCTGGAAGGCAGCGGCCTTTCCGTGGTAGATGCAGGCTCCCTGAAACGGGCCCGTGAAATGGAAGCCCTTGGATTCCTGCAGATTTCCCTGGCAGCTCGTGAAAAGATTTCCTGGACCGGCGGCTTCGCAGTGATTCATTAATCAGTGCTTCCTTAATACAAAAGGGAAAAAGGGGCGGGCTTTTCATAAGCCTGCCTTACTTTTATTTCCCTAATCTGCTATGATAAGAATAAATTATGATTGAATCGAGGAGGAACCATGCAGATTTCCAGTCAATTTACCATTGCTATCCATATGCTCGCCTACATTGCCCTGTACCAGGATAAAGAAAAGGTCACCAGCGACGTGCTCTCCGGCAGCATCGAAGTGAACCCCGTCATCATCCGTCGTCTCCTGTCCCGTCTGAAGGGAGCCGGCATGATTACCGTCCACCGCGGCACCGGCGGTACCTTCATGGCCAAAAAGCCGGAAGAAATCACCCTTCTTGACGTGTACCTCACAGCAGAAAACCTGAAAGAAGAAGGCCTCTTCCGCTTCCATGAACACCCCAATCCCAAATGCCCCGTAGGAAGGGACATCCACCACGCCCTGGACGGCCGTCTCCACGAAGCCCAGAAAGCACTGGAAGATAAACTGGATACCTTCACCCTGGCCGACGTTAAAGGGGATATTCATGTGTGAGGGGAGTGGGCTGGGGTGTTAGGGAAGCACTGATTAATTCATAGAGTTTTCTTTTATAAGAATCTTTATGCACTGTTTCGTCATGGGCTTCCT
>DCJJ01000164.1:124588-127254 GCA_002320515.1 Dialister sp. UBA1703 | reverse complement strand
ATGATTTAATCAGCGCTTCCTTAGCGGCAGAGCCGCTGTCAAGCTTAAGAACCTTCCGGACAAAGGTCGGTCATTCTTAAGAGCCCTGCGCGGCCCGACAAAAAATTTATACCTCTTTATAAAAAATCACTATCATAGATTTTTGATAAATCATCTCAAAAAAGGTGTAAAATAAAGGTGCAGGAAATCCTGCCTGACCTTGTCAAAAACAGTTCCCCCAGCAAGAAAGATCTATTTTTTTCATCCTCCTCCAAATCCGGGAACTGTTTTTCTTTTCCCTTTTTCCGGCTCATGGAATTTCTTGACCCTGCAGGTTTTCTCTTATATAATAGAATCTGTCCATGCGAGCGTGGCGGAACTGGTAGACGCACAGGATTTAGGATCCTGCGCTTTATGCATAAGGGTTCGAGTCCCTTCGCTCGCACCAAAAAAGGAGCAGGGAAGAAATATCACATTTCTTCCCTGCTCCTTTACTTTTTAGAAAAAGGGGGCTTTGGAAATGGTTCAAACATTTCCAAAGCCCCTTTTCATTCCCCTTCCTTCGTACAATCAGAAGGTCACCGGTTTCCCGTAGTAGGCGCATTCCAGAATTCTGCCCATGGTTTCATCATCCACCTTGCGGGGATTTTCCGGAGTGCAGGCGTCAAGCACGGCGTTGTGGGCGATGGACTCTTTCTTTTCCAGATACAGCTCTTCCGGAACGCCGTAATCCGCAAGGGAGAGGGGGATATCCATCATGGAATCCAGGCGGCGGATGGCGTCTTCATAGGACAGTACCAGCTGGGCGTCGGTGTGGCCCGGAAGGCCTGCGTTGCGGGCCAGCTCTGCATACCGGCTCATGCAGGCCTTTTTGTTGTACTGAATCACATAGGGCAGGAGGATGGCATTGGCGCAGCCGTGAGGGATGTGGAAGACAGCGCCGATCTTGTGGGCCAGGGAGTGGGTGATGCCCAGAAGGCCGTTGGAGAAGGCCATGCCTGCCAGACACTGGGCGATATGCATTTTGCCTCTGGCTTCCTTATCGCCGTGGTAGGATTCCAGGATATTGTCAAAAATATCGGATACTGCCTGCTTGGCCAGAGGGTCGGTGAAGCCGTTGGCGAAGGTGGAAACATAGGCCTCGGTAGCGTGGGTCAGGGCATCCATGCCAGTGTGGGCGGTGAGGGTCTTGGGCATGGTGAGAGGAATATCCAGATCAAGGATGGCCAGATCCGGCGTCAGGTTGAAATCGGCCAGAGGATACTTGATGCCGGTGGAATAGTCCGTAATGACGGAGAAAGAAGTCACCTCAGTGGCGGTGCCGGAGGTGGAAGGGATGGCCACGAAAATGGCCTTCTGCCGGAGGGGCGGCAGGGAGAAAGGCTTTTTCACATCGTCGAAGGTGAGTTCCGGATGTTCATAGAAAACCCACATAGCCTTGGCTGCGTCGATGGGGGAGCCGCCGCCGATGGCAATGATGACATCAGGCTGGAATTCCTCCATGGCCTTGGCGCCTTCTTTGACGGCCTCAATGGAAGGATCCGGAGCAATGCCCTCCATAGTCCGGGGTTTGAGGCCGCTGTCCTGCAGTACCTTTTCTACCTTCTGGAGAAAACCGCCGCGGCGCATGGAGTGGCCGCCGGTGCAGATAAAGGCTTTCTTATGGCCTTTCAGCACGGCCAGTTTCTCAATGGCGCCGTAACCTACATAAATATCTCTTGGCAGGGTAAAACGGAACATAAAAAAATCTCCTCCTTTGCATGATTGCCCGGAGGGGAAGATTTCCCGGCATCCGGGCCGGACCGTATAAAATGATTAATTATTCGATTATCTGATTATATTATAACATCTTTAGGGGCGTGCAGATATATTCTTGAGAAATCAGCATAGGAGTGCTTTTAGATATGACACATAATCATTCTTGCAGGACGCTGAAAAAAGTGTATTTCCTGTGGTGAAACCGGATGAAAAGAAGAAATTCCCTCCAAGATTCTATTGTACAGCCGGAGGAAATTGTGATATATTGATATAAATATGTATAGTGTTCTCATCGTGAGAAAGGAGCTCTTATTTCATGAGCATGCTGAAAGAATTCAAAGATTTCGCTCTTCGCGGTAATGTGGTAGACATGGCAGTCGGCGTTGTCATCGGCGCTGCTTTCGGGAAGATCGTTTCCTCCCTGGTAAGCGACATCATCATGCCGCCTCTGGGCTATGCATTGGGAGGCATCGACTTCTCCAACCTCTTCCTGCCCCTGTCCCGCGTGCCCGTTTCCACCATGGCAGAAGCCAAGGAAATGGGAATCCCCGTCATTGCCTACGGCCAGTTCCTGAACAATGTCATCGACTTCCTCATCGTAGCTTTCGCCATTTTCATCGTGGTAAAGCAGATCAACCGCTTCTTCCCGAAGGCGCCGGCCAAGGAACCGAGAAAATGCCCCTTCTGCAAAGAAGTCATTGCCGATGATGCCACCCGCTGCCCCCACTGCACGGCTGAATTGAAGTAATAGTATAGAAAAAGGTTCAGAGGGGAAGGGGTGACAGCCGCTGCGCGGCTGAAGGTTGTGGCCGCCTAAAGGCGGCAGGTTGTGTAGAAAGGTTGTGTCCCCACAGGGGAAACGACTCACTATGATTTGTGCGTCGCTGGCGCTCCTGCATCCTCTGCTGTCACTGACTCACTGGATTTTC
>DCJJ01000164.1:95671-124553 GCA_002320515.1 Dialister sp. UBA1703 | reverse complement strand
GTTCGCTGTGCATCGCTGCGCTCAGGGGGAAGGTATCGCCTTCGGCGATGAATATGTATACCGCTTCGCGTTCCCTTTCCCGCCGGACTCGTCATTCTGACCCCGGGCGAAGAATCTCGGTGCATGACGTTAGTGGTACAGCAGCCGTTAAATGCCAGTCGGCGGACAGCAGATAGCGGAAAGCTGTCTCACCGGATCACCAGCTCACCAGCCCACACTAGCTCACTAGCCCGCTGGCCCACTCATCTCCCATACACGTCTAAAGCCTCCCTTGCGGGAGGCTTTTTTGGAGACGTTGGATTGTTGAGAAAGATTGGTAACAATGAGTGGAACCACCACGGCCAATGGTGATTTCCTTTTTGTTTACGACTATATAATACAACGGTTTACGATTATTGTCAAGCACATTTATGAAATAAAATAACAATAATTGACAATACTCTTTTCCCGATTTTGCCAATTTCTTCTTTCATAGGGTATAATAGACTTAAAAATGACTGGTATTCAAAAGGAGGATATGCAATGAAGAAACAATTAGCAGCTCTGGCACTGGCCTGTGCCCTGATTCCCGGTGCGGCCATGGCGGCCAAGGTGCCCACATCGGACAAGATGATGAATGATTACAATAAATATGTGGTAGTTTATACCTCCGACGAGGAAAGGATTTATGCAGACGCAGACACCATTGAAAGGGATCCGGCCTCTGCCGGCGAACTTCCTGTTATCCGCGCCACCCTCTATGCGGAAGTGTACAAGCATCCCCTTACCTGGCCGGACTACGGCAATTACCGCATGGTGGACTACATCCTCCAGTACGACACCGCCGTAGGGGCAGACCAGCTGGGGCAGAAAATCAAGTACCGCATCCTGAACAAGCTGGAAGGAGCCTATACCCCCGACGGCAAAGCAGCCCCGCTTCCGGGAAATTTTGAAGATCCGGCAGATGAGGCGGAAGACATTTACGTCGCTCTCTATCGTGTATCCAAAACATCCTACTGATAGATATTTCCTTTACAAAGAAGAGTAAAAATTATATAATAATCCTAATAACATAGGAAGCAAAGGAGCCTCGCTTTTTCGGCGGGGCTCCTTTTATCTGTTTTTATGATACGAAAGTGCGGATTTGTAGGAAACAGTCGGCGGTACACCGGCTGCAGCGCACTTCAATCAAATAAACGGGCCGTAAGCAGGCCCTGATGGAGATGGAGATATGCAGCTTTTTATAGCAGGTGGATGCGGCGATGAAGGAAGAAACTGTTTCTACGTAGAGGGAGACCGCCACGCTTTTATTGTAGACGCGGGAACCTCCACCGACGGGCTGGACCGCATTCCGGACATTATGCCGGAGCAGATTCACAAGGCGGAGTACCTTTTCATTACCCACTCCCACCGGGACCACACTGGCGCCATCGAATATCTGGTAAAGCAGGGCTTTGACGGCCCGGTGCTCATGTCCAACCAGACCTACCGGCAGCTTCACTACAAGCCCTGGAACACCATGATCCTGGACTCCACGGCGCCGGAGCTGGAGCTGGAACCGGGCTTTACAGTGAAATGGGGACGCACGGGCCACTGTGCCGGCGCCGTATGGTTCCTTATTTCCATGGAAGGGCGCAGCCTCTTCTTCTCCGGCGACTACCGGGAAAATGATACCTTCTACCGCTGCGATTCGGTGCGGGGCATTCACGCCGACATGGCGGTGATTGATGCCGCCTACAGCCGGAGAGACCGGGGAGACGACCTGAGGAAACAGGTGGTGGAAAAGGCCGCCGCCCTTATGAAGGACGACGCACCCCTCCTCATGCCGGTTCCCCATTACGGCAGAGGCCTTTCCATGGGCATCCTCTTTCACCGCACCTTCGGCAGAGGCCATGGCATCTGCATGGCTCCCAAACTTTATGACGAATGGCTCCGCCTGGGGCACCGGAAATATTTCGTTCATGATGAAATCACGGAGCTTCCCTTTTCCATTTTCCAGCGCTGGGATAATGAAACCATAGAAAAAGGAAATATCTATTTCCTCACCGACGCCCAGCTCTCCCGGGCCTCCAGCAGGGAACTTATCATGGCTCATCCGGACATGGGAGTGCTCCTCACCGGAAGCATCCACGGCTATGGCAAAGCTCGCTCCTTCTTCGAAAACGGACGGGCCAAGTTTGCCCTCTGGCCCAACCATCTTACATGGCAGGAAATGGAAGGCCTGAAGGCGGAGAACGACATGGGCCTGGTGGTGCCCTTCCACAATAAAAAAGTAAAACCGGAAAACGACACCTTCATCTTTTAGAAAATTCTTCAGCGGGAATGAAACCGTTCCGCTTTCCTGTCCTTTCCTGCGTATGATATAATAAGGAAAAGAAAAGATTCCCCGTTTCACAGGAAAAGAAAGGTGGGGGTTTTATGTTAAAGTATAAAAAAATTCTGGTTCCCTATGATGGTTCCGACCATGCGAAAAAAGCACTTCTCCATGCCATAGACCTGGCAAAGGCAGGAGACGGCACCACCCTCTATATTGCCTCTGTGTGCAATATGGTGTCTGCCATGAGCAACTTCGACCAGGTATCCATTGCCGAAGGCTGTCTCACCACGAAGCTTTCGGAAGATCTGGAAGAACAGTGCAAAGATGATCTGAAAGAAGCGGCCGCCATGATTCCGGAAGGCGTTGCCCACGAAGAACTGTACGAAGTGGGATCTCCGGGACCGGTGCTTCTCAATATGGCAGAAGAAAAGGGCTGCGACCTGGTAGTCATGGGCAGCCGCGGCCTTGGCCCCCTGAAAGGCATTTTCATGGGCTCCGTATCCAGCTACATGGTGAGCCGCTCCAAATGCCCCGTTCTTATTGTGAAATAAAAAAGAACTGTGAGGAAATATGAATCATTTCCTTACAGTTTTTTATTGCTCCCGTATTCTCCTAAAAATTCTTCAAATGATGGCATGCTGCCTGTCCCTGCATCATCCCGACGTGCAGCTTCATGGTAAATCGGCACCACAAAAAGGCTTCACATACATCTGTGAAGCCTTTTTGCATGGAAAAGAACATACTACAGGGCAGGCATTCAGTCCTGCCCCTCATTTTACCCCTGGCCGTTATGCTCTTTGTTTTCCATTTTTCAGTGCACTGAAGCGAAGCAGCCTCCTTTCCATCCCCTCCCTCCTGCTCCATGGATGGGCGCCTGCAGGATTTCCGAGGGGACTTCGCCAGTGCTGTTTCTATATGGATAGTCATGAAGTAATAGCTTTTTTCCCTGCGGTTGTATAGAATAAAGGAGGAAGTAAATGAATGGATAGGCAGTTCCGGCTGCCGTGGAATAAAATGAATCGGGATGTGATAGGTATGTCGAATCGAAGCTGGTTGAAGCAGGAGATTCCTCACTGGGTGAAGGAAGAGGTCATTACAGAGGATGCGGGAAAGAAGATACTTTCCCGGTATAAAAGGCAGGACAGTGCGGCTTACAGGGAGGCGCTGTTTATTCTGGCTGCGGTATGCATTATCGGAGGGATTTTCTTCCTCTGCGCCAGTCTTTGGAGCGGGCTGGACCAGGATCAGCGGTTCCTGCTGGCTCTGGCGCCGCTGGCGGTGTCTTTTCTGCTGATGGCGGTGGTAGTGCTGGTGGACCGGGGGGCCTTCGGCGGTTTTGAGAAAAAGAAGGAACCGCTGCCGGAAGAAAAGGAGGATGGGGAGGAGGCCCTGCCTCTTCGGAAGAAAACTTCAGGGCCGGTTCACAGGTTCCCTGTCTTTCTGCGGGAGGCGGCGGCTTCTCTCCACGGGATATGTTTGATAGGCGCTTTCTGGATGGTAGGGGACTCGTTCAAGCTGTCTTCTGATTTGTACAGCGCGCTGGCCTTTACCGCCTTTCTCCTTCTCATCATGACGGTGGTGACGGAGTCAGCGGGCATGGGCATTATTTATATGATTGTGTCGGTGGGCATTTTCTACAGTGCGCCGGTGAGGGGATGGCCGGAGGCGGCGTCCTGGATTTACATGTTCCTGGCTTTGGGGCTTCTGGGTCATCTGCTCAGAAGCCATCGGGACAGGGCGGTGGTGTGCTTTTCCTGGGTGTGGGCGGTAGGTATCCTGCTCCTCATTTTCTGGTCTGCAGGAAATATGCTGTGGCAGACCATTTTCTTCTCCCTGGCGGCGGCGCTGACCTGGATGGCGGGCGGACTTTTCCGTTCCTACGGCCTGGGGGCCGATGCGCTCCGCTTCTTCGGCGGCATTGCGGTTTTTGCGGTGCTGCTGGAAGGTTCCTACGGGGCGGTATGGGCGGATATTTCCGGAAGCTACGCTCTGTGGTTCATTTTCCTCCTGTTTCTGGCGGCGGACGGGGTGCTCCTTTTCCGCATCGCACTGAAAAAGGAATGGCTTTCGGTGCTGGCGGGGCTTACGCCCTTTGTGATGGGCCTTTCTGCTGTGGTGTCTATTTTTGAAACTTCCGGTGCCCTGCCTGCCATCATTGTTTCTGTGTATGCCGGCATTCTGGCGGGAGGCGTTATTCTCCGGGGGCTTTTCACAGACCGGACGGTGCAGAGCTGGGCGGGGGTGTTCCTTTTGGCCGGTGACGGCGCCATACGGGTCATCGATTCGGCCCTCACCTTTACCCAGAGGGGGCTTTTCTTCCTGGGTATCGGTCTTGCGGCGGCGGTAATCTGCTATTTCATGTATCTTCCGTCCAAAAAGAAGACGCCTGTCCATAGGGATAAGGAAGAGCAGGGAGAGGAGGGGTCCCGATGATATCCAAAAAATTATCTCTGATCCTGCTGGCTCTGGTTTTTGTGATTGAGGCGGGCGCCCTGTTCTGGATCCGGGGGGATTACCGGTCCACCATGCTGGATGGGGCGGAGTACGAAGTTCCGGCGGCCATTGATTTCAAAGGGGATTTTTATGGAAGAAATTATCTCCCCATTTACATTCCCCTCACCGAAGCACCCTGGAAGGGGTCTGTGACGCCGGAGAAGGGGCAGGAAATCTACCTGTCCTTTGATAAGAACAGCGAGGGTATGATGGAGCTTACCGGCGCGTCGGACAGGAAGCCCGGCGGTATGTATATCATTACCCGGGTGATTTCCGCATCCGACGGTCTGGTGCATTTCAATTTCCCTGCTGACCGTATGTACATGCTGCCGGAGCAGCTGAAGAAGCTGTCGGTGGTGGAGCTGTCGGAACGGGTACAGCTGAAGGACAAGACGGGCAAGAAGACAGAAACCCGCATGAAAAATGACCTTACCGCCCTGGTGCATATCAAGGACGGCCGGGTGGTGATTTCCAAGGTGCTGGCCAACGGTTCTCCTGTGGAGCAGACCTACACCACGGTGGGTAAGAATCCGTCTGTGAAGTACGCAAGAAGCGGCAAGGAAAAAGATGCCTACTCCGTAGGCAGGGATTCGGAAAGTAAGGAATAAGGAATGGAGGGAGACTTATGTATATTATTTTGATGCGTCACGGGGAAGCGGTTCCCCAGACGGAGGATATGGAAAACAGGGAAAGGAGCCTTACGCCTAAGGGCATGCGGCAGGCCCGTCGGTCCTCCCGCATTCTGGCCAGATTTCTTAAGGAAAATCCCATCCGCATTTTTACCTCTCCCTATGTGAGAACAAGGCAGACGGCGGGCATTCTGGCGGAGGAATGTTTTGCCGAGGAAATCCATACGGCAGAGGAGCTTCTCCAGCCGAACTGGCAGATGGTGAGGAATCATCTGCTGCAGGACGGTTCTCCCATTGCACTGGTAAGCCATCATCCTTTCCTCCAGTCCTACCTGCTCACCATCTGCAGCGCGGCAGTGAAGTTTGACCTGGCAGGCATTGCGGTGATTGACTATGACCTGAAGTGGAACCAGGGTAAGCTCATCGGCTATTTCACCTCCGGCCTTCGCCAGCTGAAGAAGGAGGGATAAGCCATGATTCCCGTATTGACAGTGGCCGGTTCCGACTCTTCCGGCGGCGCCGGCATCCAGGCGGATCTCAAGACCTTTGCGGCCCTTGGTACCTACGGCATGAGCTGTATCTGCGCTTTGACCGCCCAGAACACGAAGGGCGTCTCCATGGTGGTGAATACACCGGTGGATATGGTGAAGTCCCAGCTGGAGGCGGTTTTTGATGACATTCCGCCAAAGGCGGTGAAAACAGGCATGCTTTCTTCTGCTCCCATCGTGGAGACGGTGGCCGATTTCCTTAAAGGGAAAAAGGTGCCTCTGGTGGTGGATCCCGTCATGGTGGCCACCAGCGGCGCCGTGCTGCTGGAAGAAGAGGCCATAGCCGTTTATAAGGAAAAGCTCATTCCCATAAGCACAGTCATCACTCCCAACATACCGGAGGCGAAGGTGCTGTCAGGCCTTTCCATTCAAAATGAAGAGGACATGAAGGAAGCGGCCCTGGCCCTGATGAAACTGGGGCCTTCAGCGGTGCTGGTGAAAGGGGGGCACAGCGTGGAGGACGCCAGGGATATTCTCTATGATGGAAAGGAATTCCATGTATTTTCAGGGAAGAGGATTTCCACGGAAAATACCCATGGCACCGGCTGCACCCTGTCCAGCGCCATAGCGGCAGGGCTGGCAAAAGGATTCACGCTCACGGAGGCTGTGGGAGAAGCAAAGAAATACATGGAAGGGGCCATTGCCAAGGCGGCAGAGGATTCTGTAGGCCACGGACACGGCCCGGTGCACCATTTCTGGTTCTACGGAGAAAAGTGGGGGCGCATGGAATGAACTATCCTTTCTTTGCCTTCATGGCCCGGCTGAAATATATTTCCCGCTGGGGCCTTATGCGGAATTCCATTTCCGAAAACGATGCGGAGCACACTCTCCAGACCGTCATGATTGCCCATGCCCTGGCGGTGATCGGCAGGGACATCTTCTATAAGAATCTTAATCCCGAAAGGGCGGCGCTGCTGGCCCTTTACCACGACGCCAGCGAAGTCTTCACCGGGGACATGCCTACGCCGGTGAAATATTTCACCAGCGACCTTCGGGAGCAGTACCAGAAAATCGAAGATCAGGCCCGGGAAAAACTGCTCCGTACCCTGCCTGAAAGTCTGCGGCCTTCCTACAAGCCCTACGTGGTGGACATGGAAGAGGATCCCCTCTGGCCCCTGGCCAAGGCGGCGGATACCATGAGCGCCTACCTGAAATGCATGGAAGAAATCCGCGATGGCAACAGCGAATTCAAGGAAGCCTTCAAGGCTACGGAAGAAAAGCTGAAGGCCCTCCACATGGAGGAAGTGGACTGGTTCATGGACCATTTCTCCGGCAGCTTTGCGGAAACACTGGACGAACTGAACAGAAACATACAGTAAGAAA
This sequence comes from Dialister sp. UBA1703, assembly GCA_002320515.1. GTDB lineage: Bacteria > Bacillota > Negativicutes > Veillonellales > Dialisteraceae > Dialister. Next base: position 117,264 of record DCJJ01000164.1, on the reverse strand, counting down.
CCAGGCAGAGGAATATGTCTCCTGCCTGATTTTCTTGTGGACAGAAAGGGTATGAAAGTGTATAATTATTTACATAATTCGTATAAATTGCATAAAAATGAGGTGCTCTTATGAAACTGTGGAAAAAAGGCGTATTGGTTACATCGGCCCTGGTGCTCGCTGCGGGCATGATGGCAGGCTGCGGCGGAGAGAAAAAGGCTGCTTCTGCTCCCGCCGGGAAGAACGTACTGAAAGTGGCTACTAATGCCACCTACGTACCCTTTGAATTCAAGACAAAGGACGGCAAGGACTATACCGGTTATGAAATCGATGTGGTGAGGGCTGTCGCCAAGGAAATGGGGAAGGACGTGGAATTTCGGAATATTGCTTTTGACGGACTCATCCCCTCCCTCCAGTCCAAGGAAGTGGACATGTCCGCCTCCGGCATGACCGCCACCAAAGAAAGGGCGGAAAAAATCCTTTTCGCGGCTCCCTTCTATGAAACAAAGCTGGCTGTGGTTACCAAAGCGGACAGTGACATCCACTCCGTAGACGATATGAACAAAGGACAGGAAATCGCGGTACAGGTCGGCACCACCGCCGCCTACTACGCCCAGGATAAAGGCATGAAGACGAGAAACTTCGACCACTCCTCCGATATCGTCATGGAACTGAAAGCCGGCGGCGCCGTGGCAGGCATCCTGGACAAACCGGCAGCGGACTACTTCGTAGCCACCGACGGCAAAGGCGCCTTCCGGGTGGTGGACGTACCGGACTCCAAAGTGCAGTACTTCGCCTTCGGCTTCAACAAGGACAACAAACAGCTGCAGCAGGAAGTGAATAAAGCCATTGCAGACCTGAAACAGAAGGGCACATTAAACGAACTCCATGAAAAATGGTTCAAAACCCCACTGCCGGAAATGCCGGCTACAGCGGAAGAAGCGCTGGGTATCTGATAGACATAAAAAAGAGCTCCCGAAAGGGGCTCTTTTTTAGTGAGCTGGTGGACTAGTGAACTGGTGGATTAGTGAACTGGTGGATTAGTGAACTGGTGAACCCGGGGTCGCCAAAGGGCCCATTACATCTTCTCCACTTCTATGGCCTTCCCGTAGGTAAAGGACCAGAGGTAGAGGTGGGATACCGGTTTGCCCAGCAGTTTTTCTGCCGCTTCGCCGTAGACCTGGAGCTGGATTTTGTAGTGTTCTTTCAGTTCTTCTTCCGTCATGGTACGGTCGGTTTTGTAGTCGATGATGATGAAGTCTTTTTCATACTCCAGAAGGCAGTCCATGACGCCCTGAAGGAAGATGTTTTCTCCTTCTTCACAGTCAGGATAGAAGGAACGGGCAGGAAGGAGAATGGAGAAGGGCATTTCCTTGCGGATGAGGGAGGCGGTTTTCATTTTTTCCGCCAGGGGGCCTCTGGCGAAGGCAAGGAGGGCGGAAAGGGGCGCAGGTTTCCTCCTACTGGAGAGAAGGATTTTCCCTTCCTCTTCTGTGAATACGCCTTTTTCCACCAGCCGGCGGAGGGCATTTTCAATAGCTTCGGGCTCTGCAGGAACCGCAGTGAAATCGATCATTTCCATGGCCTTATGCATGAGGGTGCCGAAGGAGGTGCCCTCATATTTTGTCTCTTCGCCGGCCATGAAAAGGGGCGGGGCGGCGTAGTCGGCGTCCAGGGCATCCTCGCCGTCGCCAGCCAGGATGGCAGAAGGCAGGGGCTCTTCCTCGCCGGCCCTGTATTCCGCCAGTTCCCGGAGGTGCACGGCGGCGGTGGCGGTGAGCTTGGCCGGTGTATCCAGGGCGCCGGGGTGGTCGTAGCTCCAGGAGAGCTGGGCGTCCATCCAGGGGGGCGCTTTTTCCGGCAGATGGGCAAGGAAATAGGAAAGGTCTCTTACCTCTTCCCGGTTTTCTTCTTTGGGAGAAGGAAGAAGGGCTTTTGTATTTCCTTCATCCAGGGCTGCTTTTTCTTCTTCTGTAAGAAGATCCTGCTGGCCGGTGACGGTGAAGGTGAAGAGGGATGAGTCCGAGGGGGCGTCATTTTCGTAGGCCGGTATTTTTCCTGCCATATCCCAGGCGTTTTTCATGCTGCGGTGCCGCAGGGCGGCAGGCATGATCCAGTCCAGGAAGGATTTGGCATTGGAAACCAGGTGGGCAGGAAGGGGCGCAGGCACTGCCTTCCCGGAGGAGGCAAGGGAGGTGGTCCAGCGGGCTAAATCTCGGGACAGATCTTTTTCGGAAGCGATGATGAAGAGCTTGTCCCGGGCCCTTGTCATGGCCACATAGAGAAGGCGGGCTTCTTCTGCCATATTTTCTCTCCGGGAGGCTCCCCGGAGGGCGTACCAGTACAGGCTGGGCCAGCGGACTTTATGTTTCTTGTCGTAGTACTGGATACCCAGGCCCAGATCTTTGTGGCAGATGGCGGTCTGCCAGGTGTCCCGGAGGTTGAAGCCTTTCTGGGCATCGGCCAGAAAGACGATGGGGAATTCAAGGCCCTTGCTCTTATGGATGGTCATAATGTGGACGGAGTCGGGGATGGCGGCGACCGCCATGGATTTGAATGGGCGGTCTTCCTTTTTCAGTTCTGACAGGTAGTTCAGGAAGGAATAGAGACCGCTTTTGGGGGTCTTGTCCCGTTCCAGGGCCAGGTGGTAGAAGGAAAGCACATGGCCTGCCCGCCAGCTGCCGCCGGGGAGGCCGGATACATAGGTGAGGTAGTCCGTGTCTCCCAGAATGCGCCGGAGGAGGGGGGCTGTGCCGTCGCCCATGCCGTTTTCCCGCCAGTCCTTATAATGGGTAAGGAAACGGGAGAGTTTTTCTTCTTTGTCTTCTGAAAGGATATGGGAGGGCAGAAGGGGCCACAGATGGGGTTCTCCCTGCCTTTCCTTTTCCAGGGAAAGGAGGGCCAGGTCTTTTTCGTCCAGTCCTGCGAAGAAGGAACGGAGCACCGCCGCCAGGGCTAGGTCCTGGAGAGGATTGTCCAGGATTTTCAGAAGGGCCCAGAGGATTTCCACTTCGCTGTTTTCCATGAAATCTTCTTCCTTATCGGAAATGGCGGGGATGTTCTCTTCTTCCAGCACCTTCATGAGCTGGGGGCCTTTTCCTGCGATGGAGCGGAGGAGAATGACTATGTCGCCGTATCGGAGGGGGCGGAAGGTGCCGTCTTTATTCATGACCGTCTTTCCGCTTTCCATCATTTCATGAATGCGGCGGGCTATGAGCCTTCCTTCCAGGGTCATATTTTCCATATCCTTCAGGTCATCGGGGGTATCCATGTCATCCATATCCCCTTGATCGATGAGGTCCATGGACACGCTGCCGCCGGCATAGCTGTCCGGCCGCGCTTCCTCGTGCCGCCCGGCATAGAGGGCCTCCGTGTCCCCATAGTCCATTTCCAGCGTTTTCTTCGTCATGAGCTGGCGGAAGAGGAAATTGATGGAGGAAAGAATGGCTTTGTCGCTTCTGAAATTCCGGTTCAGGTCGATGCGTCGGGAGGGGGCGTCTTCGTCTTTGGAAAATTCTCTGTACTTTTCGAGGAAAATGGTGGGATCTGCCTGACGGAAGCGGTAAATGCTCTGCTTAATATCTCCCACCATGAAACGGTTATGGCCGTCGGACACCAGGGCGGTGATCAGTTCCTGCACGCCGTTGGTGTCCTGGTATTCGTCAATCATTACTTCCTTGTAGCGGCTTCGGATGGAAAGGGCGGCAGGCGAGGGGAAGAGGACTGCCTTTTCCGGCGTGAAATCGGGATTGTCCCTGTCCAGGAGAATGTCCAGAGCATAATGTTCCATGTCGTTGAAGTCCATGAGCCCTTCCTGCTTTTTCCTTTCCTTCAGGGCCCGGGAAAAATCCAGGGCGAGGCGGGAAAGGACGGTGACCGTAGGCAGCATGGCGCCGGTCTCTTTAAGCCACTGCTTTTCAGAAATCTGCACAAAGGGGGATATATGCTTCTGCCAGGTTTTCTTCGCTTCATCCCGAAGGGATTTGATGGTTTCCGCCTCCGGCGACTTGGTGAAATCGGCGGATTTGGCAAAATGGTAGGCCTCTGCCTGGGATTTCGACATACCCTTCAGCCGGTCAAAGGCAAAGTCCGGCAGGGAGAACCAGTCCCTCCAGCTCTTCATGGAAGCCAGGGTGGAAAAGTAGGCGTACTCATTGCCCAGCTGGGTGCCGTACACCGCCTGGGCGGCGGGGCTCGTCTCCATGACTGCAAACATCTGGCGGTAGGAATCCATGATTTTTTCGGAAAGGGAAATGAGCTTGTCCAGCACCGGCCTATCCCAGGGGAGGTCATCCATGGAAGCCCCTTCGGGAATCCGGTAATGGGAGGGGAGGCGGGCCATCCAGTCATCGGGGAAGGGGAGGGAGCAGGCAAAATGGAAAATGCGGAGGACCATTTCCTTCAGCCCGTGATCCTGGTACCGGTCGGCAAAAAGATCCACCGTGTCCAGAAAACGGGGGTCTCCCTTTTCATACCAGTCCTCCAGCACGGCGGAAAGCACTTCATCCTCCAGAAGGAACTCCTCATTTTCATCGGATAGAATCCTCATCTTCGGGTCTAAATCCAGGAGGTAGAAATACTGGTGGATGAGGGACTGGAAATAGGAGTCCAGCGTGGAAATCTGGGCGCTTCCCAGAAGGGCAATCTGCTTTTCCAGATGGCCCATGAGCTCTTCATCATCCGCCTTATCCGCCTCCTTCAGGGCGTCCGCCAGGGCAGCGGAAATACGGGCCTTCATCTCGCTGGCGGCGGCTTTGGTAAAGGTGAGAACCAGAAGCTCATTCATATTGATATGGTTTTCCGGCTCCTTCACCAGCCGGGCAATCCGCTCCGTCAAAACCGCCGTTTTCCCGCTGCCGGCTGCAGCGGAAAGAAGAAGATTTCTCCCCTTCACCGAAAGGGCCTCTTCCTGTTCTTTTGTCCAATGATTACTCATAGTATTTCTCCTTTCAGTGAGGTGGGTAGTGGACTGGTGTATTCGTGTGCTGGTGTGCTGGTGGGCTAGTGGGCTAGTGGGACAGTGGAGCTGCTTTCCGATTGTCGCTTCCCTTTCCCGCCGACTTGTATTTATCGGTCTATGTGTCACTATCGATTCTTACTGAGATTCTTCGCTGGCGCTCAGAATGACGATTCCGGCGGGAAGGTTAGTATGTAACACAGTCTGACGTCTGATTTCTAGTGTCTAATTCATGCTCCTATCCTCCGTCGCCTACGGCGCCACCCCCCTTCCTGAGGAAGGGGGCTTTAGCACTTCGCCATGCAGCACTGGAGACATAAAGTTGAACCCCGTAACGCTGAATTTATACTCATCGCCCGTTAGGGCGATACCTTCCCCTCTGAACCCTTTGAACCTTTTGAACCCTGTGAACCCTCACGCCCATCAGGGCGTGTCCAATGGCGATACCACCACCCTCGGAGGCGAAGGCCAATGATGCCCCTTGAGCGAAGCGAACACAACCTGCTGCGGAGCAGCCATAACCTTCGGGGACGCCGGCCCCGTCAACCTTCCCCTTTTGAACCCTCTGAACTCTCTGGTCCTTGGGGTTTCTCCATTGCCCTTTCCGCCAGCTGTTTTTTCAGTTCTCTGTCCGATGGCAGGTTCACATAGTCATAGCTCTCTCCTTCGCCCTTGGGGTCGAAGCGGCAGATGGCGTGGTAGGGGCAGTAGGTGCAGGGCACCTGGTTTTTGTAGCGCACCGGGCGGATGGGGATATTTCCTTTTTCCATGCTGTGGTAGATTTCCAGCAGTTTCCTTTTCACCATGGTAAGGAGATTTTGGAAATCTTCGGCAGAAAGTGTGGCGGCGGTCTGGGTGATGGTTCCTTTTCCTGAAATCCTTACAGGAAGGAAGGAGTCATCTCCTCCGGCGGCGCTGTCAAGGCGGCGCAGCATATCCGGGTCGGAAAGAATCCAGCCTGACGTGTTATCCTTGTCTTTGACCGGCACTTCCTCACCGGGCGGCACAGCGGGGAGGCTCTTTACGTCGCCGGAGAGGTAGATGTACATGAGGGCGGCAGGCAGGAGGCCTCCGCCCCCTTCTTCTTCCACGTCCAGAAGGTAGGTAAGGAGCTGGAGCTTGAGTCCTGCCGCCGCTTCCTGCAGGGTGGCGGTGGTGCGGCCTGTTTTATAGTCGAAAATGGCCACTGCGTCTCCGCAGCTGTCGATGCGGTCGATTTTGCCGCTCAGGGTGAAGGTGTCCCTTTCACCGGCTATATGAAGGTAAAATTCCTTTTCCAGTGCTTTGGTGTCAAAGGAGCTGTTTTGGCTCCATTTGCGAAGGAAGGAAAGGGAGCGGCGGAAGGTTTCATTCAGTGCCCTTTCGGTGTAGCGGGAGGCGCCGTCAGCGTGGAGGGCGCCGTAATGAACCTTGGGGGCCAGGCGGGAGGCGATGGAGGAGGAAATGGTCTTGATGTCCTCGTCTGTGGCGTCCCGCCACTGCTTTTCTTCTTTTTTGAGGGCCTGGCCGAACTGGTGAAGGCCGGCATGGAGGTAATTGCCGAAGTCCAGAGCTTCCATTTCCCCTTCATCCCTTTTGTCGATTTTAAGGCCGTAGCGGATGAAGTACATGTAGGGGCAGCGGCGGTAGTTTTCAAAGCGGGTGACGGAGCCGAAGAAACGGCCTCCCGGCTTGAAGAGCTTGTCCGCCAGATCTCTGGGAAGGGGCGGCACTTCATTTTTATACCGGAAGCCGGAAAGGGCTTTGTCTGCGTCCTTTCCATAGCCCTTGTCCCTGGCCCATTTCACAAGGGCTGCCCAGGGGGAGCTGCTGTCTGGGATTTTTTCACGGAGAAGGGATGGCAGAAGGGAGAGGGCCTGGGCGGGATTGGAGAAATAGGAGCGGTCTTTTTCCCAGTCTTCCGGTGACAGGGTGCGGGATTCGGAGGCGTAGCCCAGACGGCGGAGCTGGGAAATGAGGAAGGAGGGTTCTGTGTCATTGTGGTCATCGTTTACGGAGGGCAGGGTGATATAGAGGGCCTTCCTTGCTCTGGTGAGGGCCAGGTAGGTGAAGAACTGTTCCTTGTGTACCTCCTGGAGAAGGCTTTCTCCGAAGATGAGACGGCTGTCCCTATAGATTTTCTGCCGCTCCAGCTCCGTGAAGAAGCCCCCTTCCTCCACCCGTCTGGGAAATTCTCCTTCTCCTGCGCCGGGGATGAAGACCACCGGCGCTTCCATGGCATAGCCCCGGTCCATGCCCGTGACGGTTACATGATCCAGGGTGGGAGGGATGGTGGAGTAGGTAAGGGCGGAAAGGCCGTCTTCGAAGATGGAGAGGAAGCTCTTTTCGGAAATCCTGTCATTTCCTGCGGTATGGACGATTTCATCAAGAAGGGAGAGAATCTTCTTCCATACCTGCAGGTGGGGCCGAAGGTTTGTATGGAGGGCTTTCTTTTCATCCATGCGGAAAAGGGTGTCAGGAATTTTTTCCTCCATCATCCACTGGTAAAGGAGGCGGCACCGGTCCTTGGGAAGGGGCTCTTCCTGCCATTTTCTCACCAGACCATCCAGCAGGATGGTAAGGCCAAGGCGCCATTCATTCACCTTTGCGAGCTCTGCCTGCTCTTTTTCTGACAGGGCAGGAGCCGGGGCATCCAGATCCCGGTAGGTGCGGAATTCCCATTTCTCATGGTACTGCCAGGGACGGATGCCGTGGGAAAGGACGTAATTTTCCAGCTGGTCCACCTTTTCCTCCGGCCAGTCCGGGAGAAGCCCCGTTTTCAGCAGGCGGAAAAGGGTTTCCCGCTGCCAGCCGCTGTTTTTCCTGCTGCATTCGGCGGTAAGGAAGCGAACCAGGCTGTCAAGGAGCACCACCAGAGGGTGGCTGTTCATGGGATGCTTGCGGTCGATGAATCCGGGAATGTTGTACCGCTTGAAGGATCGCTCCAGCAGGTCGTCGTAGCTTTCAGGATTCCGAAGAAGCACCAGAATATCTCGGAAGCGTAAGTGCTGATCCCTCACCAGGGAAAGGATAGTACGGGAAATGAAATCCACTTCCTCCGCCTTGTGGGCAGCGGTAACTATGTGGAGACCTTCGTCAGGGAGGGGCTGCCTTTCTCCCGGCAGAGGGGAATGCTCCGCCCGGCGGTTGAAGAAAAAGCGGGCCATAGCCCTGAGGTCGGGGGAAGAGAAGCGTGGGTCTTCGGAAAGGGTGAGGGAGGAGAAATGGCCCTCTTCCCTGGAAAGGAGGTTGAAAAGATGGAAGGGACGGGCGAAATTGGGATTTACAGCCGCATCTGCCGGTTTATCCATCTGCAGGGTCATGGTCACTTCTTCGGCGGTATGCAGGAGGGCGGAAACGATGCGGATTTTCTGGGGCGCCATGCCGTTGAACCCGTCGATCCAGACACGGGAGGAGCGAAGGGTGGGGGACTTGGGGATTTCCCTGGCCAGAAGGTCAAAAAGACTGCCCTGGTAATCAAAGTGGTCTTTCAGGTAAGCATGGTAGGAGCGGTATAAAAGGGCCAGGTCCGCCATCTTCCTGCCAAGGGGCGTATCTCCCTGGGCTTCGGCTGCACTTTCCAGATCCCGCTCCGATACCAGGAACATATCCAGCTGGTGGAAGAAATTGGCAAGCTCCTCGGAAAAATGGGGATGGGAAGCGGCCTTATAAATCATCTTCAGCTCTTTTTTATGTTCCTCCATAAGGCGGCGCAGGATGATCTGCTGCCCTAAAGGGGGCAGGGCGTCGCTGACGGGGGAGTGAAGCTCATGGAAAACCCGGTAGGCCAGACGGGAAAAGCCGCACACCGTTACATTGGTAAATCCTCCGCCGGGAAAAGACTCTGCCAGCCGGTACTCCGCCGTGTAGGTGCCCTGGTCAGGCACCAGAAGAAAAGCCTTCCGGTCAGGGCCGGAGAGTACATAGTCCCGGATTTCCCGGCAGCACCGTTCCGTTTTCCCCGTGCCTGCCCGGCCGAATATAAAGTGTAGTCCCATGGTAACCATCCTTTCTTCATTATATGACAGCTTTATTATACTATATATGATGGACGACAGCGGGGATAGTAGGACAGTGGGACGGTGGGCCAGTGGGACAGCTGGCCGCTGCCCGCTGGCTGCGGGGGACAGTATTCCCGAAGGAGGCCATCGGCGGCAGATAATCAGACAATCAGACAATCAGACGTCAGACGTCAGACGTCAGACGTCAGACTTCCCGCTGATTGGCATTTATTGACCTATGTGCCACTAACGGAGGAAACTGAGATTTTTCGCTGCACCCGGAAGACGCCCGGCAGGAAGTGTATAACGTCCTGCGCGAAGCGGCCTATAAACTTCATTGCCCCGTCAGCGGCAATCCACAACCTTCGGGCCAAAGGCCCGTCAATCTTAAGAAACTTTCCCTCTGAACCCTTACTGGGAACCTATATTTTTATTTACTTTCCGCACATTTGTGATACAATAGAAATACTTCGCTGTCGTAATTATGAAGGGAATATTATGTCTGAAAACAAAATCTGGACACGGGAATTCGTGGGAATGGGGCTTACGAATTTCTTTTATTTTATGTCCCAATACATTTTAATCGCCGCCCTTCCTGTGTTTATTATGGATGACCTGGGGAAAGGGCAGTGGGAAGCGGGCATGGCCATGACCTGTTTCCAGATCGGCACGGTACTCTGCCGGCCTCTGGCCGGACGGATAATTGACGGTGTGAACAAGCAGAAGCTCCTTTTGGGTTCGTCCCTGGTCTTTTTCCTGCTCATGGCAGGCTTCTACTTTGCTTCTTCCCTTCAGGCGGTATGGCTGCTCCGTCTTGTGCACGGGGCGGTGTTTGCCCTGGGCACCACGGCGTCGGCGGCTATGGCGGCGCTGGTGCTGCCAAGAAGGCGCAAGGGAGAGGGAATCGGTTATTTTGCGGTGTGCGGCAATATGGCCATGGTCATCGGGCCGCTGGTGGGCCTTCTCATTATGGATTATCTGGGTGCCCCTCCCCTCTTTATCTTCCTGGCCCTGCTGGCGCTGGGAGCCATGGTGGCAGGAAACGGAAAGAAGCTGCCCGATGAAACCATCCTGCCTGGCGGAAAAAGGCAGAAGGGCTTCCATATCAGTAATTTCATAGAAAAGAGGGCCCTTCCTTCTGTCATACTGGGAGGTCTTGTGTTTTTTGCCTACGGCGGCGTGCTGACCTTTATCCCCATGTATACCAGAAGTCTGGGCATGGGCGGGAGCACCAGCCTTTTCTTCCTGGTCTTTGCCCTGGTGATCGTGGTGACAAGGCCTTTTGTGGGTTATCTCTTTGACCATCATGGCCCCAATGCCACCGTGTATCCGGGATTTGCCTTTTTCTCCCTGGGCTTCATCCTTTTCAGCCTGGCAGGAAATCTGCCGGTCCTTCTCCTTTCAGCAGCGGTGCTGGGAATCGGGTTTGGCGCTCTGGCTCCCGCTTTCCAGACTCTGGCAGTGCAGAGCGCACCGCCTTCCCGGGCAGGGGTTGCCACTTCCACCTATTTCTGGTCCCTGGATATTTCCGTAGGCCTGGCGGCAGCCCTTCTGGGGATGGCGGCCAATGCCTTCGGCTATCCCTTCATGTACGGCGTAATCTGCCTTTCCTCTTCCTTTCTGGGCCTTGTTTATTATTTCTTCTGGAGGAGAAGCCTTTCCTGACAGCAATGAAAAAAAGAGCAGGGAAGAAATGTCAATCATTTCTTCCCTGCTCTTTTCTATTGCGGTCAGTCTTTAATGATGATTTTCCTGACCAGCGCTTCGATCTGCTCTTCTCCGTGGGGAAAGGAGGAGAGGTGGTTGATGTACATGAAGGATACCTGGGATCCTACGTAGTTGCGGAAGCGGTTGAAGGCTTCCGGATTTTTATCTGCATGGATTCCATAGAGGGAAGAGGCTGTATTTTTCAGGATGGCAATGGATTTCTGGGAGGCAGGGGAGGTGAGAACCCAGTCATGGTCACCCAGGTGGACGATATATCCTTCCTGCTTATGGGGAGCAGGGAGGCCTTCTCCGTCTTTCCTGAGGTATCCTGCCCGGACAGGGTCTTTCCCTGCAATGAGGGCAGCCGCTTTAATCCAGCCTACTACGTCCTTTTCATCCTTCGGGTTGGATGGGGCGCCATGGGCGCAGGCCTGGGCCACCACCACTTCGGATGGTATGCCGCGGTACATGGATTCGGCAATACTTAACACATGGTGGGCACCCTGGCCGGCCAGGGTGTATTCCTTACGTGAGCTTCCGTCCTTCTGCCACTGGAAGACATAGGGCTTCTCGATGTCATGGAGGGCCTGCCCCGCCATGGCGGTGTCGTAATCTACGTCATAGTCGAAGACGTCCTTATAGGTACGGCAGTGATATGAAGGTTGCTGCATACATGGGTGGCAAGACCGCCGGGGTAGGGATGGTGGCTCATGTAGCCGCTTCCCGGAGCGGTCATGAAGGGCTGCAGGCTGGCGGAAAGGGGAGGAAAGAGGGTTTCGGCGGAAATTTTCGCAGGGTCTGCCAGTTTCCATTCCACCAGCTTGTTGTAGGTCTGCTGAATGCGGGCGGAGGAGCTGTAGTTTTCCATGAAGGTGGGGCGGGGATTATGAATCATGGAAAGAACGGCCGATTTCAAGCTGCTGTCATGAATGGTATTGACCTGGCTGATAATGTCCTTAAAGGAACCCTTGACCAGAGGAGAGTTTTTGGCAGATTCTTCTGCTGCCGGCAGGGCGGAAAGGGCGCAGGGTCTGATTTCCAGAGCTTTAGCGGTTTCCTCGGCAGCAGAGGCCTGGAAGGGGAAATGGAAAAGAAGGGCACCGGCGGCGCTGCCGGCTGCCAGCTTCAGGAAAGTCCTTCTGGAAATAGGTTCCTTCATCATGGATTCACTCATGGATTTATCCTCCTTACAATAAAAGCCGGATGGAAATTTTCCGGCAGGCAGGAGAAAAATCAGGGAAAGGGGGCTCTCCTGCTTTCCTCTCAGTGTATCTGTGGTTTGCAAAGGAGATAACAGGGGATGGAAAAATAAGGACAAAGACTGTCAGATTTCTGTAAATTTGCAGAAATTTGGCAGAATATGACAAAGTCCATAAAAAGATTTGACGAAATCGGAAAATCTTCCCTTTATGATGAAAGGAAATTCAATTGTTTTTCATAAAGGAGGCTTCCCATGTTTGGTATTGGAATTCCTGAACTGCTTCTCATCCTGGTTATCGGTCTCATTGTTTTCGGCCCCGGCAAGCTGCCGGAAATCGGCAAAGCCCTTGGCAAAAGTATGCATGAATTCAAGGATGCGGTAAATATGGATACGCCGAAAACGATGGTGGTGAAGGCAGAAGGGACAGAAGTGAAGACGGAAGGCCCTAAAAAATGACAGCTCCCGGTGAAGCAGCCGGTGATATGCCCCTCACCGGCCATCTGGCGGAACTTCGAAAACGGATTCTCTATTCACTGGCGGCCGTGCTGGCCGGTACGGTGATCTGCCTTTTCTTCATTCAAAACCTCATTTCCCTTCTTACGGCACCGGCGGGCCATCTTTACTTTGCCCGGCCGGCGGAGGTCTTTGTGATTTACATGAAGACAGCCCTCATTGCCGGTTTCATCCTGGCGTCGCCGGTGGTTTTCTTCCAGTTCTGGCGCTTCATCCTGCCCGCCATGACAGACAGGGAGAAAACCTGGACTCTCTTCTTCGTACCCCTCTCCGTTTCTCTCTTCCTAGGCGGCATTGCCTTCTCCTATTTCCTTGTCATGCCCCAAAGCCTTCATTTCCTCATGGCCTTCGGCGGGGAGAATTTCACGCCTCTTCTTTCCATGGAAAGCTATCTGGAATTTGTGATTCTCATGATTCTTCCCTTCGGCGTCATGTTCAACCTTCCCCTGCTTATGATGGCTCTTGCTCTGGCAGGGCTGGTGAAGGAGAAGACACTCAAAAGAGGAAGAAAGTTTGTCATTCTGGCCGCCTTCATCCTGGCGGCGGTGATTACTCCTACGCCGGATATTCTTACCCAGTCTCTCCTGGCGCTGCCTGCTGTTTTTCTCTATGAAATCTCCCTCCACATCATAGGAATGATGGAAAGGTCTCATAACCGATAGTTTATATTTCCTGGTTTTTACAAGCTGCCTCTGCAGGGCAGCTTTTTTATGAAAGAAAAAAGCATGATAGTGACTTATATATAGGGGAATGGTAAAATAAAGATAGTTGGAAATCGTTTTCAAAATAGGGATACAGTAAAGAGGTGAGAAAAATGTGGAGGCAGAAAGGACAGGACATGATTGAATATGCCCTCATGCTGGCACTGGTGGTAGGAATCGGCGGCTTTATCTACACCCAGGGGTATGGGGACAACATTTCCGCCGTTTTCAACAACGCAGGCAGTCTGCTGGAGCAGGTGAACAAGAGTCAGGAAGAGGCGAAAAAGGAAGCGGAGAAAGCAGCGGCCAGAGAAGCAGACCGGAATTATGCGGATCACCTGGGAGACCTGCTGAAAAATGCAGTGACTAATGGATCCATAAAGCTGGGTGATGGCAGCTCTGTCTACCTGCTGGTGCAGAATGAGCCAAACTCCAAATATTATAATCTGCATATGAATGGGGCCAAAACCGGCGGCCAGGTCTGGATTAAAAATGCCAATGGAAATCTGGTTGATTATGGCAACGCTGGATTTGATACCATGTTGAATACGGTAGGCGGCAATTATCAGGATGCAGCGGTGAAGCAGGATGGTGTCTATTGGTACGGCGTGCAGATAAAAAAAGACGGCAGCAGCTATACCCTCTCCTACATGGACAGCGAAAAAAACAGTTATATAAATGGCAATACCGGTTTTGATATTAATCAGGCCAATGAGCCTTATAAGACGGAAAATTGGAAACCCTGAGCGGGAAAATTTTTAAAAAGCAGCTTCGGCTGCTTTTTATTTTTTGAGGAACATGGTGCATGAATCAGCGCTTTCTTAACATATGCTTTTAATTTATTCTGTTTTTGTGCTATAGTAGGTATAAGAACGGCATAACTGAGAATTTACAGAAGGCATGCCTTGAAGCAGGATACCATCATTTGATGGATACGTGAGATACACCGGTTTCATCAGGAGGCTTTGCATGAAGCAGTATGTGTATGATTTCTATGGGGAAAATGAACTGGAAGAAGTGATAGACCGGTTCAGGCAGGAACGAAGGGAAAAGGCAGGGCTTTTTATTACCCTTTATCATGAGTCCAACGATTTGGAAAAAGTTAAGGAGAGCATACAGACACTGAGGAAGGCTTTTCCCCAATCGGCCATTGCCGGCATGTCCGCTTCCGGCGGTATTAAGGACGGACGCATGGTACTGGGGAAAAGCGTACTTGCTTTTCTTTCCTTTGAAGATACGGAAGTGTCGGTGTACTGCTATGACATCAGCAGCATGACCCCCGGCGAGGCAGGGGAAAGGGCGCTGGAAAGCTTCTGCGGTATCAGAAATCTGGCAGGGGTGGAAGTATTTACCACCCTTTCTACGGTGGATGTGGATGATTTCCTTACGGAGCTGGATCACCTGCCGCCGGAGACGGCCATTTTCGGCGGCGGCGCCGATGCCTATACCGGCGGCGATGATACCTGCGTCTTTGGCAATGATTTCATTTCCCGAAAGGCCATTGTGGCAGTGTGCTTTGCAGGGAAGGTGAAAATCCGGGTGTCCCAGAACCTGGGCTGGCAGCCCCTGGGACAGGTGATGACCATTACTGCCATTGATGGGGACAAGGTGATTCGTGAACTGGACGGCAGGCCTGCTTTTCAGGTGTATGAGAAATATCTGAAAATGAAGAAATCCGATTTTGGCGGGCAGCAGCTGATTTCTTTCCCTTTGATTCTTATGAGAAAGGGCCGCATGCTGGCCAGGCTTCCGGCGGCCTGCAGGGATGATGGGAGCCTCATCATGTCAGCCAGCTGCTTTGAAGGGGAAAAGGTAAGGCTGGCCTACGGGGATCCCAATGAAATCATCGCCCGCTGCCAGGAGAACACGAAACAGCTCCGGACTTTTGCACCGGAGGGAATCCTTATTTTTTCCTGCATTACCAGGCGTCTTTTCCTGAAGGAAGATACGAACCAGGTGCTGGCCCCCTATGGAGCCCTGGCGCCTGTATGCGGCGGCTATTCCCACGGCGAAATCAGCCGCTCCGGCGGCAGGACATCGGCCCTCAACATGACCCTGGTGGCTGCTGCTTTCAGGGAAAAAGAGGAAAACGGGATGAGGCAGGAAGAAAAGTCTTCGGAAGGCATCGTTTTCCATACGGAAACCATGACCACCATACAGCGTCTGGCCTCCTTCATAGCCAGATCTACGGAAGAACTGGAGCAGGCAAACCGCCGTCTGGAGGAAGTGAATCGGAAACTGGTCTACGTGGCGACCCATGACGGCCTTACGGGCCTTCTGAACCGGGGCCGTGTGGAATCCATCCTTCACGAACTCACCGATGACAGGCAGAAGAATCACCATGTATTTACAGCCATTATGGTGGATCTTGACAATTTCAAAGGAATTAATGATGAATTCGGCCATGGGGAAGGAGACAGGGTGCTGCAGGAAGTGGCAGATGTGTTTTCCAAAAAATCACCGCCCAATGCCTACATAGGCCGGTGGGGCGGCGATGAATTCGTTATCCTTCTTCCTAGAATGGAGGAAGAGGAAGCCGCCGCTCTGGCAGAAACCTTGAGAAAAACCATAGAAGAAACGGTGTCCTGCCCCGACAGAAGCCCTGTATCTGCCAGTCTGGGCGTCACACAGGCCAGGGAAGGAGAGACATTCGAGTCCTTCTACCATAAAATGGACAGCGCCCTCTACCAGGCCAAATTCCGGGGGAAGAATACCATTTTTCTCATGTAAAGAAATCCGTCATCTCTGGGGTGACGGATTTTTGAGTGGGAGTCTTTGGGACCTGGGATAGTTTAGTGGGCTGGTTGGAATCACTAACGGCACTTTGACACCTTGGCGTTCCTGTCATTTCGAGCGCAGCGAAGCGGAGTCGAGAAATCTCCCTGCACAATGCTTAATATCGGTTATACCCGGCAGCGGCTCCTTCCCGCAGGCTGGTATTTACTACCGATTGTCTCATACGCTTCGAGTACCGAGATTCTTCGCTGGCGCTCAGAATGACACGCAGGGCGGGAAGGGGGGACGCTAAGCGGCATTTATATTCATCGCCCCCTAAAGGGTGGCAAAGGAACTGGATTCGTAGGGGAGCAAAGCGACCTGAGAATCCAGTGACATGCTTTCCCGTGGAGAAACGACTCACTACATTTTGCGCGTCGCTAGCGCTCCTTCTAAATGTGTTCGCTGTGCACCGCAAGGGCGATACCACAACCCTCGGGCCATAGGCCCGTCAAACCTGAGAACCCTCCGGCCTTTAGGCCGGTCAATCTTAAGAACCCTTTGAACCTTCCGAACCCTTCAGCGCCTGAAGGGCGCTGAACCTCAATTCCCCTCATACAGGGGATTCACCAGCCGGATGATCCATTTTTCTCCGCCGGTGAATTTGCTGTTATATTTCCGGGCGGTGTCTTCATACCGCTTCTTCAGGTCCTTCACTGTTTCTTCCAGGGTGGTAATGGTTTTGACTGCGGTGTCGGAGCGCATGTCCTTTCCGCACACCGGGCAGAGGGGCGGGTGGATGAAGTCCCGGTTCACCCTGGATTTGCAGTGGGGGCAGGAAACGAAGGCAGCGGTAAATTTCTTCTCATTCTGCGCGTTGGTGTAGGTGGCAAGTCTCTCTTCCTTTTCATGGAGACGCTTTTCCAGGGAAACCATTTTAGGGGAAGGGGCGATGCCGATTTTGTATTTAATGGCGTAGGATGTAGGGACGGCTTTCAGGTATTCCATGGCCTGGGTACGGGTATTGCAGATTTTTTCCTTGAAGAAAAGGCCTTTGAAAACCTTATTGGCTTCTCTTTTGCCGAATCCCTCTTTCAGCATGTCCTCCTTCATGGTGTCCTTCATCCACTGGGAGGGCTTTGTAAGGTCAAATTCCCAGATTTTTTCCTTCCACGCATGGGCGGCCGCTTCTTCTGCGGGCCTGAGGGAGGGGGCTGTTTTTGGGATTTTTTTCTTTTTCGCCGGAGCCATATCGGTCTGGGAGAAGAGGCTGTCTTCTTCCATTTCTACTTTTCTTTTCATGGGAGTCTCCTTATGTTCGATTTCGTGAATTTTTGTTCTTATACACTATAACCCATATGGCTCCATTCATCAACCGGAGCCAGGCGCCGGGGAGAAAGAAAAAGCCTCTTTTTCGCAAAAGGGGCTTTTAAAAAGTTATTTCTTTTCCACCTTGACCTGGGCGGAGACAAGCAGGGTGAAGATGCCGGTGCCGCCGATGATGTTGCCAAGGCCGGTGGGAATCAGGAATCGGAAGAAATAGTCGTAAACCGTAGAATCGCCCATGAGCACCGCATAGGCCGCTTCTCCTGAGCCTACCACCACATGGGCGAAGCCGCCGATGGCGATGAAGTAGGTGAATGTGAAGATGGTGAAGAAGGAAAAGCCCCGGGACATGGGAATCATCCATACCACTGCTGCAATGAGCATGCCGGCGGGGATGCCTTTGAAAATGTTTTCCATGGCAGTGGGGGACATGATGTGATGGGCGGTGGAAAGGAGGGAGGATGTGGTTTCCGGCGATGCGAAATAGGGAGAGGTCATGAAGAGGGCGGAAAGCAGGGTGCCTGCCATGTTGGACAGAAGGACGATGGCCCAGAGCCTGCCGATTCGCAGGAGTGTCTTCCAGGTAGGGCTTTCAAAGAAGGGAATCACCGTGGTAATGGTATTTTCCGTGAAAAGCTGCAGCCTTCCCAGAATGACGATGAGGAAACCGGTGGTGTATCCGATGCCGCTGATGGCATCGGCCCAGGCGGTATGGCCGGCGTACATGGCAAGGACAGCGCGGAAATAGAAGGAGAAGGAAATCATAAGTCCTGCGGCCAGGGCGGAGAAAATGAGGGGCACCGTGGCCCGGTCCAGTTCCTTTTCTCCATCGTGGCGGATGATTTCAAAAATCAGGGAGGAGGACAGTTTCTCATATTCCTCCACAATTACCTTTGTTTTGGACTGTTTCATTTCTTCCTCGAAGGAAGCAGGGGTTTCTTTCATGGGGACTCCTTTTCAAAATAAAAGGCAGGAAGCGTGAGCTCCCTGTCTGTGCTTATCTTTCCGGCGGAAGGCCGGCGTATTCTCTGGCGAAGTCGGAGAAGTTGTCGATAATATATTTCTTCAGCATTTCTGCCGGCGGAGACAGTTTTTCCCCTTTCTTCCAGGACAGGCTGATATAGCGCTGGCAGTTCGGGGAAGCGATGGGCACCAGGGCCACATGGTCGCCGCCTACGCCGTGCCAGGTGATGCGGGGAGCGAAGGATACGCCCAGGCCTGCCCGGATGAATTCCCGGACTGTCATGGGACTGTCGCTTTCCAGTACCACGTGGGGGATGAAGCCCGCCATGCGGCAGTAGAAATCGGTGATGGTACGAAGGCTGGCGCCGGCTTCCAGGGAAATGAATCCCGCCTTTTCAAATTCATCCAGATTGACGGAGGATTTCCGGGCGTGGGGATCCGTGTCCGGCATGGCCAGCATAATATCTTCCTTCAGCAGGGTGACGGAGTGGTCGTTCTCGATGGGGTTGATGGAAGAGGACAGGAACAGATCCACATGGTTCTGGCTCTGCTGCCCCGGCTTATTGTGCTGCTGGAGGATTTCAAAGCGGATATCCGGATGTTCCTGGCGGAAGCGGGTCAGGAAGGACGGAATGATCATGGAGGCTGCAAAGAGAGAAATGGTGACGGTCAGCTTCTGGGCTTCCTTGGTGTCCGCCAGTTCTTTCTGGGCACCGTGCAGTTCCTGCATAATGCGGTTCGTATGGCGGAGAAGGATTTCGCCGTACTTGGTGAGTACGATATTTCGTCCGCTTCTTGAAAAAAGAGGCACCCCCAGTTCCGTTTCAAGCACCTTGATGGTGTGGGAAAGGGAAGGCTGGGAAATGTGAAGGGCCTCGGCGGCCCGGGTCAGATGCTGCAGCTCGGCTGTTTTCTGGAAATAGCTCAAAGCAAGGAGCGTTAATTTCATAATATCCCCCTCAATTCCAATGGTGGAATAGAAATAAAATAACATAGATTCTTTCATTTAATTATACACTCTACTCTATCAATAATCAATCAATCTAAAATATCATGCATTGGAGCGTAGGTGTATATAGAATTAATTCATTCTGAAAAAATTCGGTAAAAACATAGATAATACGGGCATAACAGCCGCTGCCTCTGAAGAAAGGAATTATCATGGGCTATTTATAGAAATATTTTATAAAAACCGGCCGCCGGGAACGCCATCGGGGGGCGTTTTGATTTCGCCATTGACAGAAGGGGCGGTTAGTGTGAAAATGTATCATATGGATTTTAAATAAAGGAGAAATGCAAATGGAATTTTTTATTGATACCGCTGATGTAGAAGCCATCCGCAAAGCCAATGACATGGGATTTATTTCCGGTGTAACCACCAATCCTTCCCTGATTGCCAAGGAAGGAAAGGATTTCCATGCCACCATTAAGGAAATCGCCTCCATTGTGGACGGCCCTATTTCCGCAGAAGTATTGGCTGATGATGCGGAAGGCATGATTGAAGAAGGAAAGGTGCTGGCCGGCCTGGATCCCCACGTAGTGGTAAAGATCCCCATGACCTCGGAAGGCATGAAAGCGGTAAAGGGCCTGAAGAAACTGGGCATCCGCACCAATGTGACCCTTGTATTTTCCGCCAACCAGGCACTACTGGCTGCCCGGGCAGGCGCTTCCTTTGTAAGCCCCTTCGTAGGCCGTATTGATGATATTGGCTGGGATGGCATCGAACTCATTCGGACCATTTCTGAAATTTTTGAACTGCACGGCATTGAAACGAAAATCATTGCCGCTTCCATCCGGAAGCCCCAGCACATTATGCAGTGTGCCCTGGCCGGCGCCGACATTGCCACCGTTCCTTTCCAGGTACTCATGGATGCCATGAAACATCCGCTCACTGACAACGGCATTGCCAGATTCAAGGCAGACTGGGCCAAAGCTAACATGAAATAAGCATAGCAAAAGAAATGACCGTCCCTCATGCAGGGAAGGTCATTTTTTATATCTCTGGGCAGGCATCATAGGCAGTAAACATTTCATTTTTCAAAGGGCCCTACTATAATGAATATATAATAATCCGTAACATGGCGGCTTGCCGCAGAGGGGGCAGGCTGCAGGGGGTAAAATGAGACATATCGATTTCACATCCGGTCCTGTATTTAAGAAAATCCTGCTGTTTTCCCTGCCCCTCATGGTGGGCAATGTATTCCAGCAGCTCTATAACGTGGTGGACACGCTGGTGGTGGGAAAATTTTTAGGGGAAGCGCCTTTGGCTGCGGTGGGGAGCGCCTACACCCTCATGATTTTCCTTACATCCATATTGATCGGCCTTTCCATGGGTGCAAGCGTTTATTTTTCTCTCTGCTTCGGCAGGAAAAATTTTGGCCGCATGAAACAGGCGGTTTTTATTTCCTTCCTCTCCATCGGCCTTTTGACGCTGGTCATGAACGGGGCGGTGTATCTGCTGCTGGACAGGCTGATTGCATTCATGCAGGTGCCTCCTGAAGTCATTCCTCCTATCCGGGAATATTTATGGTGGATATTTTCAGGGCTTCTGGCGGTGTTCCTCTATAATTTCGGAGCCGCCCTCCTTCGGGCGGTGGGGGACTCCGTAACGCCCCTGCTCTTTCTTGTTATTTCGTCCCTTATGAATGTGGTACTGGATATTCTTTTTGTAGTGTATCTGGAATGGGGCGTGGCCGGTGCGGCAGAGGCTACCGTTATTTCCCAGTATGTTTCAGGCGTTGGCATTTTCCTTTACTGTTTTCTCTTCCGGAAAGATTTCCATATTTCCAGGAAAGACATGGTGTGGGACAGGCAGGTCTTCTGGGATATGTCGGAGCTTTCCCTTCTGACCAGCCTGCAGCAGAGTATCATGAATTTCGGTATCCTGTTGGTACAGGGGCTGGTGAACAGCTTCGGCACCACCGTCATGGCCGCCTTTGCGGCGGGGGTCAAGATCGATACCATCGCCTATTCGCCTCTCCAGGACTTCGGCAATGCCTTCTCCACCTATGTGGCCCAGAACTACGGTGCAGGAAATAAGCCGCGTATCCGGCAGGGAATCATCACCGCAGGAAAGATGATTCTTCTTTTCTCCCTTCTTGCCAGTGCCGTCGTATCTTTCCTGGCGCCCACCCTTATGGGCTTCTTCGTGCCGGAAACGGCGGTGGAGGTAGTTGCCGTGGGGGCCCACTATCTTCGCATCGAAGGCAGCTGCTACCTGGGCATCGGTATTCTTTTCATGCTCTACGGCTTCTACCGCGCCATCAAACGGGCCGGCATGAGCGTCATCCTTACCATCCTCTCCCTGGGCACCCGGGTAGTGCTGGCCTACTTTCTTTCCTCCTTCCCGGACATCGGCGTCACCGGTATCTGGCTCTCCATCCCCATTGGCTGGGCCCTGGCAGACGGGTATGGTATCATAAAGGGGTATAGATTAGTGAGCTAGTGAGCTAGTGGGACAGTGGGACAGTGGAGCGGCTGTCGGCTATCCGCTTTCCGCTATCCGCTTTCCGCTGGCCGCTTTGCTTCCTTAGGGAAGCACTGATTAATTC
>DCJJ01000164.1:86732-95642 GCA_002320515.1 Dialister sp. UBA1703 | reverse complement strand
GCATTGCATAAAAATTCAAGAATAAAAGCAAACAATGATTTAATCAGCGCTTCCCTAGAATGACGATGAAGGTAAGTACGTAACGCTGACCTCATAATCATTGCCCGCCTTTGGCGGCGATACCACAGCCTTCACAGCCGCAGGCTGTGTCAAACCTGAGAACCTTCCCTTTTAAACCCGGCGGCAAAGCCGCCTTATCTCCAAGGAGGTATCCTATGAAAAAGAAAATCATTTCTGCCATGACGAAGAAGGAACGAATCCAGGCGGCCATTCATGGAGACGCCGTGGACCATGTACCCTATTCCCTGTGGACCCATCTGCCCGGTATTGACCTGGATCCTGCACGCAATGCAGAGCATACCTACGATTTCTACAAAAAATATGATGTGGATATTCTGAAAACCATGAATAACGGCATGTACAGCGTAGAAGATTTCGGCGTTACCACCGATTTCAGCGACATTGCCAAAGGGGGCGTGGCCAAAATCACCGATACGCCGGTGAAGGAGCCTGAGGACTGGCTGAAGGTCAAGCCCGTTTCCGTCAATGCCGGCGCCCTGGCCCGGGAACAGAAGTACCTGAAACTT
This sequence comes from Dialister sp. UBA1703, assembly GCA_002320515.1. Lineage (GTDB taxonomy): Bacteria > Bacillota > Negativicutes > Veillonellales > Dialisteraceae > Dialister. The sequence goes on along the minus strand of DCJJ01000164.1, from coordinate 95,055 downwards.
CTCCTGAACAAAACGAAAGGGGAAGTGCCGGTGGTATTTACGGTGTTCAGTCCCCTGACCACCGCCAATAAACTCTGCCCTTCCATGATGGAACACATCCGGGAGGGCCATGGAAATAAGGTCAAAGAAGGGATGAAGGCCATTACGGAAACCACCTGCGCCCTGGTGCAGCGGGTCATCGAACTGGGGGCTGACGGCATTTTCTTTGCTACCCAGCTTTCCTCCTATGATTTGACGGAAGAATCCTTCTACCGGGAGTACGGCATGCCCTATGACCTGGCAGTGCTCTCCGCCTCCTCCGGCTGGTGCAATGTGCTCCATGCCCATGGAAAAAATATTATGTTCCCCCTCCTCCGAAAATATCCGGTGCAGATTTTTAACTGGCACGCCTGGGAATCCCTGCCGGAAATCGGAGAAGCACAGCTTTTGACCGGCAAGTGCATTATGGCAGGCCTGGAGCGGATGGATATTACGAATCATCGTAAAAATGAAATCGAAAGGGAAATCTATGAAACCCTGAAACAGACCGGCGGCAGAAAAGTCATCCTCTCCCCGGGCTGCGTCATCCGCTACCCCCTGGACGAAGAAATGCTTTCCTTTGTGAGAAAGGCAAAGGAAGAAATAGAAGAAAAGATGAAATAGTGGGCTGGTGGGACAGGTAAGGCGGCATATATTCATCGCCGCCAGTGACACCACAACCCTTTGAACTCTCTGAACTCTCTGAACTTGATGAACCTTATAAACCCTTTCCATTTTTAATATTCCCTACCACCATGCCGGCTCCGATCATGAGGATACCGATCCACTGGACGGGAGTGACGGATTCGCCCAGTACCATAAGGGCCATGAGGAGGGCGACAGGAAGTTCCGAGGCTGCCAGGATAGTGCCCAGTCCCGGCCCCACATGGGGCATGCCCCAGGCCAGAAGAAAGGGCGGCAGGGCTACGCCGAAAATGCCAAGGATAAGGCCGAAGGGCATGAGCAAAGGCCAGGAAGAGGCGTCCCAAAGGAAGAGGGGCGGAAGGAGGATAAAAGTAAGGACAGTATCACCGGTGGACATGAGGGCGCCCTTCAGGGCAGGAGGAATGCCTTTCCCGAGAAGGGAGCTGGCAGTCATCATGGCCGTATAGGAAAGGGCGGAAAGAATGCCCCATACCATGCCGGAGGAAAGGGAGAACTGAGTTCCTTCTTCTGCAAGACCGGCAGCAAGAAAGGTACCGGAAAGGCAGAAAAGGATGGAAAGCAACTGTTTCTTTCCGGGAAGTTTCCTGAAAATCAGGGATTCCGCTGCCGCCCCCATCCATATGGACTGAAAGAGAAAGACCACAGCCATGGAGGCGGATAAAGTTTCCAGGGAATGATAGTAGAAAATGGTGGTAAGGGCCATGGGAATGCCGATGGCGGCAAGGGAAAGAATCCGGAAAGGGGAGGGCCTCCTCTTCACGGTGAAAAGGGCGGCCAGCCACAGGAAGAGCATGCCGAAAAGGCACTGCATGCCGCTCACATCGGTGAGGGTGAGACCGGCGGCATAGGCCATTTTCACGAAGGTGGACAGCACCCCGTAGTAGGCGCCGGCAGAAAATACAATAAGTGCATAGAATCCCTTGTGCATGATTTCCTCCAAAAGAAAAGCACAGCACTTCTCTGAAGTACTGTGCGGCGAAAACAGAATCATCTGAAAAAATCCACAACCATAACGGTTTTATTGTCTGCAGTCTATCATATGGCAGAGGAAAAGGCAAGGGGAGTAAGATGGCAGAAGATAGATGGTAGAAGATAGATGGTAGAAGATAGATGGTAGAAGATAGATAGTAGATAGAAAATTATTTTGTTTCCAGGGAGCGGAAGAAGGTGCTCATGGCTTTAAGGCCCTTTTCTAATGTGTCCCTGTCGGCGGCGTAGCCGATACGCATGGAGCAGGGTTCATCGAAGCAGTCGCCGGGGGTTACGAAGGCGCCGCAGGCATCATACATCTGCCGGCAGAGGGTATAGGAATCTACCGGGAAATCATAGTAGACAAGGGCGGTAGTGCCGGCCTCCGGCTTTACATAGGAAAGGCGGGGCTCCTTTTCAATCCATTCATCCAGGACAGCCAGATTTTCCCGGATGATTTTTTTATTTCTCTTAAGGATTGCTTCCTTTGATTTCAGTGCCAGGGCAGCAATGGCATCATCAATCATGCCGCAGCTGATGAGATTGTAATCCCTGTGGGACCACATCTGCTTCAGTGCGTCTTTGTCATGGGTGGCAATCCATCCCAGCCGGACGCCGGCCAGGGAAAAGACTTTGGACATGGAGGAAGTGGAAATCCCTTTTTCATACATATCCACAATGGAAGGCTGCCAGTCATCGGACTGGATGAGATGGCGGTAAACTTCATCCACCAGAAGGTAGGCATCGAAGTCTCTGGCAATCCGGATGACTTTCTGAAGGATTTCCTCGGGAATCAAAGCGCCGGTGGGATTATTGGGGTTGTTGAGGCAGATCATTTTCACGCCGCCTTCCGCCAGTTTTTTCAGTTCATCCACATCCGGAAGGTATCCATTTTCCTTTTTCAGATGCATGATTTTCACATCAGCCCCCAGGGAAGCAGGAATGGAGTAAAGCTGCTGGTAGGAAGGCATAATGGAAATCACCTTGTCTCCCGGATTGATGAGAGAATAGAAAACATGATGGTTTCCGCCGGAAGCGCCATGGGTGGGGACGATTTCCTGGGGCGCCATGGTGCGGTAGAGAGAGGCAATGCCTTCCTTCAAATCAGAGGAGCCTTCAATGGCACCATAGGTGAGCCGGCGGGCGCAGAGCTTATTAAGGAATGCGTCCTTATCGGTTCCGGACAGTTCAAAAAGCTCGTCCAGGGAAATAGAATCTACGCAGGTTTCTGCAATGTTGTACTTGGCGCCTGTTTCATAGGCATTCATCCATTCTTCTACGGCAAAGGGTTTAATGTTCATGGTTATAACCTCCTGTAAAAAAAGAGGGTTTATTCCTGCCTTTCAACGGACAAGCCGTATTACCTGCAGCAGGAATAAACCCTCTTTGCTCCCCATCCGGTGACAGGGAAGAGTTTCATATGAAGATGTGTATACTGTATCATGGCGCAGAACCTTTGTCAAATGGAGAATTAACACAGACATCTATCGTCTGATGTCTGATGTCTGATGTCTGATGTCTGACCGTCTCACTGTCTCACTGTCTCACTGTCTCACTGTCCCACTGTCCCACTGTCCCACTATATTTCCCACTAAAAAACTCCTCCGGAAACATCCGAAGGAGTTCTTATTTCTTATTTTTTATCAATCGGCGGATACGTGGAAACTCTGGCTGCCGGCGCATAGCGGAGGCGGGAAGAGATGAGGGTGTAAACTACAAGACCCATGGCGGTGACGAAGGCGCCTTCCAGAATGACGGTCCAGCCGCAGCCGTATACAGCGTAGCAGCTGTAGATGCCGCCTACGATGGCTGCCATATTGGCCAGTCTTGCTTTATCGGCAGGAATGCCTTCCGCCTTCTGCAGGTCTGCCACAGCACCCATGGCAAGAAGGTAAGGAATGAGGTTGATCATGACGGCCAGGTTAATGAGCACATTGAACTGCTTCAGGAGGGTGGGACTCATGGTGGAGAGGGTCATGATGACCTGGATGGCCACCAGGGATCCGATAGCCACATAGGGGGAACGGAAACGGTTGACCTTGGACAGGAATTTCGGGAAAAGACCGATGGAGGATGCTTCTCTTGCCACTTCGGAAACGGTAAACTGCCATGCAGTAAGGGATACGAAGCAGGAGCATACCAGCATGCAGGAAACAATGTATCCAGCCTTGTCTCCGAACATGGTGGCATAGGCCAGACCGAAAGGAGCTCCCGATTTCATGAGTTCCTGATAAGGCACCAGACCGCCGATGATGGCAGTGGAAGTGGTGTAGCAGGCGCCTGCCAGAAGAGTACCGGCCAGTACGGCGATGGGCACATTTTTTTCCGGATTTTCCACAGTGTCCGAATTGGCGCAGGCAGTTTCCAGTCCAAGGAAAGCCCAGATGATGACGGCAATGGAGCTTTTCATGGTTTCATAGAATGGCAGGTTTCCGGGGTTCCAGGCTTCGGTATAGATACCGGTATCAAAGAAGAAGAAGCCGCAGAGGAGAAGGCCCACCACTGGAGATACGACACAAAAAACGCCGAGAGAACTGAATTTGCCGAATTTCTTGGGGCCTACCAGACTGATGGTAGCTGCCAGGATGAGGACACCGATGGTGGCCATGCACACTTCCACCGGGGAAAGGGTGAGGCCGAAAACATAGGAGCCGTAGCTGACGACGCCGCTGGCGATGGCTGCATTAGCAATAATCAATGAAATGGTGTAGCAGAAGTTGGAAAGGAAATTTCCGGCTCTGCCGAAACGGTACTCTGCATAGCCCCCCATGCCGCCTACCTTGGAGGTATGCATACCGCAGCGGGCAAAGGCATAGGCCAGGATGGTGGCGCCGATGGAGGCCAGAATCCATGCAAAAATCGAAACGGTTCCGATTTCCGCCAGTGTGGCGGGAAGAAGAATAATACCGGATCCCATCATGTTGATGGCTGTTACTGTTGTGAGCTGTACCACTCCCATTTTTTTGCTCTTAGACAAGGTTGTTCCCTTCTTTCTTAATCCAAATCGCATGAAACTCGCGTTGGGGGAAAAATATTGTCCCGGGGTAAACCGGATGATGCAGTCATGAAATCATCAAGGCATGCACGAGCCCCATTTGCTTTCTATAAAGGTGAAAGAAACAGGGCATAAAGAAAACCATCCGTTATCTGGTAACGGTTCGCTGCTCAACTGCACAGGGGGCAGGGCGCGATGAATTTTTATTTACTGCAATATACCATAAATGAAATCATATGACAAGACTTTTTTACAAAATTTTTTCAGGAAATTTTCCGACGAACTCATATGGACTTTTGAGAACTTTGAAGGAAAACGGAGATAAAAGGCGTAAAAACATGGCTATCCTGTTTTGCCATGGATTGGCATGATACATCATGATGTATTGTGAAATTTAATAGGAAAAATGAACTAAACCCCAAAGTGCCCATACCATGGCCCTTCCGGGGTTTTTGTAGAAAAAACAGGAGTGAATATAACGCATATAAATTCATAATTATTGCAATTATATACATTTGCACTGCAGGAGCCCAAATGGCTATTGCCCCAGTACCACCCCAAATGGGCCCACAGGGGCCCAGATTGCCCCAAATGGGCAAAATGCACAGAATAAATGAGAATATATAGGGTGTAATGAGAATAAAATATTTTTTCTTTCTCTTCTTAGAAAATAATTTTATAATGGAGAAAAGGGAAATTTTCATGGTAGATAAACAGCGGGCAGACGATTTCAGGGGAGAGGAAGGCTGAAAAGAGAAACTCTCCGTAAATTGTTTGACGCAGGGATTCATTTTGCTATATACTATGGAATATGCCCTGTTGCAGGAAGTATTATAAAAGTCTATATAATGTATATGTAGTAAAGAAAAGAGGCAGATTGGTATGGCAGAAATGCAGCGTACTCTGGTCACCAGAGAAGGCCTTGAAAAAATGCAGAAGGAACTGGATGAACTCCGTTCCACAAAACGTGCGGAAATCGCACAGCGTCTGAAAGCCGCCATCGCAATGGGCGACCTTTCCGAAAACTCCGAATATGATGAAGCAAAGAATGCCCAGGCTTTCCTGGAAGGCCGCATCCTTCAGCTGGAACAGCAGATTCGCACCGCCCAGGTCATTGAAAAGAGCGCAAAGGACAGGGTGGATGTAGGTTCTACTGTGGTTATCGAAGACATGGAAGAACATCTTCAGGAAAAGGTAACTATCGTAGGCTCCACAGAATCCAATCCCTTTGAAGGCCGTATTTCCAACGAATCCCCGGTGGGACGCGCCCTCATGGGTGCCAAAGCCGGTGACACGGTGGAAGCGGAAGCGCCTAACGGCGTTTTGAAATATAAAGTCATCCGGATCGAAGACTGATTCGGCAGACAGGAAATGAGGTTACAGAATGACAGAAAATAAAAACCAGAAGAAACAGCAGAGCGGGCCGAAACTGAATGACCAGATGCTTATTCGCCGTGAAAAGCTGGATAAAATCCGCGCCCTGGGTGTAGAACCCTATGGCCAGAAATTCAACTGGGACCACCATGCAGCAGATATCCGCGCTAACGCAGAACAGCTGGAAAAAGAAGAAACCCATGTCCGTATTGCCGGCAGAATGATGATCCGCCGCGGACAGGGCAAGACCGCTTTCTGCGTCATCCGCGACCAGTCCGGCGATATCCAGGTGTATTTCAAGAGAGATGAACTTTCGGAAAATGAATGGGCCCTCTTCAAGCTGGTGGACATCGGCGATATCCTCGGCATTGAAGGCACCGTTTTCACCACCCATACCGGTGAACTGACCGTACGGGTCATCCATTTCACCATGCTTTCCAAGTCCCTGCGCCCGCTGCCGGAAAAATGGCACGGTCTCACAGACAAGGAACAGCGCTACCGCCAGAGATACCTGGATCTCATCATGAATCCGGAAGTCCGGGACACCTTCGTGAAGAGAGCTGCCATGATGGCGGCTATCCGCAAATGGTACACCGACCATAACTTCCTGGAAGTGGAAACGCCGGTGCTCCAGCCCCTCTATGGCGGCGCCAATGCAAAACCCTTCACCACCCATTTCAATGCCCTGGACATGACCATGTACCTTCGCATTGCACCGGAACTGTATCTGAAACGGCTCCTGGTGGGCGGCTATGAAAGGATTTTTGAAATCACCAGAAACTTCAGAAATGAAGGCATGGATACCCGCCACAACCCGGAATTCACAGCCATTGAAACCTACCAGGCCTATGGAGACATCGAAGACGTTATCAACCAGACAGAACAGATCGTAGCTGCCTGCGCCATGGCTTCCTACGGCTCCATGAAATTTACCTATGAAGATACGGAAATCGACGTAACCCCGCCCTGGCCGAGACTCACCATGGCAGAAGCGGTGAAGAAATACACCGGCGAAGACTTCGATGCCTGCAAAACCATCGAAGATGCCAGAGCCATTGCGGACAAGCTCCACGTGGAATACGGTGAATTCGACGGCTTCGGCAAGATTCTTTCCGAATGCTTTGATGCCTATGCGGAAGAACACCTCATTCAGCCGGTGCATATCACAAAACATCCTATCGAAGTATCCCCTCTTTCCAAACTGGACCCGAAAGATCCGCGTTACACTATCCGCTTTGAATCCTATATTTACGGCCGCGAACTGGCAAACGGCTTCTCCGAATTAAATGACCCCATTGACCAGAGAAAACGGTTTGAGCTGCAGGTAGAAGAAAGAGAACATGGTGATGACGAAGCCCATCCGATTGATGAAGATTTCCTCACCGCCCTGGAATACGGCATGCCGCCTACCGGCGGACTGGGCATCGGCCTTGACCGTCTCTTCATGCTCATGACAAACTCCGCCTCCATCCGCGACGTACTCCTCTTCCCGGCTATGAAACCGGAAACGGCTCTGGAAAAGAAGACCGCCAGAGAAGCGGAAGAAATGGCAAAGGCAGAAGACAATGAACCTATTGATTTCTCCAAAGTGGAAATCGAACCGCTCTTCAAGGACTATGTGGACTTTGATACCTTCAGCAAGTCTGACTTCCGCGCTGTGAAAGTCAAAGCCTGCGAAGCAGTACCTAAGAGCAAGAAGCTCCTGAAATTCACCCTGGACGACGGCACCGGTGAAGACCGCATCATCCTTTCCGGCATTCATGCCTACTATGAACCGGAAGAACTGGTGGGTAAGACACTGATTGCCATCGTGAACCTGCCGCCTAGGAAGATGATGGGCATCGACTCCTGCGGTATGCTCCTCTCTGCCATCCATAAGGAAGAGGGAGAAGAAAAACTCCACCTTCTCATGGTAGACCGCCATATCCCGGCCGGCGCCAAACTGTACTGATTTATAAAGTGAACAATAAAAAGGCTATGAAGAATATCAATCATTCCTTCACAGCTTTTTTATTTTCCTGTTTTTAGGAATAAATCTTTAAAATGCCGGTAAGCGGCCTGCCGTTATGTCATCTCGAGCAAAGCTGCCTGTCGTTATGGGCGGTAGAGTTATCTGTTCTATGCAGACTCTGAGTCGAGAGATCTCCTGCCGCCCTGTGGAGCCTCATGGAGGAGTGAGATTTCTCGGCTCCTTTTCACCATCTCCATGAACCGACCGCGTCATTCCGGTGCTGATCTCTGCTCGAAATGACAGAGCAGCGCTTGATGTTTGATTCACTTGGGAAGCACTGATTAATTCAT
>DCJJ01000164.1:63291-86636 GCA_002320515.1 Dialister sp. UBA1703 | reverse complement strand
GCATTGCATAAAAATTCAAGAATAAAAGCAAACAATGATTTAATCAGCGCTTCCCTTGATGGTGGTTTATTTCTTTTGCGGCTCTGTTATTGCATTTTTTGACTGGGGTGCTATACTGAACCATATTTATATATTATAAGCAGAGTAAGTATGGACGCGCTGGGAAAGAATCATTTTCCTCCAGTGCCGGATGGACGGGGAGTTGTCATCCGGACGAAAAGCAGAAGCTTGCGGTGTCCTTACTGCATCCCGCTGCTGCATGGAGACCCCTTTCCATGCAGCCTTGCATGAAGGAGGTCTTTTTATAATGCAGAAAAATAAGGAAAAAGAAATAGTGATGCTGGGGATTCTTACCGGACTGGCAGTGATGATGTCCTATATCTTTGCGGTGCAGACACCCTTTGTAAGAATCACCTTCGGCTTCCTGCCTATTGCCATGGCCGGGGCAATTTATGGCCCCTGGAAGGGCGGTCTGGTGGCGGCCCTCTCCGATTTCATCGGCACCGCCTGCCTGGGCACAAGCATTTTCTTTCCGGGATTTCTGCTGTCCGGTTTCCTGACCGGGTGGATTTACGGGAAGTTCTTTTATGGACATCGCCTCACCCTTTCCTATGTGTGCATTCCCTTCTTTCTGGTCATGGTTTTTATCCATCTGGGCCTCAATACCCTATGGCTGGTGCTTTACTATGACAAGGCAGCAAGTGCCATTTTTTTAAGCCGCCTCATCAAAAACATCATCTGCTATCCCCTGGAAGTGGGGCTTTTCATGTTCCTTTACCAGAAAGTGTATGGCAGGATATTCTTTCTGATGGTGGGAAAAAGAGAAGCAGCATGAGCCTTGGAAAAGCACTGCTTTATTCATGGAACCTGCTTTTAGAAATGCCGTTTTTCCATAAAAAAAACGCCCCGTAGGGCGGAATGGTATGGTGGAGACGAAGAGGATTGAACTCTCGACCTTACGGATGCGAACCGCACGCTCTCCCAGCTGAGCTACGTCCCCATATATGTATATTTTACAAAGGGCTCTTATGAATTGCAAGGTAAGAGCTGCTTTAATCAGAGCGTTCCAAGGGGCAGCTCTTTTCCTCCCCGCTGCCTTGATGCAAAAAAGGAAGCACTTCGCAAAGTGCTTCCTTTTTGATTTCATAGGTATAGCGATTATAATTAACGGTCGCTGCCGTCTTTTTCTTTTCTGATAACGTCGTGGGCGCCGCCTTCTACGATGGAGGTAGCGGAAACCAGGGTGAGCTTTGCTTTCTGCTGGAGTTCCGGAATGGTGATGGCACCGCAGTTGCACATGGTGGCTTTAAACTTGGCACAGGTTTTTTCCACGTTTTCTTTCAGTGGGCCTGCATAGGGAACGTAGGAGTCAACCCCTTCCTCGAAGGCCAGTTTCTTGGAACCGTCCAGATCGTAGCGGCCCCAGTTTCTTGCACGGTTGGAACCTTCGCCCCAGTATTCCTTCACCACCGTACCGCCGACGGTTCTCTTCTGTGTGGGGGATTCGTCGAAGCGGGCGAAGTACCTGCCCAGCATGACGAAGTCAGCGCCCATGGCCAGGGCCAGGGTGATGTGGTGGTCATAAACGATGCCGCCGTCGGAGCATACCGGTACGTAAATGCCGGTTTCCTTGTAGTATTCATCTCTGGCCTGGCATACTTCGATGAGGGCGGTTGCCTGGCCGCGGCCGATACCCTTTGTTTCACGGGTAATGCAGATGGAGCCGCCGCCGATGCCTACTTTGACGAAGTCAGCGCCTGCTTTGGCCAGGAAGAGGAAGCCGTCACGGTCGACTACGTTGCCTGCACCTACTCTGACCTTGCCGTTGTATTTTTCATGGATCCAGTTCAGGGTAATCTTCTGCCATTCGGAGAAGCCTTCGGAGGAGTCGATGCAGAGAACGTCAGCGCCTGCTTCCACCAGCTTCGGCACTCTTTCTTCATAGTCACGGGAATTGATGCCGGCGCCTACGATGAAGCGCTTCTGGGCATCTAGCATTTCGTTGGGGTTTTCCTGGTGGGAATCATAGTCCTTGCGGAAAACGAAGCCGTAGAGCTTGCCGTCTTCGAAAAGGACGGGCAGGGAGTTAATCTTGTTGTCCCAGATGATGTCATTGGCTTCGGAAAGGGTGATGCCGTACTTGGCGGTAATCAGCTTTTCAAGGGGAGTCATGAAGTTCTTAACTTTTTCCGATTTGTCCATACGGCTGACACGGTAGTCACGGCTGGAAACGATGCCTACCAGCTTGCCGCCAGAGGTGCCGTCATCGGTAATGGCTACGGTGGAGTGGCCGGTCTTTGCCTTCAGGGCAAGAACGTCGGCCAGTGTATTTTCAGGAGAGAGATTGGAGTCGCTGGGAACGAAGCCTGCTTTCTGTGCTTTGACTCTGGCAACCATGGCTGCTTCCTCTTCCGGAGTCTGGGAACCGTAGATGAAAGAAACGCCGCCGTTTCTTGCCAGTTCTACCGCCAGTCTTTCACCGGATACGGCCTGCATGATTGCAGAAACCATGGGGATGTTTAATGTAATAGCCGGTTTTTCACCTTTTTTGAATTTCACCAGCGGTGTTTTCAAAGATACGTTTGCAGGAATGCAGTTGGTATCGGAATATCCCGGAATCAGGAGATATTCATTAAAGGTATGTGCCGGTTCATTAATGTAGGTTGCCATCATTTCCTCCTTGAATAAAAAAATTCCATAACAGGGTATTAAGGATAAATATACATCTTTCCCTGCAAAGGGTCAAGTATTTTTTTCGCCATTTGGCCCTGCTATATTTTTATCATTATAGCTTAAATCGGCAGGGGTGAAAAGGGGGAAGATGGATAGGGGGATAGTGAGACAGTGGGACAGCGGGACAGTGGGGCTGTCGGCTGCCGGCTTCCGGCTATCCACAACCCTCGGCGCCGACCGGCGCTGTCAAACTTCAGAACCTTCCCCTCTGAGCCCTCTGAACCCCGCTTTTTGGATTGCCAATCAAAAAACGCCGCAGGCTGCGGCGTTTCATGATTACAGTATGGGCTCGATGACGGCGCGGAAGTAGGCGTCCAGTTCTTCCGGCGTTTCCTTCATATCCCTTCTGACCCACCACTGCACCATTTCCACGAAGCTTCCGGAAATATGGTTCAGCAGGAATTCTTCCGGCACCGGCGAGGAGGCGGTTCTGTCCTTTAAAAGGTAGGAGGCAATGAGCCGGATCAGGCTGGCTTTAAAGAAGCGGAGGAAGATGTCGCTGCTTTCAGAGGTGAGGAGATCCCGCAAATGGTTGGTGTTGGCGGCAATATGCTGCAGCAGATGGCAGAATACGGGATCCGGCACGCCGGGGGCGGTATGGGTATCGCTGGGCATATTGTCATGCATGACGCCTTCGATAATGTGGTCGAAAAGTTCTCCGCACATTTCCTTGAGAAGGCTGTCCTTGGCCTGGAAATGGGCATAGAAGGTGCTTCTCCCGATGTTGGCCCGGTCGATAATATCCTGGATGGTGATTTTAGAGTAGGGCTTTTCTGATAAGAGGGCGCTGAAGGCGCTGAAAATAGCCGCTCTTGTTTTCTGCTGGCGACGGTCCATAAACGTTCTCCTTGTCTGGCTTTCGGAAATCAGGAATCATGGCCTGCCTTCCTGATTTATAGTACTATTTGTTCGCTATCAATACTAGTGTAATATAGGAATGGCTGCAATGCAAGCTGGGGAAAGGTAGAAAAAGGAATTTTAACTTTAGTTTACACTTCCTTTATAATTTCATCATCAGAGGCGATGATTCTTTTTATAATTCCATCAAAAAAGATGAGAAAGTAATTTTACTTTCTCATCTTTTAAATGAAGGGTTCCATGGCAGGTCAGCCCTGCTTCAGGATTTCCCTGGAGAAACTTAGAATGTGGCCTTAATGGAGCCGTTGTATTTCTTGTTGATGAAATCCTTGGCTTCCTGGCTGTTCAGCGCTTTCATGAGCTTCTGCAGTTCCGGACGGTTTTCATCGCCTGCGCGGACAGCTACGATATTGGCATAGGGGGAGTCAGAGCTTTCGGTGTAGATGGAGCTCTTGGGGTCCAGTTTGGCTTCCAGGGCGAAGTTCATGTTAATGACAGCAATGTCTGCATCTTCCAGGGAACGGGGCAGCTGTGGCGCTTCCAGCTCGGAGAACTGGAGGTTCTTCGGGTTTTCAGCAATGTCCTGGGGCGTTGCGGTAATGGGGGCACCGTCGCGGAGCTTAATGAGACCGGCGGACTGGAGTACCAGAAGGGCACGGCCGCCATTGGTGGGATCATTGGGGATTGCTACATGGGCACCGTCAGGGAGATTTTTGATGTCTTTGATTTTGTTGGAATATACGCCCATGGGTTCCAGATGGACGGTGCCGATGGAAACCAGGTTCAGGCCCCGGGATTTGCAGAATTCGTCCAGATAGGGTTTATGCTGGAAATAGTTGGCATCCAAACTCTTGTCGTTCAGAGCCAGGTTCGGCTGTACATAATCGGTGAATTCCACGATTTCCACGTTGACCCCTTCCTTGGCCAGCTGGTCTTTTACGGAATTCAGGATTTCTCCATGGGGAACGGGGGAAACGCCGACTTTAATGGTAACGGCTTTGTCCGGAGCGGCAGATTTGGCAGGGGCAGCGGCTTTCTCTCCTCCGCAGCCTGCTAAAAATCCGACAGCTGCCAGTGCGGCAATGGATGCGATCAGGGTCTTCTTGTAGTTCATAATACTCCTCCTATGATGAAATCAATAAAAAAAACCTTCCTCCCGAAAGGGACGAAGGATTCTATTCGTGGTACCACCCAGATTCACTTTTCCGTCGCCGGAAAAGCCTTATGAAGTACGCCGGCTCTGCCTTGATACTTCTTTTCTGTAACGGGAATTCCCGGTCTGCCTGATGATTCAGCAGAGAGGCTCAGAGGCCATGTTCGGCAGGTTATCCAAGGCCCCTTCCCACCTGTGGGGGCTCTCTTTGCTCTTCCTTCCCGCGTACTCTTCTCTTCATTGCCTTTATGAAGTTGAAAATACTATATCACTCTTTCCCTTTTTTCGTCAAGAGGATTTTTGACAGGCTTTGACAATTTTCCTGGAGTGGTTTATTATTTATTTAGTCAGCTTACTAACTAAAAACGCCGCTCATGAATGGAGCCTGTTCTTTTAAGGATTGTCTGGACTGCCGGGGCAGGAAATTTTAAAACCGCCTGGTGCATCCCTGCTCCGCCCTTTTCCTGCCATGGCAGGAAAAGACACATCATGATATCGGCCTTTCCTGATACGGGAGGATTTATGTATCGAAATTTTGTATTTCCATCACGGGAGGAACTGGCGGCCCATGCCCGGGAGATGCCGGAAATCCATCCTGACGATGTGATCGCCATGCTTATGGTGATGAAGGCGGCGGAGGAAATCAAAGGGAAAACCGATGGTATCCTGGAGCGGAGGTACCACATGTCCCAGGGAAAGCTCTGCGTCATGATTATCCTTCACCAGCACAGAGAAGGGCTGGCACCGTCGAAGCTGGCCGTTATGGCAGGAGTGACGAAGGCCACCATTTCCGTCATGCTGGCCCGCATGGAGCGGGACGGGTTGGTGAAAAAATCGGTGAATGCAGACGATGGAAGAGCCCGGCTGGTATATCTCACCGACAAGGGCCGGGAGGAAATGGACAGCATCCTGCCGGACCATTATGTACGGATTTCCCGTCTCATCGGTAAGCTGGATGAAGGGGAAAAGAAGGAGTTGGTGCGGCTTCTCCATAAAATCGTGGATGAATAATGAAAATCACTCTGATTTTCCGGTCATTTTCCGATAGAAAGTGACCGGTATTTTCAGCCTTATATAATCAGTCGGCTAACTAAACAGGTTTGGAGGTAAGGACATGAATATGCATAGTAAACCGGTGAAAATTGGATTGTTTTTTCTGGGGCTCATAGCGGTGTGCGGCCTGGTGCTCCTCTTCAAAGGAAATGATGCCGTAGCCATGGCCAAGGAAAAGCGGGATGGCATTGTGACTGCCGAGCAGATCAAGGTGTCCTTCGATTCTGTCAGCGGCCGCCTGCTGAAGGAAAACGTGAAGGAAGGGGACCGGGTGAAGAAGGGGGATGTGCTCATGGTGATGGACCCAACGGATACGGACCTGGATATTAAAAAACTCCGTTCCCAGATTGCTCAGCTGGATGCACAGATCAGCTCCATGGCAGGAAGCATTGATGTGGCTTACCAGAAAGCGGATACCGACGAAGTGGAAACCCATCACCAGATCGATCAGCAGAAGGCGGTGCTGGCATCGTCACAGGCAGTGTATGAAAACAAGCTGTCTGATTACAACAGGAAACGGCAGCTGGTGGAGGCCGGCGCCATTTCCCAGCTGGAAATGGATAATATAACTGCCAGTCTCCGCACTGCCGAGGCAGATGTGCGGGCTCAGCAGGAACTTCTCCATAAACTTCTGGGCGGCGCAGAGGACCGGGACAATACAGAAGACATTGCTCTTCCCACCATTGCCCAGGAAAGGCAGAGTGCTGACAATAAAGCCAATGACCTGGAATCTCTGAGACAGCAGAAAAAGCAGCTGGAGGTGGCTCTGGAACAGAAGGAAGTCAATAAGAAAAGACTGATCCTTCGGGCCCCGGAAGACGGGAAAATCCTGAAGGTGATTGCTAAGGAAGGAGAAATGGTTTCAGCTAATACGCCGGTGATTCTTCTGGAAAGCAGCCGCTATTACTATGACATTTATGTGAATGAGGTAGAAAAGGGACAGATGAAGGAAGGAGACCGGCTCACAGGTCATACGGTGTCCGGAAACAGGGAAGTGCCCGGCACGGTGCGTCTCATAGCCAAAGCGCCGGGGTTTGCGGATTTTAAAATGTCCAGGGAAAAGAGCTCGGCTGATCTGACAGCCTTCCAGATTCGTACCTACATCGACCCCGTACCCGGTGTGATTCCGGAAATGACAGTGGAGGTGAACCGTCATGAGTTCACTGGCCGATGAAATCCATTTCCTCTTTTCCGGCAGGGGCATGCCCTATGAAAAGGTGTCCCTCCTGGTGGCCATCGTGATTACTGTCTTCTTTACGGCGGCCATGGGCTACAACTATACCAGGGATGTCAATGTGGTGGTGGTGGACCTGGACCATTCCAGGACGAGCCAGGAAGTAGTGGAAATGATTCACTCTTCTCCCCACATGAAGGTGGGCCATGTGCTGTACACTCCGGCGGACCCGAAGGATTTCTTCTATGAAGACAAGGCCTATGCGGTGGTGTGTCTGCCTAAGGACCTGGAACGGGACCTGTATTCCGGCACCTCGGTGAATATAGGCCTTTTCTGCGACTACACCAATATCGCCCTGACCGCCGATATCCAGGCTGCCATGAATGAAATCGCCGCGGAGCTGAATGGAATGAACAGCGGCTCTACCGAAAGCGGCGGTCTGGTGGTGAGTACCCGTTACCTTTTCAACCCCACAGGCAGTACCAGCAATTCGGAAACCGAAGGATTCCTCTTCTTTTTCTCCAGTATGTTCTTTACCTTTGCCACCATCGGCATGGTGCCAAGGCTGAAGCTGGAGCACAAATGGGAGGCCCTTCTGGAGAAGGGATCTCCCTTTGACCTTATGGTGCGGATTCTTCCCTACATGGGCTGCCTGATTACAGCCCTCATGGTGGGCATGGCCATTCTCCGCGTCTGGGGCAATATGGTTATATCCGGCAGCTTTCTTCTTTTCATGGCGCTCCAGATTTTCTACATCTGGGGCGTAGGCATGATGAGTATTCTTTTCGGCTGGACCGCCGCCAACCCCGGCGTGGCGTCGAGCCGCATGATTCTTTTCATCCCCGGCGGTTTCATCCTGGGCGGACAGACGGCGCCCCTGGTTTTCATTCCCTACTGGGCCCAGGTGCTGTCCCATTTCTTTCCCCTGACCTGGGAGTTCCATTTCGTCAGGGATATCCTCATGCGGGGCGCCGGTTTTGGCGATATAATGCAGGAAATCGGGGCGTTCTTCCTCTATCTTCTGGCCATTGCGGTGGTTTTCTGCCTCCGCTTTGAAAAGGCCCGGAAAGACTGCGTAAAGGAAGGGCTGATTCATTCGTAACGCTTTGCTTCGAGAGGGCATTCTTTTAACAGCAGAAACTGCAGAACAGGAGGCAATATGGAAATCAAAAAGATCCTGGTTCCTCTGGACGGCTCACCGGAATCAGAGAAAGCCTTCACCTTCGGACTGGACCTGGCGGAAAAGTATGATGCCCGCCTGGTGCTGGCCCATGTGGTGGACATGAATGAAAAAATGACGGCCCTGGATCAGGTGACCATGATCGGTTATGTGTCTTCGGAAATACTGGATGAAGGGTACCGGCTCCTTTCTCGGTCTGCCCGCAAGGTGCCGCCCCATATCCGTCTTGATACCATGGTCCGTATCGGCGCTCCGCCGCAGACACTCCTTTCCATGGCAGAAGATACAGGAGCGGATCTGATCGTCATGGGAAGCCGGGGCCTTGGCGCTGTGCGGAGCATCGTCATGGGCAGCGTGAGCCAGTATATCCTTCACCATGCCAGGGCCATGGTGACCATAGTGAAATAGAAAAAGGGCAGTGAAGAAAAGATTCGCATTTCTTCACTGCCCTTTTGGATTTTTCTGAAAAATCAGCCCGGCTTGGGAATTTTAGGTGATGGATTCTGCAAGTACGTCCTTCATGAGGGAGACTGCTTTTTTCAGGTCCGCCCAGGGAATGTTCAAAGCCGGCAGAAGACGGATTTTTTCCTTGGCCGTAAGCACCACCACCCCTTTAGCCAGGAGCCGGGGTACGATTTCCTTTACATCCTTCTCGGGCTCTATGCCCCACATGAGGCCCATGCCGGCCACCGATTTCACGCCTTTGGCACCGGTGAATTCATCTTTGATGTACTGCCCTTTGGCGGTTACTTCCTTTAATAGAGCATCATCGATTCTTTCCATAATGGAAAGGGCACCGGCGCAGGCAATGGGGTTGCCGCCGAAGGTGGAACCGTGGGTGCCGGGGGTGTATACATTTTCTGTCTTTTCATTGAACATGGTAACACCCAGGGGAAGACCGCCGCCGATACCTTTGGCGGTGGACACGATATCCGGCTCCACGTCATAGTTCATATAGCCGTACAGTTTTCCTGTGCGGCCGTTGCCGGTCTGCACTTCATCCACGATGAGAAGGATATCATGGTCTTTGGCATATTTCCCGATGCCTTCGAAAAATTCTTTGGACAGCGGGTGGACGCCGCCTTCACCTTGGATGGGTTCCACCATAACGGCGCAGACCTGGGGATGTTCTTCGCAGAGTTTGATGAAAGAGGGCAGGTCATTGGCCGGAGTATAGAGGAAGCCCGGTGTGAAGGGGAAGAAATCCTTGTGGAAAATATCCTGCCCTGTGGCGGCAAGGGTGGTAATGGTGCGGCCGTGGAACCCATTGATAAGGGTAATGATTTCATTTCTTTCTTTTCCATACTTGTCAATGGAGTACTTCCGGGCTCCCTTGATAGCGCATTCATTGGCTTCGGCACCGGAGTTGGAAAAGAAAACCTTCTTCATGCCGGTCTTTTGACAGAGCATTTCCGCCAGGCCGGCCATGGGCTTCGTGTAGAAAAGATTGGAAACGTGGTTCAGCACATGAAGCTGGCTGGTTACGGCATCCATCCATTTCTCGTCGGCCACACCGAAAATATCAACGCCGATACCGCTTCCCATGTCGATATAATCTTTTCCCTCTTCATCTATGAGGTGGGATCCTTTGCCTTTGACAAAGCATACGGGATATCTGGAATAGGTATGGGCTATATAGGCAGCATCTTTTTCTTCTGTATTCATAGTGAATCTCCTTTATGAGTGGGCTGGTGACCTTTTGAACCCGGGGGGCGGGGAATCGGTCCTTTTATTTCGTAAACATGGTTCCCAGTCCTTCATCGGTCAAGAGTTCGATGAGGATGGCATGGGGGATTTCTCCATTTATGATGAAAACTTTCTTTACCCCTTCTTTGACGGCGTTGGTGCAGCAGTCTACTTTGGGAATCATGCCGCCGGCAATGATTCCGCTCTTTTTCAGCTCTTCTGCGTCAGCAAGGGACATCTGGCTGATCAGGGAGTTTTCATCGTCCTTGTCCCTGAGCACGCCGTTAATATTGCTCATGACTACCATGGATTCGGCGTGAAGAGCGGCGGCAATTTTGGCTGCCGCCGTATCGGCATTGATGTTGTAGGGGTTTCCGTCGTCGTCAATGCCGATGGAGGAAATGACGGGGATGAAGCCGCCATCCAAAAGGTCATCCAGGATTTTCGTATTGATTTCATCAATTTCGCCTACATGACCCAGTTTTTCATTTTTCTGGTGTACCTTGATGAGGCCGCCGTCGATGCCGCAGAGGCCTACGGCCCTGCCGCCCAGGGCGGACAGATCAGCCGCCAGGCTTTTGTTGACCTTGCCGGCCAGGACCATCTGCACCACTTCCATGGTGTCATCGTCGGTGACGCGGAGGCCGTTTTCGAAATGGGACTCGATGGACAGTTTCTTCAGCATGGCGCTGATTTCAGGTCCTCCGCCGTGAACGAGGATAACCTTGACGCCTACCAGCTGGAGAAGAAGAATGTCCTGCATCACTGATTTCTTCAGCTGGGGATCGGTCATGGCGTTTCCGCCATACTTGGCTACCACATATTTTCCTGTATATTCTTTAATGTAAGGGACGGCCTGGGTCAGGATTTCCGCCCGTACTGCATTGGATGTATTCATGGTGGACTCCTTTATTTAGTGGGCTGGTGAGCTAGTGAGCTAGTGGGCTAGTGGGCTGGCGGGCTGGCGGATTGTTTCTCGTGCGTCAATGGGGTAAGTGAATATCAGACTTCCCGCTGACAGGCAGTTACGGACTCATTGGTCACTATCGGCAACCGGGATTCTTCGCTGCCGCTCAGTATTCTGACAGGCAGAGGCGGGAAGGGGAATGGGTAGCGCTCCTCTTTCCGCCCCTTGAGCGAAGCGTATGCAACCTTTTTGCATAACCTGCGGCGCCAGCCGCGCCCCTTTTTTCAATATGCGCCCATAGGGCGCCACCACAACCTTCGGCCCGAAGGGCCGTCAAACCTAAGAACCCTCCGGCCATTAGGCCGGTCAATCTTAAGAACCCTGTGAAAGCGGCTCGCCGCTTTCAGATCACCAGTCCCGTTTCTTCCGGCATACCCAGCATGAGGTTCATGCATTCGATGGCGGCGCCGGATGCGCCTTTGCCCAGGTTGTCGAAGGTGGAAATGACAAGGACCCGGTCATCGTTGCCGGCGATATGGATGGTGAGGCTGTCTTTTCCTGCGTTTTCATTGGCAGAGAGGAAGAGGCCGTTTGTCTCTTCCAAAGACAGGGGGGAGAGGTGAATGAGCTTGGAATTTTCATAATGCTTTTTGAAAATCATATGAAAATCATCGGTGTCGATATCACCGGGCAGTCCGCAGGGCAGCTGGAGGAAGTGGGTGTGGAAGCCGATGGTGACTTCCATGCCTTCGAAGAAGTCGTCCACCACCGGGGAAAAGAGGGGCGCTTCACAGAGGTGGCACACTTTCATGATTTCCGGAAGGTGCTTATGGTTCTGGGAAAGGCCGTACTGCCGGGGCGCTTTGAACTCGGCTCCTTCTTCTTCGTCGTACTGGGCAATCATTTTCTTTCCGCCGCCGCTGTAGCCGGTGAGGGAGAAGCAGTGGAGGGGATAGTTGATAGGAAGGATGCCTGCATGGATCAGGGGGTAGAGGATGGAAATAACGCCGCTGGCATGGCAGCCGGGGACGGCTACTTTCTGCGCTTTGGAAATGGCTTCTTTCTGGTCTTTGGAAAGTTCCGGGAATCCGTATACCCAGTCGTCGTCGGTACGGTGGGCAGTGGAGGTGTCAAGGATGCGGATAGGGATATCCTTCACAGCCTCTACCACCTCTTTCGAGGCAGCGTCGGGAAGGCAGAGGAACATGAGATCTGCTTCTTTTGCGAAGGCTTGAATGGTGGGGATATCTTTTCTTTTATCTTCCGGCAGATGGAGGAGTTCTATATCTTTTCTTTCGGACAGCCGGTCCTGAAGACGGAGGCCCGTGGTTCCCGATTCACCTACAATGAATACTTTCGGCAGTGTTTTCATAATAGTTCCTCCTTTCAGTCCATGGGATATTCGCCGAAGGTGGCTATCATGACTGCTTTAATGGTGGGAAGCCGGTTGGCTGCTTCCTGGAAAGCCAGGGAGAAGGGGGCTTCGAATACATCATCGGTCACTTCGATGCCATTCAGGCCGAAACGTTCATAAATGTCTTTTCCCACCTTTGTTTCTGTGTTGTGGAAGGAAGGCAGGCAGTGGCAGAAAACGGTATCCGGATTTCCTGTATTTTTTATCATGTCCATGGTAATGCGGTAAGGCATGAAGAGCTTGATTCTTTCGCCCCACAGGTCGTAGGGGTCTCCCATGGTTACCCATACGCCGGTGTAAATGACATCCAGTCCCTTCACTCCTTCCACCGGATCATCGGTGAAAGTAAAGGAAGCTCCTGTTTTCTCGGCTATCTTCTTGCACTTGGCGGTGAAATCATCTTCCGGGAAATACCGGGCAGGGCCGATGATTCTGAAATCCATACCGGCAAGGGCGGCGCCGGCCATGAGGGCGTGGGCCATATTGGACTGGCCGTGGCCTACATAGGCATAGGACAGCTGGTTTAAGGGCTTTTTGAAATGTTCCTTCAGGGTAAGGGAATTGGCCAGGGTCTGGGTGGGGTGGTCGTAGTCCGTAAGGCCGTTCCAGACGGGGACGCCGGCCTTGGCGGCAAGTTCTTCCACCGCACTCTGTTCATAGCCCCGAAATTCGATGGCGTCGAACATGCTTCCCAGGACCCTTGCGGTGTCGGCGATGGATTCCTTCTTGCCGATCTGGGTGCCTGTGGGGCCCAGGTAGGTGGTGTAGGCGCCCTGGTCGTGGGCAGCTACTTCAAAAGCACACCGGGTACGGGTGGAATCCTTTTCAAAAATGAGGGCAAAATTTTTGCCATTTAAAGTTTTGATTTCTTTTCCGGCGGCCTTGTCCTGTTTCAGCTTTTCCGCCAGATCCAGATAGTAGTCGAATTCTTCCGGTGTGTAGTCCAGCATGGAGAGAAAGGGATGGTTCAGTAAGCTTTTCATGATATACCTCGTTGTATGGTTTTAACTTTTTGGGAATCTTGGCTATATGGATTTTAGAACCATGTCCTCATCGGGAGAGTGCCTCCAGGGCAGCAGCGGCTTCCAGGGTGATACCAAGAGGAAGGATGGATTCGTTAATGGCAAAGGATGCATTGTGCAGGGCCGGCGTATTTCCGTCGCCGGTGCCCAGCCAGAAGAAGGCGCCGGGGAATTTTTCCAAGTAGGAGGAGAAGTCTTCGGCGCACATGGATGGGAATTCCGGCTGCATGATATGTTCTTCTCCCAGGTAGGCCTTGCCCACTTTTTTCAGGAAATCAATCTTTTCCGGTGTATTGATGGTGGCGCTGTGGCCTCTGACATAGTTCAGCTCCGAATGGGTGTGGAACATGACATCCAGACCTTTCAGGATTTCCCCCAGCCTTGCTTCCATCTTGTCCCGAAGCTCCGGACGGTAGGTGCGGCAGGTGCCTTCCAGGTAAGCGTCCTCTACGCCTACGTTGTAACGGGTGCCCGCATTCATGAGGCCGATGGTGCACACCACATTGTCCATGGGGTTCATTTCCCTGGAAATCAGGGACTGTACATCAATGATGAAATGAGCTGCCGCCACCAGGGCGTCGGTGCCGTTGTGAGGCTGGGCGGCGTGGGTGGATTTTCCCTTGATATGTACATAGAAACGGTCGGAAGCAGCCATGAGGGCGCCGGGCTTCAGGCCGATTTTGCCGGTGGGAAGTTCCGGCCATACATGGAGGCCGTAGATTTCAGACACATCATCCAGCTTGCCGGAGGCCGCAATGTGGCGTCCGCCGCCGATGGCCGCTTCTTCCTCCGCCGGCTGGAAAACGATTTTCACTGTGCCGTGAAGCTTGTCCTTCATTTCATTCAGCACGGCGGCGGCGCCCAGAAGAATGGACATGTGGCCGTCGTGGCCGCAGGCATGCATGACGCCTTCATTCTTGGAAGCAAAAGGAAGGCCTGTAAGCTCTGTCACCGGAAGGGCATCCATGTCGGCCCGGAGGGCCACCGTCTTCCCCGGATGGCTGCCTTTGATAATGCCCAATACGGCATTCTGGAAAAATCCTGTTTCATAGGGGATGCCCAGATTTTTGAAGACCTCCTGGATATAGGCTGAAGTTTTGACTTCCTTTCCGGAGAGTTCCGGATATTCATGGAAATGTCGTCTCCAGGTCACCACCTGTGGCAGAATGTGTGTGACTATTTCTTTAACTTCATTTTCGTACATCATTGAGACGACCTCTTTTCCTGATTGTGATTTCTGCTTTATTTATGAATGAATTTTTATGCATATCATATATAGTGAGAATTGCCGAATTCCTACTGAATTTGTGATACATTGGAAATATGCAAAAGCAGTTGTGAATTGGATTGCAATAATAATACAACTTTCTGAATATATATGCAAGAGGGAAACGCAATTTTTTTTGAAATTTTTCGGTGGGCCGGCAATCTGACGGTCGGTTTCCCGGGAACCATTTTCAGAGGGCATTCGGCAAAGCCATTATTCCCCACTCTTCTTACTCTCCATGGATATCTGTGAGCGTAAAAATATTTCTTAAGTATTTCGACAAAGTGTGATATAATAACAATAATATGCAGGCAGCCAGCGAGAACGGACAATCATAGATCTGAATCATGGGAGAGACGCATGGGGCGTTCTCTTTTTTAATTCCCCGGCAGAAGACCGGGAAGATGCACAGCGGTGCATGAGGATATTTTCAAAGGCCTGCTTTTACTAAATTGGGCAAACAGCCCGCGGACCCATGAACGCACACAGGAGGAAACATGTACGACACTTTTAAAGAATTGGGAATTGCGCCGGAAATACTGAAGGCAGTGGAGGATATGGGATTCGAGGAACCAAGTCCCATCCAGAAGGCAGCCATTCCTATTGCCCTCACCGGAAAGGATCTGATCGGCCAGGCCCAGACCGGCACCGGCAAAACTGCAGCTTTTGGCATTCCCATCCTGGAAAGGATTGACACATCCAGGCCGGGACCGCAGGCCGTAGTCCTTTCCCCTACCAGGGAACTGGCCATCCAGTCTGCGGAAGAAATCAACCATCTGGCCCAGTACCTGCCTGTCCACGCCCTTCCCATCTACGGCGGACAGGACATTGAAAGACAGTTCAAGGCTCTTCGGAAACATCCCAATGTGATCGTAGCCACCCCGGGCCGCCTCATGGACCACATGAAGAGAGGCACCATCGACCTGTCCCATGTACAGATTCTTGTACTGGACGAAGGGGATGAAATGGTGGATATGGGATTCATCGACGATATCCGCACCATCCTTGCCGGTATTCCGGAAGAAAGACAGACCATGTTCTTCTCCGCCACCATGCCGGAACCGATCCGCCAGCTGGCAGAGACCTTCCTGAAGGAACCGGAACTGGTAAAAATCAAGGCAGCCACTGTAACCATCGACCTCATCGAACAGGAATACATCGAACTGCCGGACCGCCAGAAATTTGACGCCCTCTGCCGCCTGCTGGACATGCAGGATCCGGAGCTGGCCATCGTCTTCGTCCGCACCAAGAGAAGATGCGATGAAGTGACGGAAGCCCTGAAAAAGAGAGGCTACATGGCAGAAGGCCTTCACGGCGACCTCTCCCAGCAGAAGAGAGACACCGTGGTGCGCCAGTTCAAGGAAGGCACCATCGATATTCTGGTGGCCACCGACGTGGCAGCCCGGGGCCTTGATATTTCCGGCGTTACCCACGTATACAACTTCGACATGCCCCAGGATCCGGAAATCTACGTACACCGCGTAGGACGTACCGGCCGCGCCGGCAAGACCGGCCTGGCAGTGACCTTCGTCATTTCCAGGGAAATGGGACAGCTCAGGGATATTGAAAGAGTCATCCGCCGCCGTATCAAGAGACGGTCTGTTCCTACCCTTTCCGAAGTCATCGAAGGAAACCAGAAAGCAGCCATTGAAAGCCTTTCCGACACCGCCCAGGGCGGCGGCCTGGAGGAATACAGGGAAAGCGCGGAAGACCTGCTGAACGACGTGGACTCCGTATCCCTGGTGGCTGCTGCCATCAAGCTCCTTACCAAGCAGCCCGATGTGACTCCGGTAAACATTACGGAAGAAATGCCAAACTTCCGCAGACGCAGAGGCGGCCCCCGCCGCCACTTCGACGGCGACAGACCCAGAAGAAGAAGGAACGGTGAAGGCGGACGCCGCTTCGAAGGCAGAAAACCGCGCCGTTTCGATAACCGGCAGGACAAACCGTCCCGTTCCAATGGCGGAAAAAATATTCACGAATCCAATTTCAAACCCTACTTCAGGGAAGACTGACAGAAAAAGCAGGAGGGGAGAACCTTTCCTGCTTTTTGAATGGCTGGGGGGCTGTCGGCTTACTGCCCTCCTTTGAACCTTCTGCACCCGGGCCCCTTTGCGGCCCCAATAAAAGCACTTGTGAAAAGTGAGTCCATAGTGTATTCTATATCTATAGAAATAAATATAAAGGAGGTTATCCTATGAAGAAAGTCATTATGATTAAAATTCCCGGCTGCCCCTACTGCGCCAATGCACGGAAAGCTATTTCCCTTCTTAAGGGAGAGGAGCGGTACAGGGACGTAGAGGTAGAAGAAATCGACGAGACCACCCAGCCTGAGCTGGCAGCGCCCTATGGAAAGGATTACTACTATGTACCCAGCCTTTTCATTGAGGGGAAGAAGTACTTTGAAGCCAAACCGGGGATGGACTACGACACCATTGAAAAAGCGGTGAAGGACGTATTTGAGGAAGCTCTGAAGGCTTGATTTATAAAAAAGGCCGTTTCGCAAAGGAAACGGCCTTTTCGTTGTGACAGGAAAGGAAATGGGATGGACAATTTCGAGGAGAAGAACAGAGGCTATTGGAATGAGCGGAGCCGTGGCTACAGCAGTCTCAGGAGAAAGGAACTGTCCGGGCCGGACAGCAGGGCCTGGGAAACGTTCCTGATGGAAAGGCTTCCGAAGGGAAGACCTCTCCATGTGCTGGATGCAGGCACAGGGCCTGCTTTCCTTGCCATTATTCTGGCAAAGGCAGGGTGCAGGGTGACGGCCCTTGATTTCTCCGCCTCCATGCTGGAAGAGGGGGCGGCCAATGAGGAAAGGGCAGGGGCTTCCATTTCCTTTGTGCAGGGCGATGTGATGGAACTGCCCTTTCCGGAAAACAGCTTTGACGCCATTGTGACCCGCAATGTGACCTGGAACCTGCCGGACGTGCCCAGGGCCTATGCGTCCTGGCAGGGGGCTTTGAAAAAAGGGGGCGTCCTTCTCAACATGGACTCCAACTACGGTCCCCTGGATTTCACTGCCGCCGCGAAACTCACAAGAAACGCTCACCATGGCGTGGCGGAAAGTCTTATCGAAACCTGCCAGGAACTGAAGGACTCCATCCGTATCAGCACCCACAACCGGCCGGCCTGGGATGTGGAACGGCTGCAGCTGATGGGCTTTTCTTCCGTCACATGGGAAGAGGATATACGCCCTCTTGTGCACCTGTCCAAAGAATGGGACTACGACCCGCTGCCTCTTTTCTGCATCAGGGCGGTGAAATAGAAGGGGGACGGTAGAAGACAGAAAGCAGAGGGCTGATGATTTCATCTGCGGACCTGCTTTTCCTTTATTTCACTGCATACGTATGGAGGAATCAGGAGCTTTGACATGGGAAAAGGGCTGTGAAGAAATGGTCATCATTTCTTCACAGCCCCTTTGGGGATATGACGAAAATGTATCAAACTCCGGCGAAGCCGACGCCGCAGCCCTCAGGTACAGAGCGCCGGTCAAACTTCAGAACCTTTTACGACCTCCACCATGCTTCTCTTCATTTTCAGATACCGGTTCGTATAGTAGGGGCTTACCTGGGATTCCCGAAGATCGTAGCCGTAGGGACGCCGGCTGATGGCGATGAGGGGCGGTGCCTGGATTCGTTTGGCTACGGCAAATCCGGCAAAAAGGTTCCACCAGCGCTCCAGGTCCTGAATGAAAGCGGCGTGGGTGGGAAAGAGGTCTTTGGCCTTTACGGAGCAGCCCAGATGCTCTTCCAGAGAACCTTCTCTGTACCAGGTAAGGATGTCCTCCGGCGTATTTCTCTGCCAGGGCTCTACAAAGCTTTTCAGCAAATAGTCATGGTATTCGTAAATGAGGGGATCCCCCAGGCCTTTGGTGACATCCTGGTTTTCCGACAGTTCGGCACTGGGTTTTACGGTGAAAATTCCTTCGGGAATGACTTCCTGCCCATACCATTCATTCAGGGCCCTGCCCAGTTCATAGATCTGGTATTTCCACAAATCCGCCGTAGCTGCCAGGGCGCCGGCCAGGTCGCCGTAGAGGGTGCCATAGCCTACGGTCATTTCCGTTTTATTGGCGTTGCAGGTGAAGATACCGCCGAAGGCGGCGGAGAGTGCGGAAAGAATGCGGCTGCTCCGGTCCCGGGCCTGCATGTTTTCTTTCATGAATCCGGTGAGATGGATTTTTCCTTTTCCCACAGGAAGTCCTTCCAGGGCCCGGGCCGTTTCATCGATGAAGGAACCGATGGGAATGGTCAGATAGGGGGATTCCAGATGATCTGAAAGTTTTCTGGCCAGGTCCTTTGTCATTTCCGAATTGAAACGGGTAGGCGTATTCACCAGAAGGAGATGATCCTTGGGCAGTACTGAACGGTAGAGGGCGGCGTTTACGGCAGAGTCGATGCCGCCGGATACGCCAATCACCACCTTGTCCACGTGGATAGCAGAAAGGAATTTTCTGACTCCGTAACGGAGGGCAGGAAGAAGCATGCTGCCCTGGAAGGGAGCCATGGGTTTTTCAGACATGAGATTTTCGGAGTCCCTGTGGAAAAGGAAGAGGCAGTGGGGCTCTTCATAGGGGCGGGCTTCAGCGATGAGGGTCCCTTCTTTATCATAGGCAGCGGTCATGCCGTCGAAGGTATAGCAGGTTTTTCCGTTATTCTGCAGGCCCCGCTGATTGACATAAATCATGGGGATGCGGAGTTTGGAAAGGGCGGCGCCCAGCATGCGGTGCCGCTTTTCATTTTTCCCCAGAGTAAAGGGGGAGGCCGACAGGTTGAGGAAAAGGGAAATATCCTTCTTTGCCAGAATGGCCATGGGAGAAAGGCTGTAGTTTTCATCCCAGCTGTCTTCGCAGAGAAGAACACCGGTGCGAATGGTTTCGCTGCCGGCAGGAAGGAGGAAGGGCGTCAGCGCCTCTTCTAAGGAAAGGCCTTCTTCCAGGGCCTCCTGACGAAGGGAGGTAAAGTAACGGCGGTCGTCGAAGCAGCGGTAATTGGGAAGAAGGCTTTTAATAACAAAAGGATGCCTGCCCTTTTCCGGTATGAGGAAATGACCGTTGGCGGCGGCAAAGGCGGCGTTGTATTTCCGTGGCCTGCCGTCGTCATTCGTCTTTTCCCAGTCTATGGCACAGCTGCCCCAGAGGATGGTGATGTCCCGGGAGGCGGCCGCTATTTTTTCATTATAGGCTTCGCATTCCCGGAGAAAAGCGTTTTGCTCCCACATGTCGCCGATGAGGTAACCGGTGAGGCACATTTCCGGCAGCACCAGCATATGGGCCCCTTTCTCCCTGGCCCTTTGGATTTCTTTTTCTATCTGCTTCCAGTTTTCCCGGATGTTTCCGGGAATCACATCAATCTGGGCGGTGGCAATTTTTATCATGACAAAGCCTCTTTTCCATGAAATCTTGTTCTTTTCTCCATTGTACAGGCAGGAAGCAGGCCTGTAAATCTTTTATTTCTTCAATTATAGATTGACTTGCATCGAGCTTTAACAGGTATAATAAAATATATGGCTCGATTATATGGCTCCATGGATGTACTGATTCCATTATCGTTTCCCTATGAAAGGAGAACCTATGCTTTCTTTGATCAAAATTTCAGCCCTGGGGGCAGCCTGCCTCCTGCTGGCGGGCTTCTGGTTTATCAACCGGGACGAAATGGATCCTTTGATGACGCCGGCAAGGAAGGCGCGCATCGAAGCGTCACCTCATTACAGGGATGGTGAATTCCATCCGGAGGTGCCCCATGAAAAAGTGACAGCGGACATATCCTTTTGGAAGTCCTTCTTTTTCCCCGTCGCCGGCGTGAATATTCCCCAGGATCCCATGGTTCATGAGAAAAAAGACCTGAAATCCATTCCCCCATGGGACGATGTGGTGGTGTGGCTGGGGCATTCCTTCTTCTATATGCAGCTGGGCGGAAAGAAAATACTTATTGACCCTGTATCTTCCCTGTACGCTTCGCCTTTTCCATTCATTGACAGGGCCTTTGACGGGAGCAATGTGTACGGTCCGGAGGACATTCCCGATGATTTGGATGTCATGGTGCTGTCCCATGATCACTGGGATCACTTGGACTATGATTTCGTGAAGAAAATAGAACCGAAAGTACATCATGTGGTGACGGGCCTTGGAAATGGAGGCTATTACGAAAAATGGGGCTATCCCCTTTCCAAAATCCATGAAGCCGACTGGAATGAAGAGGTAAAGCTGGATGGTCTTTCTGTCTGGGTACTTCCTACCCGCCATTTTTCCGGGCGGCTGCTTAAAAGGAACCAGACCCTCCCCGTTTCCTTTGCCTTCATTACGCCGAATCGGAAGGTGTACTACAGCGGCGACGGCGGTTATGACGGAAGATTCAGGGACATGGGAAAGCAGTTTGGCGGCTTTGACCTGGCCTTGATGGAAGACGGCCAGTATAATCAAAATTGGCACTCTGTCCACATGCTGCCGGAGGAAAGTGCAAAGGCAGCGGAGGAAATTGGGGCCCAGGCGGTTATCCCCTGCCACAATGGTAAATACGCCCTCTCCACCCACACCTGGCAGGAACCTTATGAAAGAATGAAACTGGCGGCGGAAGGTAAATCCTTCCGCCTTCTGACCCCGGAAATCGGGGAAGCAGTCTATATAGGCGATGATACCCAGCAATTCAGGGAATGGTGGAACATGATGAAGTGACAATTTCATAAAGAATGAAAACCTTCACCCTAACAGCAGGGATTGCGCTTCGCGCCAGGGAGCTGTGGATAAAGGGCAGAGATTTTTCCACAGCCCTTTGGCAGCCTTTCTTCCGGAAGGAAGATAAAAAATCTTCTCAAACAGGAAAAACCATGGTATAATGAATTGTATTTTCTGGATATGAAAAGATTTGCATCTTTGTGGTATAATGACAGAGATACATTGATTTTATAGTACCCGAGGGGGAAAAAGAAAGAATGAAAAGAGAAGATATCCGCAACATTGCCATTATCGCCCATGTCGACCATGGCAAGACGACCCTTGTCGATGCCATGCTGAAACAGAGTCATGTTTTCAGGGACAACCAGAAAGTGGCAGAACGTGTCATGGACTCCAACCCGCTGGAAAGGGAAAGAGGCATTACCATTCTGGCAAAGAACACTTCCGTCATGCACAATGGTGTTAAAATCAACATCGTTGATACCCCAGGGCATGCTGACTTCGGCGGCGAAGTGGAACGTATCCTGAACATGGTAGACGGCGTGCTCCTTCTGGTAGACGCCCATGAAGGCCCTATGCCCCAGACCAAGTACGTTCTCAGAAAGGCACTGGAACATAAGCTGAAACCGATCGTTGTCATCAATAAGATCGACCGCCCGGACCAGCGTATTTCTGACGTGGAAGGCGAAATTCTGGACCTCTTCATCGAACTGGAAGCAGATGATGACCAGCTGGATTTCCCGCTGATTTACTGCTCTGCCAGAAACGGCATTGCTAAGCTCCATATGAATGATGAAGGCAAGGACCTGGGACCCCTCTTTGATGCCATTCTTAAATACTGCCCCTGCCCGGACGTGGATCCCGACGGCGGCCTGCAGGTTATGGTGACCACCCTGGAAGCCGATGATTACCTGGGCAAGGTAGCCATCGGCCGCCTGACCCGGGGCACTGCCAAACAGGGCATGCCCGTAGCCATCACCAACGGCGAAAAAATTCGCAGTGACCATATCGGCTCCCTCTTCACCTGGCAGGGAATGAAGCGTACCCCCGTACAGGAAGCCAAAGCCGGTGACATTATCGCCATGGCAGGCTTCAAGGACATCAATATCGGTGAAACCGTAGCCGATGCCAATAACCCCGAAGCCCTTCCCTCCATCCACATCGACGAACCGACCCTGTCCATGGTATTCCATGTCAACAAGAGCCCCTTCGCCGGCAAGGAAGGGGATTTTGTGACCTCCCGTCACATCCGTGCCCGTCTCTACAAGGAAATCGAAACCAATGTGGCTCTTCGCGTAGAAGACACCGATACATCCGATGCTTTCAAAGTGTCCGGCCGTGGCGAACTCCATCTCTCCGTACTCATTGAAACCATGCGCCGTGAAGGATTTGAACTGGAAGTTTCCAAACCCCAGGTTATTTACAAAGTCATCAATGGCAAGAAGTGCGAACCATTGGAAAGACTGACCATCGAAGTGCCGCAGGAATTCATGGGCGCTGTTATGGAAGGCCTTGGCCCCAGAAGAGCGGAAATGATTTCCATGGAAGAACTGGCCGGCTACATGAAGATGGAATTCTCCATCCCTGCCCGCGGCCTCATCGGCTTCAGAAATGAACTGCTCACCACCACCAGAGGCACCGGCATTATGTACCATGTATTCCAGGGCTATGCACCCTACAAGGGCGATATTCCTGAAAGAACCAGAGGTTCCCTGGTTGCTTTTGAAGCAGGTGTTACCACTGCCTACGGCCTGAACTCCATTCTGGACAGAGGCGAACTCTTCCTGGAACCGGGGGTTGAAGTATACGAAGGCATGATTGTGGGCGAAAACTCCAGAGACCAGGATATGGACGTGAACCCCTGCAAGAAGAAGCACCTCACCAATACCCGTGCTTCCGGCTCCGATGAAGCCATCAAGCTGCCGCCATGCCGCAAGTTCACCTTGGAATCGGCACTGGAATGGATCAACGACGATGAACTGGTGGAAGTAACGCCCCAGAGCATCCGCATGAGAAAGATGGTTCTTTCCCGCCAGGCCCGCTATAAGAACGCAAATGTAAAGAAGAGCCAGCAGTAATAGGCCTGATACTATGAAATAAAAAAGAACGGTTACCCTCAGGGGGCCGTTCTTTTTTTACTGCCATATTTTCTTCTGATAATTGAGAGAGAAATCTCCTGCCGAAGCGGGGCTTGTACCATAGAGGAGTGAGATTTCTCGGCTCCG
>DCJJ01000164.1:57477-63221 GCA_002320515.1 Dialister sp. UBA1703 | reverse complement strand
AGGGGATGCTACGTCATCTCGAGCACAGCGGCATGCCGGAATGGATGGTATATGTGTTTATCATCATTAAAACTCTGAGTCGAGAGATCTCCAGCCGAAGCGGGGCTTGTACCATGGAGGAGTGAGATTTCTCGGCTCCGCTACGCTGCGCTCGAAATGACGGTGCGACGGGGCAGCACTTGTATTATTCGCTTCATTTTGAGATGACAGTAAGGGGATGCTACGTCATCTCGAGCGTAGCGGTATGCCGGAATGGATGGTATATGTGTTTATCATCATTGAAACTCTGAGTCGAGAGATCTCCAGCCGAAGCGGGGCTTGTACCATAGAGGAGGGGGATTTCTCGGCTCCGCTACGCTGCGCTCGAAATGACGGTGTGACGGGGCAGCACTTGTATTATTCGCTTCATTTTGAGATGACAGTAAGGGGATGCTACGTCATCTCGAGCGTAGCGGCGTGTCGGAATGAGACTGAAAATATTATACTCCTTTGAAACTCTGAGTCGAGAGATCTCCCGCCGCCACGGGGCTTGTACCATGGAGGAGGGAGATTTCTTGGCTCCGCTTCCGGCCCTCGAAATGACAGCGCGGCGGGGCAGCACTTGTGTTATTCGCTTCATTTTGAAATGACGATGGGGCAGGATATCCAATTTCTCAAAAGCCCTTAATTTTTCAGGCTCCATAGTATATAATAAAAGTATATAGATACTGTTTAGAAAGGAGGACCTCTATGAAAAAGATTTTATGCATGGCTGCCGTTATGGCACTGGCAGGCACAGGCATGGCCGGCGCCTTTGGCGGCATTATGGATACGGAAGCGGGGTATGGGTACAACAGTGCTGCCGACGGCATTCACAGCGCCCATATCGAAGTGAAGCCAATCCCCAAGCTGGCCGTAGGCGCCGAATACCGGCACTGGAACAACCGGGGCAATGAAACGGACGTATATGCCAAGTACAAGGTAGGCCATTTCTATGTAGGCGCTGGCAACCGGAACTACTACGACCGGGATGCCAGGATGTTCGGACTTATTGAAGGAAAGGCCAATGTACTGGGCCCTCTGGATGCCTATGCAGGCCTTCTTGTGTCCAGCGAAGAGAGACAGTACAAGGCGGGGCTTGCGCTGAATCTGGTGCCCACGTCCTTTGATATTGACGTGAACTACACCTACTACGACAGAGACGACGTGGATAACGAAAGCGGCGTAGGCGTAGGACTGAATTACCATTTCTGAAAGATTGACAGCAAAAAACGGTGCTCTTTGGGGAGCACCGTTTTTTATTATCGGATGGTATATTCCTTTCCCGCTCCCGGTGCATAAACCAGGGTGGCCGTTTTCTGGGAGCTGTAATAGCCGGAGGTAATCTGCTTTCCTGTGACGGGATCATAGACATAGTACCTGGCAGGAACGGAAATGTGCTCACCGGATTGTGTGGATATTTCGCCGCTGCTTTTGACCCGCCAGTTCCAGCCGGGGCTGCTGACTGCATGCTTCGAAACCGGGCCGTTTTCAGCTGCGGAGTAGTATGCCAGAACGTAGTAATCGTCTTTACTGGTTATTTCCCGACCTACAGACCAGATATCACCTTGATGAAAAGGTATGTTGAGTGCCTCTGCCAGCTGTGTCCCTTCATCGGTCCCGGAACACACATAATGGGTGGAACCTGCAAGCAGAAGGGAGCCTAGGCCCCCGTTTCTCTCGGCAATGGCCCGGCCCACCAGGTCGGGAATGGAAAGGGGCTCTTCCTCCTCTTTTGACGAACTCTTTGACGCCCCATTTTCCATAAGATTTCCTGCATTGTTAAACACGGTGCGGATAGAATCACCCATGAGGCCCTGCCGGTAAATCAGAAAACCGATGCCCACGATAATGGCCAGAAGAAGGGCGTATTCGATGAGATTCTGCCCTTTTTCACGGAATGGCTGTCCTTTTCTGCCTATCCCTGTTATGTGCGGACTGTATTTTTCCCCTCCGGCCCTTTTACCACAATGCCTGTGGTGCCGTAACCGAAGACGGCGGAGCTTCGCACATACTCATTGCTTTCCTCTCCGGTGGACGGATTGAATCCATACTTGGTTACATGAGCTACGGGAAGGGGTTTCCCGTGGGAGGCCAGTTTTGAATGGCCGGGGCCGTAGACGTCCCATCCTGTTTTGAATTTTGAAATAGGATAATTGCCGTTGTCGGCAGCGGAATAGTAAACCAGGACGTAAAGGTCTGTCTTCTCATTTGTCAGTCTTCCCAGAGACCGGCGTCGCCTTCTGCATAGGGGATGCCCAGCTTTTTCGCCAGGGCGTCTCCAGCGAATGGACATATTCATTTTCCTTCAGGGACCAGGTACCCTTTCTGATGGCGGAACTGATGGAAGCAAGAAATGGCTTGTAGTCAGGAGAGGAAATGCGGGCGCCGGTTTTTAAAAGACTGTCTGCCTGGTTAAAAACGGTACGAATGGACGGAACCGGGCCGCTCTGATCATATATGTAAAAACCGATGGAAGTGATGATGGCCAGGAGAAGGGCATATTCTATGAGGTTCTGCCCCTTCTTCCCGGGAGGTATTGGGCTCTTCATGGTAAATCCTCCGGTTTCTTTCCTTACGAATGGATTTTATTCTACTTTATCCCAGTCCGGGCGGCGGTCGCGGAACACGTTAATCCGGCTCCGCACCTCTTGAATCACATCGGTGTCCACCCGGCCGAAGGCGATTTCCTCGTCACTCTCCAGGTGGCATATATCCTCGCCCCAAGGGTCAAGGAGCAGGGATTCGCCGGCGTATTCCGTGTCTCCCGATTTCCCTGCCTGGTTCACTGCAGCCAGATAAAACTGGTTCTCAATGGCCCGGGCCCGGTTCAGGGTGACCCAGTGATGATTGCGGATTTTGGGCCAGGCAGCGGGTACGAAGAAAAGATCCACCCCGGAAAGCGCCTCCCGCCGGATGAGTTCGGGGAAGCGGATGTCATAGCAAACGGCCATGGAACAGGAAATGGTATCCAGTTTGAAATGGGAAAGGTGGTTTCCCATGCGGAAATACCCCGGTTCTCCGGACAGGGAAAATCCGTGCATTTTATCAAAGGAAGAAACCATATGTCCCTTCCGGTCAAACACATAGGAACGGTTGTAAATATCATGGCCCACCTTCACCGCCGTGGTGCCGCCAACGATATTCACTCCGAATCGGCTGGCGGTGGAAGAAAGAAGACGGCAGGTCTCTTCCCCCTCCTCATCGGCCAGTCCAGACAGATTCTCCTTCGGGAAGAACCCCGTATTCCATGTTTCCGGAAGCACCAGAACATCCGGCTCCTTCTCCATGGCCTGTTCCATTAATTCCTGTGCATGAGAAAAATTCACTTTGGGATTTCCCATTTCCACATACATCTGAAGCAGTGCGATTCGTAATTTCATGGATAACCTCCTTTGGAATAGTGAGCTGATGGGACAGTGGGGCGGCTTACCGCTATCCGCTGTCCGCTTACCGTGAATGGTATTTAATGCCGACTGTCTCAAATGCGGCGTGTACTGAGATTCTTCGCCTGCGGCTCAGAATGACTGTGGAGCGGGAAGAAAATTCCGCAGCGCTGACTTCATGCTCATCGTCCGCAGGACGATATCTGCCCCTTGAGCGCCAGCGAACACAACCTTTCTATACAACCCGCCGCCGGCAGGCGGCCATAACCTTCGGGCCCGCAGGGCCCGTCAACCTTCCCCTCTGAACCCGAGCTGCGAAGCGGCCTTCATTTCCATCATTATATCATTAAAATCAGGAATAAGAAAAACCTCCCGAAGGAGGTTTTTTGTTATTCAAAGAATTTGATGGACGCGTTCACCAGGTAAGCGGTGTCCAGGGTACCTGCCGTTTCGTAGGAGGAATGCATGGCCAGCTGGGCAAGGCCGATGTCCACGGTGGGCATGGATACTTTGGTATTGGAAATATTTCCCAGAGTGGAGCCGCCGGGGTTATCGCTCCTGTTAGTGAAGGTCTGCACAGGAATGGAAAGGTCCCGGCACAGTTCCTTGAAGCGGGCAGCCGAAAGACCGTCGGTGGCGTAGCGCTGCTGGGCATTGTACTTGATGACGATGCCGCCGTTGATGGCAGGCCGGTTCACGGGGTCCGCATATTCCGGATGGTTGGGGTGGACGCTGTGGGCATTGTCAGCGGAAATCATGAAGCTCCTTGCAATCATGGCCATGGTTTCGTCATAGGTGAGGCCCAGGGAAAGGGCGAGCCTTGTGAGCACGTTGGAAAGGAAGGGGGAGCCTGCGCCCTGGGCGGTGCCGCTTCCCACCTCCTCGTTGTCGAAGAGGGCATACACGGAAATATGCTTTTCCTTCCTGCCCCGCATGAATCCGCGGAAGGTGGCAAAGGCGCACTGCAGGTCATCCAGTTTCGGGGAGGAAATGAATTCCTTTTCCTCGCCCCAGATGGTGCCGGGCACGCGGCTGTAAAGGTACAGGTCGTGGGCCAGAATGTCTTCCGGTTTCACTTTGGCGGAAGCAGCCACCACATCCATAAAGGAAGTTTTCCCTTTGGCAAGGCCGTAGAGGGGGAGGAGGTCCGTCTGCACATTCCAGTCCTTCTTGTGGTTCACGTTCCTGTCCATATGGATGGCCACGGAAGGAATGACCACCATGGTGCCATCCACTGCAGCCAGTTTCTGGGCCAGATGGCCATTTTCCCGGACGATGAGCCGTCCTGCCACGGAGAGCGGGCGGTCAAGCCAGGTGGACATGATCATGCCGCCGTAGGCTTCCACATTCAGCTTCACATAGGGCCCTTCCTTGATTTCCGGATTTTCCTTGATCTTGAAGCAGGGAGAATCGGCATGGGAAGCGGTGATGCGGAAGGAGTCCGCCCCGCTTTCAGGCACTGCAAAGGCGATGAGGGCACTGCCGTTCCGGGTGACCACGTATTTCCCGCCTTTTTCAATATGCCAGGGGTCTTCCTCCCGGATTTCCGTAAATCCGGAATAGAGGAGCGCTTCCTTCACACCGTGGACTGCATGAAATACGGAGGGGGAGCGGGCGATGAAATGAATCAGGTTTTCGCCCACTTCAACGGTTGTCTCAGGCTTTTCTACGTTCATTATTTCTTATGGTTCACCTTTCTCTGGTATACGGCCTCTGCCATCTGGGCGCGGGCACGGATGACCGGATTGTTGGTGTTGATGGAAGTGGGGGTGAAATTGCTGGTGTAGTGCAGGGTCTTCGTTTCCTTTTCCATTTCCACTACCTGGATGGTGCCGGCAGTGCGGTCATAGGCATAGGTGTAGGTGCAGGTGCCGCCGTCGATGGCTTCCACGGCTACGAAATGGAGGATTTCGTGGCCGTTGGTGGTGGTCTTCACCCTGGTTTCATCCATGTCGATGGAAATGGTATCATTGTACTTCCAGTAATTTTCAGCAGAAACAGTCATGGAACCGGCAGCAATGGCAGCAGCCACGCCCAGGGCAATCATCATTTTTTTCATATAGGTACTCACTTTCCCGGGACACATCTTTTCCCGTTACATACTCATGAAATCAGTCTTATTATATCATATGAGGAGAAAAGACAAAAAGGGAAGTTAGAAGAGGAGTCATGCCAGCATTCATAGTGCCCCCGCTTGCGGGGGAAAGGTGGTGCCGCAGGCACCAAAGGGGGGTGAGCGCAGCGAGCCTGCTGAAAAGCGGCATATACTTATTGCCCGAAAGGCAATCCACCACCCTCCGGTCTTTAGGGAAGCATTGATTAATTCATAGAGTCTGCTTT
>DCJJ01000164.1:28758-57380 GCA_002320515.1 Dialister sp. UBA1703 | reverse complement strand
GCATTGCATAAAAATTCAAGAATAAAAGCAGACAGTGATTTAATCAGCGCTTCCCTAGACCGGTCAATCTTAAGAACCTTTTGCCTTTTTGCTATAATAGACAATAGAGAAAACGAAAGGCAGGGATTGTGATGAATTACGGTTTTACCGTTTCCTATGACGGAAGCCGCTATGAGGGCTGGCAGCGGCAGGTGCGGACAAGGGAGACCATTCAGGGGAAGCTGGAAGACACGCTGGAGAAGATTACCGGCGTAAAGGGGCAGGTAATCGGCGCCGGCAGGACCGATGCCGGCGTCCATGCCATAGGGCAGTATGCCAATGTCCATCTGCAGGAGGAGTATGACCTGAAATTGCTTGAGGATGCATGGAACAGGGCTCTGCCCGATGATATTTCCATTCACGGCCTTACCATTATGGACGAAAGATTCCACAGCCGCTTTTCCGCCAGAGAGAAGCACTACCGCTACTGTATCCGTTTAAGTGCAGAGAAGGATGTATTCCGTCGGCGCTATGTGTGGCAGCTGGGGGAGGTGCTGGATGTGCACACCATGAAAAAGGGGACCGCCCTTCTTCTGGGCACCCATGATTTCATGTCCTTCTGCGGAAATAAGCACTTTAAGAAATCTTCTGTCCGCACCATTCGTGATATTTCCCTTACCCTTTCCGGCGGCGAGCTGGCCATTGACTA
Source organism: Dialister sp. UBA1703 (assembly GCA_002320515.1). Lineage (GTDB taxonomy): Bacteria > Bacillota > Negativicutes > Veillonellales > Dialisteraceae > Dialister. The sequence continues at coordinate 56,692 of DCJJ01000164.1, read as the reverse complement.
CAGGGGCGACGGTTTCCTGCAGAATATGATTCGTATCATCACCGGCACTTTGGTGGAGATCGGTGAGGGTAAGAAAAGGGCTGAGGAAATCCCTGCCATTCTGGAGGCGAAAGACCGCGCAGAGGCCGGTTTCACCGCGCCGCCCCAGGGACTGACCCTGGTGGAAGTGGTGTATTGAAAGGATAAAGGCAAAATTTTTATTTCATCATTTTTGCCGGAAATGGAGAAAAGTTATGTCGGAAAATCTGCCCACCATTGCACAGATGGAGTGCTTTATCATATATGGCCGGGTGGGGAATTTTGCCCGGGCTGCCAGGGAAGCGAATATTACCCAGTCCGCTTTCAGTGCCCAGATCAAAAGGCTGGAATTCACTCTGGGGGTGCAGCTGATTGAAAGATCCAGGAGAGGAAGCCATCTCACCGAAAAAGGGGAGCGGTTCCTGCCCCGTATCCGGGCATGGATGGAGGAACTGGGGAAAATCGTAGAGGACATCCGTCCTGCTGCAGAGGAAGGGGCGGTGGAGCTCAATGTGGGAATCCTCCGTTCCCTGGGGGACATCCATATGAACCGGCATATTGCCCATTTCCAGCGGCTGAACCGGCAGATCCAATTCAATGTGTATGACATGCCCACCTACCAGATCCACCAGGCCATGACGGAAGGGAGGCTGGATGTGGTTTCCACCTACTTTGTGGAGCAGAGCCTGCCTGATGGGGCGGGAAAGGACGAATACGACGTGGTGCCCTTCGGCCGGGATCATATGGTGTACTACGGTCCCTTGATGGACATGGGGAAAAAGCCTCTTACCGTAGAGCAGATTCTTTCCACGCCCCTGGTGCTCTATCCCACCACCTACTATATGAACCAGATTTATGTCCGCTATTTCAGGGACGCTGCCCTGAAGCCCCAGGTGTCTGCCCGGCTCTCTTCCCCCTATGCCATCATTCACTACTGCCAGGAGAACAAGGCCGGCGCCCTTCTGCCGGACCGTCTGCTCACGGCCCTGGGCTGCCACAGGGGGCTCCATGAGCTGGAGACGCCCCTGGAAGCGGAATGCTACCTTATCTATCGGAGAAATCATCCTAAAATCCGCCTGATTCAGGCCTATGTGGACCAGGTGCTGGCCAGCTTCCCGGGAAAGCACATCCGCTATAACGGGCCTTCGAAATGACCATGGAGTGTGGCGGTTATGGCGCGGTTTGTTCCCTTTTGAATGATGATCAGCTGTCTGCCGCTTCGTCATCTCGAGCGGGTCTGCATGCCGGTATGGCAGAAAGGGTGTCCGGACTGCCATGAAACTCTGAGTCGAGAGATCTCCCTCTATCCTGTTTGCGGCAGGAAATAACCATGGGAGTGTCAGCTGTATTGCTGATTGAGCTTTCCGGACAATGACTGATTCAAAAAACTGATGTTCAATGGGTGTTATCGTTTTTTACGATAACACCCATCTTTTTTATCTGTTATACAAGGCAGGAGGGAAAAGGTATAATGGTGTCCGTATTTCAAAAAGGACCGTACGTAAGGTCCCGTCAGTACTGCATAGAAAGAGGTTGATTTTTTATTATGGCAGTCAAACCACGTCTGTGGACCCGGGGGTTCATCCTGGACACCCTTGTTAATTTCCTTATTTACATTATTTACTATATGCTGGTGGTCATCATCGCATCTGAGGCCATCCATTCCCTTCATGCCACCGTCAGCGAAGCAGGCCTGGCAGCGGGCATCTTCGTGCTTGGCACCCTGGCGGCCCGGCTGGTGGCCGGCCGGTCTGTGGAAATCTACGGCCGTAAAAGAATGCTTTACGCCGGCATCCTCTTCTACCTGGTGACCACCTGCATGTATTTTGCAGCCAACACCCTCCCCATTATGTACGCCGTACGCTTTCTGAACGGCGTGGGCTACGGCATTGCCTCCACCGCCACCAGTACTATCGTATCTGCCATGATTCCCGCAGAGCGGCGGGGCGAAGGCATCAACTACTATGCCCTCAGCATGAGCCTGGCAGCTGCCATCGGCCCCTTCATCGGCATGATTATGCAGCAGTTCCTCTCCTTTAACATGATCATCCTCTTCTCCGTGGTCATGGTACTGGCCTGCCTGGCTGCCGCCTTCATTATGAAAGTGGATGAAATGAAAATCACCGAAGAGCGCAGGGCGGAACTGAAGGAAATCAACCTTTCCAGCTTCCTGGAACCCAAGGTAATGGGCATTTCCATCGTAGGCTTCTTCGTAGCCCTCTGCTATTCCAGCGTACTGAGCTTCCTTGCCACCTATGCGGCAGAACTCCACCTCATGACCGCAGGCACCCTGTTCTTCGTGGTCTATGCCCTTTCTGTCACCTTCATCCGCCCTGTGGCCGGTGTTATGTTCGATAAGAAGGGCGAAGACTTCGTCATGTATCCCACCTTCCTCTGCCTGGCGGCAGGACTCCTCATCCTGTCTGTTACCACCAGAAGCTGGGAAATGCTCCTGGCCGGCGTCTTCGTAGGCCTGGGCTACGGCACCTTCATGTCCAACGGACAGGCCATCTGCGTGAAACTGGTGGACGAAGTCCGTATCGGTGTGGCCGTATCCACCTACTTCGTCATGCTGGATCTGGGACTGGGCGTAGGCCCCTACATCCTCGGCGCCTTCAAAGGCCCCCTGGGATTTTCGGGCATTTACTCTCTGGTCGGCGTAGGCTCCGCAGCCTGTGCCTTCCTCTACTACGGCCTCTACGCATGGCGCCGCAACCTGCGTCAGGGACATGGAGCCGGCTCTGCGGAAAAAGCATAAGCAGGGATAAAGGTCATGAAGAAATGATAATCATTGCTTCATGGCTCTTTTTTGTGCCATGAAGTTTCCTGTCCGGCATGGGGGTATGGTGTGTCACATCCATAGGAAACCATTTGTGAAAGGTTTCCTGTCTATCATGGGGGTATGGTGTGCTACCACCACAGGAACTTTTTTCCTCCCTCCGGCAAAGGGAAAAAATAATTTTGAAAAAATTTCAAAAATTGCTTGACATATATCGCCTCGATTGGTATACTATATAGGTCAGTCAACCACTGATGAAAAAAACAAGGCGCTGGCCGCAAGGCTAGGGAATAAGCAGCATGGAGAGGTGTCCGAGCGGTTTAAGGTGCATGATTGGAAATCATGTTGACGGCGAATACCGTCACGGGGGTTCGAATCCCCCTCTCTCCGCCACAAAGAGAAAAAGCTCTGTCAGCAATGGCAGAGCTTTTTTCGTGTCCTTCATTTTATATTTCAAGATATATGAGCCTATAATAGTTTTATATAGGAATAAAAGAGACGTCTTTTCAGTTCAAGGCTTTCTACCAGCATCACTAAATAGCAGGGGTATAAATTTCATTGCCGGAGACTGTGTCAATCTAATAGAATCTTTTTCCCTGCCCTGTGTGATACAATAAAACAAAAACCTTTTTCAGTGATTTCAGGAGGGACCATGGATCCATTTGTTCATCTTCATGTGCATACAGAATACAGCTTATTTGATGGCACCTGCCGCATTAAGGAGCTGGTGTCCCATGTGAAGGATATGGGGCAGACGGCGCTGGCCATTACGGATCATGGTGTCATGTACGGGGCGGTGTACCTGTACAAGGAGTGCATGGCCCAGGGAATCAAGCCTATTATCGGCTGTGAGGTGTATATTACACGGGGAAGCCGGTTTGAGAAGAGGGCGGGGGGCGAGAAGGAGAAGCTGGCCCATCTGATTCTTCTGGCTGAAAATAATGAGGGCTACCAGAACCTTATCAGAATCTGCTCCAAGTCCTGGACGGAGGGATATTATTTCAAGCCCCGGGCGGATCATGATCTCCTTGTGAAGTATCATAAGGGGCTTATTGCCATGTCCGCCTGCGTGGGGGGCGAGCTTCCTCAGGCCATCCTGAATCATGACATGGAGAAGGCCCGGAAGGTGATCCAGTTCTACATTGATACTTTCGGGAAGGACAATTATTTCATCGAGCTCCAGAATCACGGCCTTCCTGAAGAAGCGGCGGTGCGGCCTGCTCTGGCGGCGCTGGCGAAGGAGTATGGTCTGGGGCTGGTGGCTACCAACGATTTCCACTATACGAAGAAGGAGGATGCAGGAAGCCAGGAAATCAAGCTCTGCATTTCCACAGGAAAAACGCTGGACGACCCTTACCATTTCCACTTTGCCAACAACGAGTTCTACTGCAAGAGCGGAGAGGAAATGGAAGCCATCCTGGGGGAATATCCCGGTGCCATTGAGAATACGAAGAAGATTGCGGACCGGTGCCATGTGACGCTGACCTTCGGGGAGCACAAGCTCCCTTCCTTTGATGTGCCTGAGGGGGAGACGTCCAAGTCCTATCTGCGGAAGCTCTGCGAAGAGGCACTGCCGGAGCGCTATCCCCGTCCTACGGGAAAGGAGAAGGAGCGCATGGATTACGAGCTGGGCGTCATCGAGCACATGGGCTTTTCCGACTATTTCCTCATTGTCATGGATTTCATCCGCTATGCCAAGTCCCATGGTATTCCCATCGGGCCGGGTCGCGGCAGTGCGGCAGGGAGTATTGTGGCCTATCTCCTTCATATTACGGAAATCGATCCGCTGCGCTTTGACCTCCTTTTTGAACGTTTCCTGAATCCGGAGCGTGTGTCCATGCCGGATATTGATACGGATCTCTGCTACCGGCGGCGGGGAGAGGTCATTGATTACCTGGCCCGGAAGTACGGGAAGGAGCAGGTGGCCCAGATTATTACCTTCGGCACCCTGGCTGCCCGGGCGGTTATCCGGGACGTGGGACGGGTGACCAATATGCCCCTTCGGGATGTGGATAAGATTGCAAAAATGGTACCTTCCGGCCCCGGGGTGACGCTGAAGAAGACGCTGGACGGCTCCCGGGAATTCAAGGATCTTTATGAGTCCAATCCCCAGGTGCACAGTCTCATCGACCACTGCCTGGATCTGGAGGGACTTTCAAGAAATTCCGGCACCCATGCTGCCGGCGTGGTGATCTGCTCCAACCCCGTAGACGACTATGTGCCCATCCAGCTCACCCAGGACAATTTCATCCAGACCCAGTATGAAAAGGATCAGGTGGAGCAGCTGGGCCTTCTGAAAATGGATCTTTTGGGTCTCCGAAATCTGACGGTTATTCATGACGCCCTGGAAATGATAGAGAAGAACCGGGGCATCAAGCTGGATATCAACCATATCCCTGATAAAGACGAAGCCACCTGCCGTATGCTCTGCGAGGGGGATACCATCGGTGTGTTCCAGTCTGAATCCTCCGGCTTCACTTCCCTTCTCATGAAGCTCCATCCGGACCGGTTCGAGGATCTTATCCCCATGGTGGCCCTCTACCGGCCGGGCCCTCTGGGAAGCGGCATGGCGGAAGATTTCATTAAGAGAAAGCATGGGGAAATCCCGGTGGAATATCCCCATCCGTCTTTGGAACCGATTCTGAAGGAAACCTACGGCGTCATCCTTTACCAGGAACAGGTCATGCAGATCGCCTCCGCCATGGGGGGATTCAGCCTGGGACAGGCAGATATGCTCCGCCGCGCCATGGGCCATAAGGAGCCGGAAATCCTGCAGAAGAACAGGGATACCTTCGTGGAAGGGGCCGTGAAGAACGGGGTGGATGAGAAGACTGCCAATTACGTGTTTGACCTCATGGTTCACTTCGCCGGCTACGGCTTCAACAAATCCCACAGCGTGTGCTACGGCTGGATTGCCTGGCAGACGGCGTACCTGAAAGCCCATTTCCGTCCTGAATTCATGGCGGCCATGATGACCTGCTACATCGGCGACAGGGAAAAGGTGAGCCGCTATATTTCCGATACAAGAAGGGCGGGTGTGGAAATCGCCGCTCCGGACGTGAACCTGTCTGACGCCTATTTCTCGGTAAAAGGAAATAAAATCCTCTTCGGCCTGGACGGCATCCAGAATGTAGGGGAAAATGCGGTGGAAGGCATTATCGAGGCCAGAAGAAAAGGAGGGCCCTTCCGGGACATCAGCGATTTCCTGGAAAGGGTGGACAGCCGGGGACTGAACAGCCGGGCCTGCGAAAGCCTCATCCGCTGCGGCGCCCTGGACTCCCTGGGCCATAACCGCTCCCAGCTTCTGGCGGTGCTGCCGGAGGCCATCAGCAATGCCCAGTCCGTAAGGGAAGACAGGGAATCGGGGCAGATGAGCCTTTTCGGTGATATGGACAGCGCCAAAACCATTGTATATCCGCCGCTGCCGGATATACCGCAGAATGAAAAAATCGAATGGGAAAGAAAGCTCCTGGGCTTCTATGTCAGCGGCCATCCCCTGGATGCCTATAAAAAACAGATGGCCCGCTGCACGCCTATTTACCAGCTGAATGCAGAAAGCGCCCGCTATGACGGCCGCACCGTCACCATCGGCGGCACCGTGGCCCATGTGAAGGGCACCATGACAAAGAAAGGGGCACCCATGGGCTATGTGACTGTAGAAGACTACGACGGTGAGCTGGAAGCGGTGGTGTTCCCGTCGGTGTGGGAAAAGGTAAGGCCCATCCTCACTGAGGACGCCGCCGTCTGCGTCCGGGGCCGGGTGCAGTCCAATGAAAGGGAAGTGAAAATCCTGGCCGATGACATTATCCCCTTGTCCACCTTCCATAAAGCCGTCCGCCCGCCGGTGGCGGCTGTCCACCTCTATGTGGATGAAAGGCATGAAAACAACATGGTCAGCGACGCCCTGGGCCGTATCCTTCTGAAATACCATGGAGACACGCCGGTATTCCTCCATATCCAGAGGACAAGACAGGAAATCCGCATGGTGCCGAAATTCTTCCTTGACTTCTCCGAAGAAGCGGAAGAAGCGCTGAAAGGACTTCTGGGCAATGCCTGCGTGGAAGGACGGAAGTGAGAAAGGGGCCGTCATACAAAGGAATTCGGAACACTATTCCCGGAATCAGGCGGGTTCAGGCGCCTTTTGGACGCCCCGGTTCTATGGGTCATGTGCTGATGCACTGACCGATGGGTTCAGCCCACAGAGCGGGCTGGTTCAGGGAAGTTATAAAAATCGCCGCCAAAGGCGGCGATTCTACATCCTCTGAACCCTCTGAACCTTTTGAACCTTTTGAACCTCGGCCGCAAAGCGGCCGTCCATAAATAAGTATGCCGCGGAAGGCCCCTATATGATATACTAAAATAGATAAAATCTTCTAAAGAATGAAGCCTTGCAGTTGTTTTTAAGGGGGTTATTATGAAATTTATGGTTTGCGTGAAGCAGGTGGTGGATACTTCCCAAATGGAGGTGGATCCGGCCACCGGTAGACTGAAGAGGAATAATGCAAACAGCATTATGAATCCTATGGACAGGAACGCTTTGGAAGCGGCCTTTGCTTTGAGGGATCAGGCAGGCGGCAGGGTGACGGTGATTTCCATGGGGCCGCCTCAGGCGGCAGCGGTGCTGAAGGAGGCCATTTCCATGGGAGCCGATGAGGCTTACCTGGTGACAGACCGCGCATTTGGCGGCGCCGATACCCTGGCCACCAGCTATACTTTGTCCAGGGCCATTGAAAAAATCGGGTCCTTTGACCTCATTTTATGCGGACAGGAATCCATCGACAGCAATACAGCCCAGGTGGGACCGGAAATTGCTGCCACTCTTGGGATGTCCGACGTAAGCGCAGCGGTTGGCATTTCCTGTGAGAAGGAAGGCTTCCTCACTGTGGAAAGGCAGATGGGAGATAACAGGGAAGTACTGGAAATGAAACTTCCCGGTCTTATTACCTGCACCGGGGAATTGAACAAGCCCCGTTATCCCAGCATTAAGGGGATCCTGAAGAAGGAAGAGGTGGAAGTCAAAAATCTTACCGCCGCCGACCTCAATGTGGATGCAGCACGCATCGGCATGAAGGGGTCGCCTACCCAGGTAAGGCAGGTTCGTCCGGTGGTGCCGCCGAAGAAAGAAAATCTCCGCATTGAAGGCGGGACGGCGGAAGATGCGGCTGATGAGCTTACTGCGGCTTTGAAGAAACTGAATCTTGCATAGGAGGGCAATGATGGATTTTTCTGAATATAAAGGAATATATGTAATTGGCGCTCTCGTAGACGGCAGGATCCAGAGGGTGACCGGCGAGCTCACCGGCGAAGCCAGAAAGCTGGCAGATGAACTGGGTGAAAAGGTGTGTGCCGTCCTCATCGGCGACCGTCTGGAAGAGGAGGCGGCATCCCTTATCCCTCTGGGAGCGGATAAGGTGTATGTACTGACAAACAGCCTCCTTTCCCATTATGACGGCAAGGCCTATCAGAAGGCACTGGCTCCTTTCTTTAAGGAGAAAAAGGCGGATACCATCATCATCGCTGCCACTCCCTTAGGAAGAGACCTGGCACCCCGCTTGGCAGCGGAGCTGGTGTGCGGCGTTACCGCTGATGTGACGGAGCTTTCCGCCGATAAGGAAAAGGGCCTGGTTATCTGGTCCCGCCCCGCCATGGACGGCAATATTATGGCGGATATTGTAAGTCCTCTCTACCGCCCCCAGGTGGGCACCGTGCGTCCCGGCATTTTCAAATACCCTAAGGCCGATAAATCCCGCACCGGAGAAGTGGAGGAAGTATCCGTATCCCTTGAGGAAAAGGATCTGGGTACCATTCTGAAGGAAATCATTGCCGGAGAAGAGGATGAAAATCCGGTGGAAACGGCGAAAATCGTGGTGGCCGGCGGTCGCGGATTCCACAGCCGTGAAGAATGGAAACAGGTGCACGAACTGGCTGACCTTCTGGGCGCTGCGGTAGGCTGCAGCCGCCCTATTTCCGAACTGGGCTGGGAACCTCACAGCCGCCAGATCGGACAGACCGGCAAGGGCACGGCTCCGAAGGTATACTTTGCCCTGGGCATTTCCGGCGCCATGCAGCATATGTGCGCCGTGAACGCGGACATCATCATTGCGGTGAACAAAGATGCCAGGGCGCCGATTATGGAAATGGCGGACTATGCGGTGGTGGCGGACCTGAAACAGTTCATGCCTCTCCTGATTTCCAGAATCAAAGCTCTTAAGGAAGAAAAACACTCTTAATATGTTATAATATGTGAAGAAATGCAGTCTTATTTCCTTTGCGGAGGTGAACGGTATGGCAGAAGCAAAAACTACCATCTACTACAATCACAATTTCTACTATGATTTCAGCAAAATCATCAGTGCCGACGACAGAGGCCTGCAGTTTGGCGACGGCTGCTACGAATGGATCCGGGTATTCCGGGGCCATCCCTTTGCCCTTTCCTATCATGTGGACCGTCTGTACCGCTCCATGCGGCTTCTGGGCATCCGCCCGGTGACGGCGCCCGATGAATTTACGGAAATCGTGGAAGTGGTTATCGAAGAAACGGGAGTCACCGAAGGCTATGTGAAAATCATCGTTACCCGCGGCAGCGGCGACCATGACTTCACCATCCCCTCCAGAAACGCCCTCCGCCCCAATGTGCTGGTCTATGCAAAGCCCATTAACCTGGACAGCATTGCCAAAGTGCAGGACGGCGTAAAGTGCATTACCATGAACGACGACCGCGGCCACCACTGCGACATCCTCTCCCTGAACCAGCTGAACAACATGATGGCCCGGGCAGAAGCGCAGAAAAAAGGCGCCTACGACGCCATCTTTATCAAGGACGGCCTTCTTACCGAAGCCAGCCATTCCAATGTGTGCATCGTCAAGGCAGGCGTCATCTGGACTCCGGCGAAGAATGAATTCATGATCCCCGGAATCACCCGCTCCCTGGTGCTCTCCCGCGTAGCTCCCACCGCCGGCGTTACTTCCATCGATGACGGCGCGGAACCGGTGCGGCTGGACAACATGATGGATGCGGAAGAAGTCTTCCTCACCAACAGCCAGGACGGCATTGTGCCGGTGCTCTCCATCGACGGAAAGCCCATCGGCGATGGCAAAGTGGGCACGGTGACAAGAAAGATTCAGGAACATTACCACCATCTCATGACCGATGGTTTGCCGTAACAGGCAGTCAAAAAGCTGAGAAAAAATGTTCAATCATTTTTTCTCAGCTTTTTTTCGTGGGGAAAAGGGGAGCCTTAACCACCCTTGCATTCCTCAATGAGGGCAAATGGGACGCTTTCCCCGGGGCCGGGCCCTCAAAACTTACGCTTTGCTCTTTACCGTTTACTGCCGGAGAGGAACCGCAAAGCGAAGGCAGCATTACCAAACTCATCGCCCCTTTAAAAATTGCGGCGAAGCCGCTACCACCACCCTCAGCGCCAAAGGCGCTGTCGCCCCCTGAGCGAAGCGGACCACAACCCTTCTACACAACCCGCGGCGCCAGCCGCGCTCCTTTTTTAAAACTTGCGGCGCCAGCCGCCACCACAACCCTCGGGCCGCAGGCCTGTCAAACCTGAGAATCTTAAGAACCCTCGCCTGCAGAGCAGGCGTCAACCTTTCCCTCTGAACCCTCTGAACCTTTTGAAACTATGGTATAATGTAAGAGTTAAGAACAAACTTTTCAGCCATGAAGACAGGAGGAGTTATGCGTGTATTAGGCATTGACCCCGGTACCGGACGGTGCGGGTTCGGGGTGGTGGACAAGGTGGGCACCGTGATTACCCCTGTCAATTACGGCGTTATTGAAACCTACAAGGACCAGAGCGACCTGGAGAGGCTGAACATTGTGTATGAAGGCATCTGCGAGCTCATTGCCGCCTACCGGCCCCAGTTCATGGGGGTGGAGACTCTCTATTTCAATACGAATATCACCACCGGCATCAAGGTGGCCCAGGCGAGGGGCGTCATCCTTCTGGCGGGGTATCGGCAGAATATACCTATCGTGCCGGTGACGCCGCTGCAGGTGAAGCAGCAGATGACCGGCTACGGCAGGGCGGGAAAGAAGCAGGTCATTGAGATGGTGAAGCGGCTCATGGGCATAAGGAAGAATATTGATCCCGACGATGCGGCAGACGCGCTGGCCATCGGGCTCACCGCCGCCTACCATGTGGAGCACCGTCAGTTGTATGGGGGAATGAAATGATTGGATATATCAGAGGAAAGGTAACTGCGTTATTTAAAGACGCCTGCTTCCTGGAGGCCGGCGGCATAGGCTATCGGATTTTTATTTCCGATAAGACAAGGCAGCAGCTTGTAAGCGGTGAGGAAGCGAAGCTCCTGACCTACATGGCAGTCCGGGAGGATGCCATCCTTTTGTATGGATTTCTGGGAGAAGAGGAGTACGAGCTCTTCCTCCTTTTGATTTCCATTTCAAAAATCGGGCCCAAAGTGGCCATGGGTATTCTGTCCGCCATGACGCCCTCCGCTTTTGTGGGAGCAGTGAAGACCCAGAGCGTGACGAAGCTCACGAAGCTGCCGGGTATCGGCAAGAAGACGGCGGAAAGGCTTCTGGTGGAGCTGAAGGATAAAATCGGCGCCTTTGCGGTGGAAGATGTGCCGGAAGAAAAGGCGGTGCCGGCGGTGGAGGAAAATCCTGTCACCGGCGAGGCGGTGACGGCCCTCATGAGCCTGGGCTATGAAATGGATGAAATCACGCCGGTGCTGGGCAGGCTGGCCGGATCCTATGATAATGTGTCGAAGCTGGTGAGCGCGGCACTTCGCGAATTTGCAAGAAACCGGGAGTAATGTATGAATAATAAGTATATAAAAAGTCTGGGCGGTGAAGATGAGGAAGAGGTGCTTGGCAGCAAGGGCCGCATCGTTTCCACAGAGGAAATGCCGAAGGATGAGTGGCAGACCTCTCTCCGTCCGCAAAGGCTGGATGATTATATAGGCCAGGAGGCCTTCAAGAAGAATCTGAAGGTGTATATCGCCGCCGCCAAATCAAGGAAGGAGGCGCTGGACCATGTGCTTCTCTATGGCCCGCCGGGGCTGGGGAAGACCACCATGGCCAAAATCATTGCCAATGAACTGGGGAGCCAGTTCAAGGTGACCAGCGGCCCTGCCATTGCAAGACCGGGAGAACTGGCGTCCATCCTCACTACCCTTCAGGACCATGATGTGCTTTTCATCGATGAAATCCACCGGCTGAACCGGAATGTGGAGGAAATCCTCTATTCCGCCATGGAAGACTTTGCTTTGGATATTGTCATGGGGAAGGGCACCGGCGCCAGCTCCATCCGCATTGACCTGGCCCATTTTACATTAATCGGCGCCACCACCAGGGCGGGATCCCTGTCTGCGCCTCTCCGGGACCGTTTCCTCATTACCAACCATATGCAGTTCTACGAACCGGAGGAACTGAAGAAAATCATTACCAGGGCTGCCCGCATTCTGGGCATTGACATCGAGGACAGCGGCGCTGAAGAAATCGCCCGCCGGAGCCGGGGTACGCCCCGTATCGCCAACCGCCTCCTGAAGCGTATCCGCGACTTTGCCCAGGTACAGGGAAGCGCCATTACGGCGGACATTGCCGCCGAAGCCCTGGCGGCCCTTCATGTGGATGACATCGGCCTCGATGACCTGGACAATGAAATCCTGAAGGCCATCATTTACAAATTCAATGGCGGCCCTGTGGGTATCGACACCATTTCCGCCGCCGTCAGCGAGGAAAGGGCCACCATTGAAGATGTGTGCGAACCCTACCTCATGCAGATCGGGTTCATTTCCAGGACCCCCAGGGGACGCATTGCCACCGCTGCCGCCTATGACCACATAGGCGCTGTCTGGCACAGTAAAGAGGGGGAGACAAGCCTCTTTGAAGGTGACCATGGGGACCGGTAAGACTTTAATCATTATAGGCATCCTCTTTATACTGGCAGGTCTCTTCTTCATGGCAGGGGGAAAGCTCACATTCCTGGGCCATCTGCCGGGGGATATTCATTTTTCCAAAGGAAATACGGAGTTCTATTTCCCTGTCATTTCCTGCATTCTGGTGAGCGTTGTCGGCACCATTCTTCTTAATATTTTCTTCAGAAGGTAATCATGATGAATAAAAAAATATGGACAGCTCTGCTGCTCCCCTTTGCCCTTTCCCTTGCCGCTCTTCCGGCGGAAGCCGAATCCATTCCCGTCCAGCGGAAAGCGGTGATTTCCCGTAAATCCGCTCCGGCCAGGAGAACCCCGTCCCAAAGGAACGCTGCCGTGCCTAAAGCGGAGAATAAAACCTCAAGTCTGGGCCCCGATGTGGAAGTGGGGCTTCTTACCTCCGGCGAAGTGACCGTCACAGGCCTTGCGGATTTCAAAGCGGAATCGGCAGGAAAGGTGGTAGGAAAATATGGAAACGGCACCCGCCTTTCCATTTCCAGAAGCGGAAACACCATTCTCCTGAACGGCAAAAAAGCGGGGGACAAGGTGTACCTGACCACCGGAAACAGCGCCCCTGCCTTTGCTGTAAAGGGGAACCGCTACCGGGGCAAAGTGAAGCTCATACCCTCTGCCTGGGGCAGCGGCGTTACCGTGGTGAATGCGGTGCCCATGGAGCTTTACCTCCAGAGCGTGGTGCCGGCGGAAGCGGTGCCTTCCTGGAAGCCGGATGCCCTGAAGGCCCAGGCCGTGGCAGCCAGAACCTATGCCATGTACCATAAGAACGGCTACCGCTCCTCCGGCTACGATGTGACCGATGATACCCGTTCCCAGGTCTACTCCGGCGTATCTGCGGAAACGGAATCCACCAGCCGGGCGGTGCGGGAAACTGCCGGTGAAATCGTCACCTACGGAGGAAAGCCCATTGACGCCCTCTTCCACTCCAGCGGCGGCGGGTATACAGAAAACAGTGAAAATGTATGGGGAAGCACCATTCCCTATCTCCGGGGCGTCAAGGAGGCCTATGTGGGAAATCCATGGACAAAGACCGTGCCCCTTTCCTCCTTCATCCGCACCATGAATAATTACGGCTACGGCGTAGGAAGCCTGAAGGGCATCAAGCTGTCGAAGCTCCGCATCGGGGAAGCCCACCGAAGCGCCGACCGCGGTGTCTCCGGCAGGGTGAAGAGCTTTACCCTTATCGGCAAAAATGGAAGCAGAACCGTTCCGGGAGACAAACTGCAGTCCATCTATGGCCTGGACAGTACCCTCTACGATTTAAACGTGAAAGGAAGCAGTCTCATTATCACCGGCTACGGCTACGGGCACGGCCTGGGACTCTCCCAGTGGGGCGCCGAAGCCATGGCGGAAAAGCAGGGAAACGGCAGGGATTACTATAAGACCGTACTGACCCATTATTATTCGGGAACAAAAGTAGAGAAAATATATTGAGGAGATTTCGACGGGCAGCTGTATTCCCGAAGGTTCACGCGGCTTCGCCGCGAGGGTTCATGGACTGTGCGCAGCTGCGCCAGCCCACGGGTTCTGTCCGGGACCGGCTGACGCCTCCCGGACCGGTTCAAAGGGGAGTTACGTTATATTGCTGCGTTGGCGGGGGAGACGCTCTGACAGGCGACAAATGCTGCCTGCGAAAGTGGTCTGGCCGCCATGGGCGGCCTTATAAACTCATAGCCGCCCATGGCGGCTATCCACAACCCTCAGCGGCAAAGCCGCTGTCAAACTTACGAACCCTCCGGCCCAACGGGCCTGCCCCCTTTGGTGCCTACGGCACCACCTTCCTCCACGGGAAAGCATGTCACTGGATTCTCAGTCGCCTTTGGCTCCCTACGAATCCAGTTCCTTTGCCACCCCGCAAGCGGGGGGACGATAAATAGGGTAGGGCCCTTTTGAACCCTCTGAATCTTATGGCACCTATCCACCGGCCCTATTGGTTCCCAAGAAACAGGAAACTGGAAACTTTTCACTCATTTGTCATATAATATAAAGGTTAACCCAATAGACATTATTTCATAACAGGAGATAGAAAGTAACAATGAAACTTGAAGAATTCAACTATGACCTTCCCAAGGAGCTTATTGCCCAGGAACCGGCGGAACCGCGCGATTCCTGCCGGCTGATGATGCTGGACAAGAAAACCGGCGCCTGGGAGCACCATCATTTCCGGGATATTCTGGACGAAATCCGCCCGGGAGATGTATTCGTATTTAACAACACCAAGGTTATCCCTGCCCGGTTGTACGGGAAGAAACGGGAAACCGGCGGCAAGGTGGAAATGCTTCTTCTCACGCCCAAGGGCAATGATGTGTGGGAAGTGCTGGTAAACCCGGGGAAGAAAGCCCTTCCGGGAGTAGAAATCGAATTTTCGGACAACTGCTGGTGCAAGGTACTGGACAAGACGGAATTCGGCGGCCGGGTGGTGGAATTCCACTACGACGGCAATTTCGACAGCCTTCTTGACCAGCTGGGAGAAATGCCTACGCCGCCTTACATCCACAAGAAGCTGGATAACAAGGATGAATACCAGACGGTGTACGCCAAGTACAAGGGTTCCGCCGCAGCTCCTACGGCAGGCCTCCATTTCACCCCCGAGCTGATGGAGGAAATGAAGAAGAAGGGGGCGGAGCTTCTCTTTGTCACCCTTCACGTAGGCATCGGCACCTTCCGTCCGGTGAATGAAGAAAATATCGAAGACCATGAAATGCACAAGGAATGGTACACGGTGAACCAGGACGTGGCCGATGAAATCAATAAGGCCAGAAGTGAAGGCCGACGCATTATTGCCGTAGGCACCACCTCCGTCCGTACCCTGGAGTCCGCCGGGCAGAGCGGCACTCTGGAAGCAGGCAGCGGCTGGACCCAGCTTTACATTTACCCGGGTTACCAGTGGCATATGGTGGACGCTATCGTCACCAATTTCCACCTGCCCGAATCCACCCTCATTATGATGATGGCATCCTTTGCAGGAAGGGAGCATATCCTGGCAGCTTATGAGGAAGCGGTGAAGCAGAAATACCGTTTCTTCTCCTTCGGTGACGCCATGTTTATCAGATAAGGAAATCCTATGGTTATCAACTACGAACTCATTGCGGAAGATAAGAAGACCGGTGCCAGAGCAGGCCTCCTCCATACGCCCCACGGCACCTTCAAGACCCCTATGTTTATGCCTGTAGGCACCCAGGCCACGGTAAAGACAGTGACGCCGGAGGAGCTGGAGGATATGGGGGCCCAGATCATCCTGTCCAACACCTACCATCTCTTCCTTCGTCCGGGGACGGAGCTTATCCGGGAAGCCGGCGGCCTTCATGATTTCATGAACTGGCCCAAGGGCATCCTCACCGATTCCGGCGGTTTCCAGGTATTCAGCCTGGGGGCCATGCGGAAGATTACGGAAGAGGGCGTCCATTTCCGTTCTTTCCTGGACGGGTCGAAGCAGTTCCTCTCGCCGGAGGTGTCCATCCATGCCCAGGAAGATCTGGGAAGTGACATTGCCATGGCCTTTGATGAATGCATTCCCTATCCCGCGGACTATGACTATGCCGACCATTCCACCGCCCGCACCACCCGCTGGGCGGAGCGGTGCATCAAAGCCCATACAAGAAAGGACCGGGGCATGTTCGGCATCGTGCAGGGAGGCATGTACAAGGAGCTCCGCCGCCGGAGCGCCGAGGAAATCTCCGCCATGCCCTTCGACGGCATGGCCATCGGCGGCCTGTCGGTGGGAGAGCCCCATGACCTCATGTATGACATCCTGGAATACACCACCCAGTTCCTGCCGGTCAATAAAGCCCGCTACCTCATGGGCGTAGGCACGCCGGACTGCCTGGTGGAAGGGGTGGCCCGGGGTGTGGACATGTTTGACTGCGTCTTCCCCACCAGGGTGGCCAGAAACGGCATGGCCATGGTGCACACAGGCCGCATGAACATGAAGAACAAAAAATATGAAAAGGACTGGGCCCCTCTGGAAGAGGGCTGCCAGTGCTACACCTGCACCCATTACAGCCGCGCCTATATCCGGCACCTGTATAAGTCGGAAGAACTCCTGGCTTTCCGCCTGGTGACCATCCACAATCTCTATTTCCTGCTCCAGTTCATGCGGGATATGAGACAGGCCATTATTGACGGAAATTTCACGGAATTCCGCGAAAATTTCATGGCGAACTATAAAAGATAAAGACATCCCCTCTGTTTTATGCTAAAATGATTCTATACGTTCGTTGGAGGTGAAGTTATAAGTGGAACAAGCAATGCACATTCTGAGCCTGGTATGGCCTTTCCTGATTCTGGTGGCAATCATGTATTTCTTCATGTATCGTCCTACCCAGAAGATGAAAGTGGAAAGAGGCCGTTTCCTCATGGCCCTGAAGAAGGGTGATAAGGTGGTGACCTCCGGCGGTGTCCATGGCACCATCAAAGTTCTCCGCGACAAGTACGTGGAACTGGAAATCGCTCCGAAGGTAGTCATTAAGGTTGAGAAATCCGCTGTCCAGCACTTTGAAGGCAAGCCGGCAGTAGGCGAAGCCCCAGAATCCGAAGTCATTCCGGAAGACAAGAAGTCCAAAAAGGATGAACCGGAAACCCAGGTGGTGGAAGAAGTAGTGGAAGTGGACGATCCGAAGGATGCAGGCACGGAAGTCATCGAAGAAGTTGTTGAAGTGGATGACAAGGATGCCGCAAAGGATGAAAAGTCCAAAGCTGAGGTAAAGAAATGAGAGAGACGGATATTTCCTCTTCGGAAGTGAAAAGGGAAATCCGCCGGAAGATGCTCGCCTTACGGCGGGCTCTTTCTGATGATGAGGCAGTGAAGAAAGCAGAAAGCCTCACCTCATGGATACTCACTCTTCCGGAATACAAGAAGGCAAAGCGCATCATGGCTTTCCTTGCCATGAAAGGGGAGTCCAATCTGGACGGCCTCATTGCCCGCGCCCTTTCCGACGGGAAGGAAGTGTATGTGCCGGTCTGCCTCCCGGAAAGGCAGATGGAAGCGGGAAGGCTCCTGGATATGGATCATTTCGTACGCGGCCCCCTGGGGCTTCGGGACTTGCCCAAGGGCTATGACACCGTCTCTCCGGAAAAGCTGGACCTGGTGCTGGTGCCCGGCGTGGCCTGCGACAGGGAAGGAAACCGTCTGGGCATGGGCGCCGGTTACTACGACCGCTACCTTGTGCACGTACCCTTTGAAAAAAGAATTGCTGCCCTCTGGGATTTCCAGGTGGCAGAAGCCATTCCTTCCGAGCCCTTTGACGAGAGGATTGCAAAAATCGTTACCGATAAAGGTATCATTGTAACGAAAAGAGGTTGAAGTTTTGGAAACGAAAAGGAAAAGCCCCCTGAGAAAGGGAGCTCTTGTCCGGTTCTGGGTGGTGATGCTCGCCATTATCGGCGTCTTCGCTGCTGCCGTAGGACCGCTGGCAGGCCATATCCGCCAGGGTCTTGACCTGCAGGGCGGCACTCATATCGTCATGCAGGCGGAAGATACGCCCCAGAACAAGGTGACCCCGGAAGCCATTACCCAGGTCATCAATATCATGCAGAAGCGTGTCAATGAAATGGGCCTCACTGAACCGATTATCCAGCGGGAAGGGGCCAACCGTATCATTATCGAACTCCCCGGCGAAAGGGATCCCCAGAAAGCCATCGAAACCATCGGCAAGACTGCCGTCCTTGAATTCAAGGATGAAGAGGGCAATGTGAAGCTCACCGGGGAAGACCTGAAGAACGCCAAGGAAGAAATGGGTCAGAACAAGCAGCCTCTGGTGGCTCTCCAGTTCACCGATGAAGGGGGCAAAAAATTCGGCGACCTCACCGCCGCCAACATCGGCCGTCACATCGGCATCTACCTGGATGGCGAACTCCTGACGAACCCCGTGGTGAATGAAGCCATTACCGGCGGCTCTGCCGTCATTACCGGCCAGCGGACCCTGGAAGAAGCCAAGGATCTGGCCATCCTCCTTCGAAGCGGTGCCCTTCCGGTGAAGGTATCGGTGCTGGAAGTGAGAACCGTAGGCCCCTCCCTGGGCCAGGACTCCAAGGATAAGTCCGTGGTAGCCTTTACCATCGGTATTTCCCTGGTGGTACTCTTCATGCTGGCGGTTTACCGCATGGCCGGCTTTGTAGCGGACACCGCCCTTCTGGTGTATGTGCTCATCCTTCTGGGCGTGCTGAATGTGCTCCATGCCACCTTGACCCTTCCAAGTATTGCCGGCGTTATCCTGTCTGTAGGTATGGCGGTGGATGCCAATGTGCTCATATTTGAACGATTCAAGGAAGAAATTGCGGCGGGGAAAATCCTTCGCCTGGCTGTGCAGGCCGGTTTCAAGCGGGCCTTCGTCACCATTTTTGATGCGAACATGACCGTCATCATTACCTCCTGCATCCTCTTCTTCCTGGGCAGTGCCACAGTGAAAGGCTTCGCCTTCTCCCTGGGCCTTGGCGTGGCAGTGTCCATGTTCACCGCCATTACGGTGAGCCGTACCCTCCTCATGCTCCTTATCGATGCCAGCTGGATTCATAATCCCTGGTGGTTCGGCGGGAAAAGGGGGTATGACAGATAATGTTTAAGAATTTCGATTTTATCGGCCATAAGAAGATCTGGTTCACCTTCTCGGGAATCATGATCATCCTCTCCATCATTTCCATCATCCTGTTCCGATTCAACTGGGGCATTGACTTCACCGGCGGCACCATTCTGGAACTGGGCTTTGACAAGAACGTCACCGTAGAGGAAGTACGTGACGGACTTCGAGAAGACGGGCTCCAGACAGCCACCATCCAGCTTTCCGGCAATATGTCCGATGAAACCAGCAATGATGTGATCATCCGTACCAGAAACCTGTCCTCTGAAGAGGCACAGACCGTGGTAGGTCATGTGAAGGATAAAGTAGGCAGCGGCGACGTGAAGCGTATCGAAACCGTAGGTGCCGTCATCGGTTCTGAAGTAACCAAAAGCACCCTGCTGAACGTGCTCATTTCCTTCGGTGCCATGATTCTCTACATGTCCATCCGCTTTGAACATAGAATCGCCATCTCCACCATTGTGGCCATCTGCCATGATATCCTCATGGTACTGGGAGTCTTTGCCTTCTTCCATCTGGAAGTGGACGCCTCCTTCCTGGCCGCCATCCTTACGGTTCTTGGCTACTCCATGAATGAATCGGTCGTTATTTTCGACCGTATCCGTGAAAATCTTCACACCCACAGAAGGACCGACAGCTTTGCCACTCTGGCCAATGACTCCATTCACCAGACCATCCGCCGTTCCCTCTATACATTGACCACCACCCTCTTCTGCGTAGCATCCCTTTACTTCTTCGGCGGGGATACGACAAAGAACTTCGCCCTGGTCATGCTCATCGGCTTCATCTCCGGCGCCTATTCCTCCATCTGCGTGGCATCCAGTATCTGGGTCACCTGGCATGAACACCTTCACAGCCAGAGAAATGAACCTCACGCAGTGAAAGCGAAAAAGGCAAAGGCCTGATAGGCACTAAAAAAAAGACTTCCCCCTGGGGGAGGTCTTTTTTGGTGGGGAGGAGAGTGAAGATATATTCCCGGTCTATCATGTGACATACCCTGCCTTGCGTAGTACAATAAAATACAAGAAACCTTTGATTGAATAGGAGGATTGCCATGTTTTGCATGAACTGCGGAAAACCGCTGCCTAATGGTTCGAAATTCTGCCCCCACTGCGGGACGCCGGTGATTTCTTCCGAAGGAAGGGGCTCATCGGAAGAGGAGCCTTCTTTGGATGATCTCTTGAAGAAGGTAGATGAGAAGAAGGAAGAAAAAATCTATCCTATTTTCTGCTCTCCCCATGACGACAGTGAATCGCTCCGTCCTTTCCATGACGGAGAAAGGGGAGTCTATGCTTTTGACATGGACGGCTGCCATTTTGAATACGATGAGCGGCAGGTGGGATTTTTCCGTCTGTTTAAGGTTATGATGGCTGAAGCAAAAACTCCGGCAGAACTCAAGCGTATTTACCTGGGCGAAGGTGATGTGAAGGGGCTTCTTCAATTTGTTTCCGATGAAAAGGCGGTGAAGGAGCTCTTTGGAAGCCTCTTGAAAAAGGAATCGTCCCTCCTCATGGGCCGCGGCATTTACGGTTTGGAATTTCAAAACTTTATGACCCGGGATACGAAGGAAGGAGCCCCTTCTGCGCTGGATGCCTGGCAGGACTTCATCGAATTCCTTCTGGAAAAGGTGGGCCGGATTACAGGCAGCGCCGAGGCGGCCAGAAAATACAGGGAACTCCGCAGGGAGTATAGAGGCCGCATTATGGGCGGCGGCTTCGGCATCGGCGGCGCCATTGAAGGCATGATTACCGCCGGCATTGCCAATCTGGTCATTGGCGCCGGCCACAGTCTCTTCAATGCCATAGGCAATGCCTTTACAAACATCCAGGAAAGGCAGGAGCTGGAGAAACTTTTTCAATCAGAGGACCTCATGAAGTCCTTTATGAATGCCTATCAAAGAGCAGCGGGATGCCTGGTGATGGATGCAGCGGACCGGCTGAACCTGCTGCCGCCGGACAAGAAGGACGTGAGAGTGCCGGAGAGGATTCTTTCTGCCATCCAAAACGGAGAGCTGGAGAAGGGCCGCCGAAAGGATGGGGCTGCTTATGCCCTGGCCCATAATCCCTGCAGCATGCTTTCCTATAAGCTTTTCTATGCCTTTGGCAGGGATCAAAAGGGTACCGCTGACCGTATTGCCGAGGCCTTCGGCCTTGGGGGAGCATTGGAAAAGGTGAAGTATGAACTTTCCATGGCAGTGCTTTCATCCTATGAAAAACAGAGGGGCCTTCCGCTGCCTTCCCTCTTGCAGCGGATAAAGGAAGGGGGGACGGCGCTTGATGAGATCATGGACCGGGAACTTCTTCCAAAGGCAGGAGATATTGCTGCGGCCATGGAAGGCGTGGAAACAAGATTTCCCTATGACCTTATGGATGAATTAAAGAAGGAAACAGAAGAAATAGTCATTCAAAAGGGACAATCCCGGAATATGGGAGAAGATGGCGCCATTCCCTCCTTCTATTTCTATCACCGGGACGATGAATCCATTACGCTCCCGGAAGGGGTGACGGCCCTTTCCGACTACGCCTTCTGCTACTGCAGGAACCTTAAGGAAATCAGACTGCCAAAGAGCCTTAGAACCATCGGCAGGCATGCTTTTTACAGGCTGCCTTCTTTGAAGGTACTGTCCATCCCTTCCTCTGTATCGGTGTATCCCCTTTCTGCGGCTGAGGGAGAGACGGTGGTGAAGCTTTCGCCTGAAACTGCGGTGGAAGATGATGAAGACCGGGAATCCTCCGTGCGGCTGGACATTCCCCTCGGCGGCAGGGCCTATGAATCTATGAAAGCAGGAAATCTTCCGGGCAGATATACCACCATTTTGACGAAGGAGAAGGCCGAGGACATCATTTCCGGCAAGAAGCGCCCAAGCCTTCCGGTGGAATTCAGGCATCTCCTTCCGGATATTTCCAAAGTGTGCGATGAGGATGATGACCGCTTCCCCGAGGTCATCCACATTCCGGAAGATACAGTTCCCATAACAAAACTGGACAGCGGTGCTTTCCGCAATGCGCCTGTCTGCTATATCCATCTGAAGGGGGATATAAAGGAAATCGGGGAATCCTGTTTCCAAAAGTCCACCATCTGCCAGATGAAGGCGGACGAAGGGCTGGAAGCCATCGGGGCCCATGCCTTTGAGGGCCTTCTTTACTTTGCCCATGCAGAGCTGCCCTCTACCCTTTCTTCCGTGGGAGACTATGCCTTTGCCCACTGCCGGGAACTTCATTTCATGGAGCTTCTCCAGATGGAATGCCATATCGGGAAGGGAGTCTTTGAAGGGGACGACATGATTATCTGCTGCCTTCCGGGAAGCAGCTGGGAGACTTACTGCCGGGAAAATCACATTCCCTATTTCCGCAAGGGAGAAAAATCGCCTCTCGTGAGGAAAGCGGAAGCCCGGCAGATCGTACGGAAGAGCCGGGCCAAAGATCACTGGCACATTTACGACAATTCCAAATATTACAGCCAGGGCGGGTTCATGGATGATTTCAAGCGCACCGCTCCTTCTACCAGTAGCATCCGGGGCATTCCGGTGGACAGCAGGGGAAGGGAAAAAGAGGACAATGGCGAAAGAATTTATTTCATCAGAGTCCAGGCGGAAAAGAACGGAGACTATGACCGTGAGGCCATGGCCCGTGCCATCATGGCAGATCCCCGCCGTCCGGCATATACATCGGCCGACGGAAAACGGCATATCCTCATCTACCCCTGGACCATGACCTTCAACAATTACATCTGCACCGATACCTATAATCACGCCACACTTCTCTACGTAAACGGCGGCAGAGATATTGAATACATCGGCGAATATGCCTTTGCCTCCTCCGAACTCATCGCCTTCTACGGCGAAAAGGTAAAGGAAGTGTGGGAGGGCGCCTTCAAAGGCGCGAAGGCGCTGACCTATGTGGAACTGGGAAATCAGCTGCAGAGCCTGGAAGACGAAGCCTTCGCCTGCTGTCCGAACCTCAAAGCCATTACCCTCCCTTCCAGTCTCCGCCGTATAGGAAAAGACGTATTCAGGAATACGCCGGTTACCGTGAAATGCGAAAAAGACAGCAGTGTCTATACTTACTGCATGGAAAACGGGATTCCTGTGGAAATTAGTGGGTTGGTGAACTAGTGGGACAGTGGGACAGTGGGACAGTGGGACAGTGGGACAGTAAGCAGCTTTCCGATGTCCGCTTACCGCTGCGCGCTGGGCTGTATTCCCGAATGCTGGGAGACGACAGACAACAGACGATCAGACGTCAGACTTCCCGCCCACATATGAGTCAATATCGGCAGGTACCGAGATTCTTCGCCTACGGCTCAGAATGACCTTGTCAGGCGGGAATATGACTCCACATCCCATGCCGTCTTCGGCGGCGTTATAAATCATTGCCGCTGATGCGGCTATCCACAACCCTTCTACACAATCTGCCGCCGTCAGGAGGCCATAATCCGCGGCGAAAGCCGCGCCCCTCAGAACCCTTCTGAACCCTCTGCCCCCCGGGACGCGAAAGCGCCCCCTTTCTGTTATAGCCTAAAGCTATATCTACCCATGATTTTCCTGTATTAACGCATATAGCCCTTCCTGTGGTAGGATAGACCCATCAGCAATGAAGAGGTTCATGAAACCTGTTACAGGAGGCATATATGACACAGAGAATACCATTTCGCAAGGATATTGTAGGCAGCTTTTTAAGACCTGAGGCGCTGAAGGAGGCCCGGGCTGCCTTGGAAGAAGGAAAGATTTCCGCCGAAGAGCTTCGGGCAGTGGAAGATCGGGAAATCCGCCGTCTGGTGGAGGAAGAGAAGAAAAACGGACTCCATGATTTCACGGACGGCGAATTCCGCCGCGCCTTCTGGCATCTCGATTTCCTGGCCGCCCTCACCGGCTGTGAGCAGGTGGCGGCAAAGGCCTGGTCTGTCCATTTTGAAGGGAAGCAGCCCAAGGCTACCACCTTCCGCATTACAGGAAAGCTCGATTTCCCCAAAAATCATCCCTTCCTTTCCCATTTCCGTTTCCTGAAATCCCTGGAGGATGAGGGCCATGTGGCGAAGATGACCATTCCTTCCCCCTCCATGCTTCACCTCATGACCTGCGTGAGGGAGGAGAATCCCCTGCTGCCGGATATGTATGAGGGAAAGGAAGATGTCCTTTTTGACCACATTATCCGCACCTACCGGAAGGCAGTGGAGGCCTTCTACGATGAAGGCTGCCGGTACCTGCAGTTCGACGATACCTCCTGGGGCGAATTCTGCTCTAAAGAGAAGACCGATGCTTACCGGGCAAGGGGACTGGATCTGGAGCATATCAAGAGAAAATATGTGGAAGTGCTGAATGCAATCCTCAGCGCCAAGCCGAAGGACATGACCATTACCATGCATATCTGCCGGGGCAACTTCCGCTCCACCTGGTTCTCCTCCGGCGGTTACGAGCCGGTGGCGGAAATCCTCTTCGGCTCCTGCCATGTGGACGGCTTCTTCCTGGAATACGACAGCCACAGGGCCGGTGATTTCAAGCCCCTCCGCTTCATCAACGGCCAGAGGGTAGTGCTGGGCCTCGTTACCAGCAAGACTGCAGCCCTGGAAAATCCGGAAGACCTGAAAGCAAGAATCCGGGAAGCAGCGGCTTATGTACCTTTGGAAAACCTCTGCCTCAGCCCTCAGTGCGGCTTCGCTTCCACAGAGGAAGGAAATATCCTTACGGAAGAAGAACAGTGGGCCAAAATCCGCCTGGTTGCTCAGGTGGCGGAAGAAGTATGGCAGGACGCATGAAATAAAATTTCAAATCAAAAAACAGGTTATCCCCTGGGATGACCTGTTTTTTAATTGACTCAAACCTCAAACCTCAAACCTCAAACCTCAAACCTCAAACCTCAAACCTCAAACCTCAAACCTCAAACCTCAAACCTCAAATTTCCCGTTCATATTCCTCTCTGTGCACCTTTCCCTTCACCGGCTTTCCATCCAGAAAGGCGCGGATATTGCGGAGGGCGTTCATGAGGGCCTCCCTGTGGGCGGTGCTGCTCATTTCCGCATTATGGGCGCTGCCAAGCACATTGGGGTAGGCAAGGAGGGGGTCTCCATCCTTGGGATAGGCTTCATTTTCCTCCCACCACACATCCATGGCCACATGGAAACGGGGATTATTTTTCACCTTGTCCAGCAGGGCTTTTCGGTCAATGAGCCGGGCCCTGGCTACGTCCACCACCATGCTGTCTTCTTTCATAAGGGAAAGGATGTGGCTGCTGATGATGCCCTCCGTTTCCTTTGAGAAGGGAAGGGCCAGCACCAGCACGTCCGCTTCCTTCACCGCCTCTTCTAGATCATCCATTGTGTAGGCTTTGGCAAGAAGTGGGGACTTCGGCAGGTGGCGGGAAATGGCAGTGAGCCGGCAGTGGAAGGGATGGAGCACCTCCGCCACCGCCTGTCCGATGCCGCCGAAGCCGGCGATGAGCACGGTCTCTTCGGAAAGGAGCTTCTGGTGATACCCAAGAATATGGAACTCTCCCCTCTGCAGGTCATAGAGCTGCTCACGGAGGCAGCGGTTCAGGGCGATGATCATGCCGCAGGCGGATTCCGCAATGCCCCTGGCCCAGCCGCCGGCGTTGCAATAAAGGCGGATACCCTTCGGAAGGGTTCTGAAATCCAAGTGATCCACGCCGGTTCTGGTGGTCTGCACCATGGCAGGTTTGGCAAGAAGCGGAAGTTCCTCCTTCCGGATGTCGCCTGTAATATTTCTGGAAAGCACCACATCCGCTTTTTCCAGTGCTTCCTTCCGCTTTTCCTCATCCATGTCCTCCAGATAGAAAAGAGAAGCCTCCGGAAAAAGGGATGAAATATCCTTTTCATACTTCTTTCTGATAGGCGGCGCAATGACAATATTCATAATTTCCTCCTTCACGAAACAGACTTTTCTTCTTATTGTACCATCCGGGGGCAAAGGAAGTGACACAGCGGCATATCTATTCATCGCCCGAAGGGCCGTCCTCCTTTGGTGCCTGCGGCACCACCTGCCCCCGCAGGCGGTGGGACAATAATTGAAGTCACCCTCTGAACCGGGGCCGCAGAGCGGCCTTTTACCATCTGTATTTTACAGCGGGAATGGAGTACAATAATCAGTACGAGTGAAAGGAGAGTAAACCATGGACAGGATTGCCGTATTGATTCCCTGCTGGAATGAGGGGCTGACCATTGAAAAGGTGGTTGCCGATTTCAAGCGGGTGCTTCCGGAAGCGGTGATTTACGTATATGATAATAATTCCACCGACCGCACGGCGGATCTGGCAGAAAGGGCGGGGGCGGTGGTGCGCCATGAGTACCGGCAGGGAAAGGGCAATGTGATCCGCTCCATGTTCCGCGACATTGATGCGGACTGCTATGTCATGGTGGACGGAGACGACACCTATCCTGCGGAAAACGCCAGGACCATGGTGAATCTCATTCTGGAGGGAAAGGCGGATATGGTCATCGGCGACCGCCTTTCTTCCACCTATTTTGAGGAAAACAAGCGGCCTTTCCATAATTCCGGCAACATGCTGGTGCGCCGCTGTATCAATATGTTCTGGGGAGAAAGCAGCCTTGAAATCAAGGATGTGATGACAGGGTACCGTGCCTTTTCACCTATGTTTGTGAAGACTTTCCCCATCCTGTCCAAGGGCTTTGAAATCGAAACGGAAATGACCATCCATGCCCTGGACAAGAATCTTCTTCTGGCCAATGTGCCCGTATCCTACCGTGACCGTCCGGCAGGGAGCGTGAGCAAGCTCCATACCTTCCGGGACGGGGCCAAAGTGCTGAAGACCATTTTCATGCTCTATAAAGATTACAGGCCCCTCCGTTTCTTTACGGCAGCCGCCGTCCTTTTGGCTTTGATTTCCCTGGCCCTTTTCCTTCCTGTGTTCCATGAGTATGTCATCACCGGTCTGGTGCCCAAGCTGCCGACCCTGGTAACTTCCGGCTTCTTCATGATGGCGGCAGTGGTGTTTCTGGGCATCGGCCTCATGCTGGATACGGAAGTGAAAAGCAGCAGGAAGAACTTTGAAATCCAGATGAATATCATCCGGATGATGCTTAAAAAAATAAGGAAAAGGGGAGACGTCCCATTGTTGTAAGAAAGGTATACCATGTTTGATTCTCTGATTCGTCGATTTTTTCCCTCCACAGAACGGTTCTGGGAGGTATTCCGCTTCCTGGTGGTGGGCGGAGGCTGTTTCCTTCTGGAATATGTGCTCCTCTTTACCCTTACCGAATACGGCGGCTTCCATCCGCTGGTGTCGGCGCCCATTGCTTTTACGGTGTCCCTGGTGGTGAATTACATCCTCTGCGTGTATGTGGTTTTCCATGCAAAACAGCAGACCGGCAGACAGATGGTGCTCTTCGCCCTCACATCCATTATGGGCCTTGGCATCAACCAGGCTGTCATGTGGTTCTTCATCGACATCATAGGCATATGGTACATGTTTGCCAAGGTTATCGCTTCGGCCATTGTGATGATATGGAATTACTTCACCAAGCGGTATGTGCTTCACGGGCATATGTGATAGGACACGCCTTGGCGGGCGTGAGGGGTGATAGCTGCGAGGGTTGTGGTGGGCGCCTTTAGGGAAGCGCTGATTAAATCATTGTTTGCTTTTATTCTTGAATTTTTATGCAATGC
>DCJJ01000164.1:0-28646 GCA_002320515.1 Dialister sp. UBA1703 | reverse complement strand
GAATTAATCAGTGCTTCCCTAGTTTATAGAAGGCGCCGGTTTGTATAAAATCTTTACAACCGGGCTTTGCCCGATGGAAATCCACCGGAGGGGCTGATTCACCGTCATGCAAATCTTCCTTATGAACCCAAGGGTAGGTATGCAAAATAGGCTCCTTCCAGAGGAAGAGGGTAAGCGCTCTCCGTCAGTCAGCACTGGTAATCCAAAAGAAAATCCCGTAACGCTGACTTTATACTCATCGCCCGCAGGGCGATACCACAACCTTCGGCCCGAAGGGCCGTCAAACTTGAGAACCTTCGGGCCGAAGCCCCGGCAGCCCTCCCCCTGCACCTTTTGAACACTTTGAACCCACTGAATCCTTTGAACCCTCTGCACCCTTTGAACCTTAAAACAGCCATGGAAACTCTCGTTTCCATGGCTGTTTTTCATTTCAGTGCCTCTTTCAGCTGGCTGCGGAAGATATTGGCTCCTCCGTTGGCGGGGTGCCGAAGGCCTGTGACGGAAAAGCCTGCTTCGGTTAAGGTGTTCTCGCTTTTCTTTCCGATGGCGAAGATAGGAAGGGGGCCGGTGAGGGAGAGGAGGCTTCTGGTGCAGGCAAGGCCCGCTGCCAGTTCATCGTCCGCAGGGGTGCGGTTGGTGAGGAGGTTTCCTTTTTTATAGGGGTGGAAGGGGAAGATGTTCCACAGGAGGAAGTCATTGGGACCAAGGCCTGCTTCTTCCAGGCAGGCGCTCCATACTACGGAGTCTGTGGGTTCGTTGAAGCCCTTTGCCTGCTGAATGGGCTTCAGGAGGGGACTCTCTTTCCGGCTGGTGCGGTTTCCCTGATGGCCCAGTACCATGGCGCTGTCCACGACGGGGTGGAGGTCCAGCAGCATGCGCTCGCAGGTCATGGCAATGCCGGAGAAATGGCCACCCTGATAGCCGCAGGCTTCGGCGATGAGAAGGATTCTGGCTTTTCCCAGCCGGAGGGCAAGGTAGTCTTCCAGGTTTTTTCTCCTGATGGCCACGGCATTTTCAATTTCATATCTTTCATCATGGTCGGCCCAGGGGTTGAAGGTGTTTTCTCCCTGATACCCGGCAAGGCCGGTGAGGAATTGGTTCAAATCCATAGGATGCTCCTTTGTTTTCAGTCGTTTTCCGAAGATTCGATTACGTCTTCCTTCATATTCTCTTTCATCTGCTTTTTCGCTTCCCTGAAGGATTCAGGAATATCTTCCCCGTCGGTCATGATGAAGATGGTGCCGGTGAGGAGGGGCTTTACCTCTTTGAAACGGTACTTGAAGAACCACTGGTCGAAGTATTTCCTGTCGCTTTTGGATACGTAGAGGAAGACCGGCTTTTCAGGATGACGGTGGGATGTGATGAAATCCTTGTCCGATACGGAAGGCATGACGTATTTTTCATTCCATAGGGGATTTCGTCCTTCCCCATTGTCGCTAATGGGCGGCGGCACCACGCGGGTGGCGATTTCTCCTGTATAGAAGGTGTAGCCTGCAGGATAGGAACGGAAGAAATAATGCTCGCCCGGGGCGGCCTTCATTTCTTCCGCCAGCCCCACTGCCGAGCGGCGGGGAAGGTAATGGGGCAGGCCTTCCATCATGAGGCAGAGGAAGACCGAGGCGGTGACGGCGGCTATGACGGTAAGGCGCCGGCCCCGGCTCTTTTTATAGCGGATGCCCAAAGACCAGAGGGCGTAGAGAATGACCACGTAGAGAACCCACCAGCTGCCTTCCTTGATGTAAAGGGAGCCGGCAATGGCGGCGGCAAGGAAAAGGACGAAGCTCCCAAGGCCTGCGAGGAAGGGGCGGCTCTCTCCCTGCCTGATGGCAGGGGCGGCGAGGGCGGAGAATATAATGGCCGGCACCACGGCAATGTAGGTATAGGTGACGTACTTGGTGGCCATGAGGGTGTAGAAGAGAAGGGTGCCCCAGCACCATACCATGAGGAAGCGGTAGAAGGGGGTCTTTTCCTTCCAGCCCTTCCCCATTTCATAGAAGGAGGTGAAAGTCCAGGGAAGGAGGGCGGCGGGAAGGAGGACAAGGTAGTAGTACCAGTGGTTGTCTGCCGGGTGTTCGGAGGAGGTGGCGCGGATGAAATTGTGAAGTCCCAGGAACTGTTCGATGAAATCGCTGCCATGGATGAGGTACATGCCCACGTACCAGGGGAGGGTGACAGCCAGAAAGGCCAGAATGCCCTGCCAGGGAAAGAGGCGGGCCGCCATTTTTCCTGATTTCATGGAAAGGCACCACAGAAGGAGGAGGGCGCCGGGAAGTACAAGTCCCACAGGTCCCTTGGTGAGGCAGGCGAGGCCGGCAGCGGCGTAGGCTGCAGTCAGGTGTTTCTTATTTCCTTCCATAACGCCGATATAGCCGGAAAGCATGGTGGGGATGGTGAAGAGAAGGAGGATGCTGTCGGTAATGATGGCATGGGATATGACCCAGAATTCCAGAGACAGGGCCAGCATGGCGCCGGACCAGACGGCGGTCACATTGTCCTTCAGGATCCGCTGGACATACCAGATGAGGAGGGTGACGGAAAGGGCGCCGCAGATGATGGAAGGAAGCCTGGAGGCCAGGTCCGTGAATCCGAAAAGGGTGTAGGAAAGGGAAAGGAGCCAGTATACCATGATAGGTTTGTCATACCAGAAGGTACCGTAAATCTGGGGAGATATCCAGTTGCCGGACGTGGCCATTTCCTTGGCGGTTAATGCATAGTTGGATTCCACCGGATCCGTCACCGGCAGGAGCCAGGAACCCCAGAGGAGGAAGAGGAAGGCGGCCAGGAAGAAGAAGAGGAGAGTTTTTCCTGCGTCTTTCTTGCTGCTTTCTGCCGGTTCATGGAGTTTATTCTTTCTTTTCATGCGCTTTGTGCTCAAGGGTCAGTCTTCTTTCTTTAAAAACAGGAGGGCCGTATCCTTTTCCCAGAGAAGGGAAAGGTGGGATTTCTGCTCTTCCGGCCAGTTCTTATACACTTTTTTCTGAATCAGGATGTAAGCATCTTTCGGAAGCCGGGCCTTTTCCTCTTTCCCCGGAAGGAGGACGCCCTTTTCTGCATTTCTTTCGTCCGTTTCCATTTTCCGCCTGTCGAATTCAGGAAGGGCGGAGCCGTAGATGTCTGTGTAGAAAGCAATGGAGGGGCGGTAGAAGGTGTCTATATAGAGGGGAATGGATAGATTTCTCTCCGTAGAAACCAGCTTATCCGCAATGGCTCTGGAGGTAAAGAGGGAGGAAACGGGGGAGGCGAAGGCGCCCCAGACGGAAAGGACGAAGACGGCGGAGAGAAGGGCCTGGGTCATCATGAAACCGTGGAACCGTCCTTTCCGGAGGCTGAGGCCGGCCAGAAGGGCGGCCAGAACCATGAGGGAAACGATGATCCAGCGTACCCAGCTGCCTCCTTCCGGACTGATGGGTGCCAGGGCAATGGCGCCGGCGGTGAGAAGGGAGAAGAAGAGATGGGAAAGGATGAGGGCTTTGGATATATGGCCCTTTTCTTCCAAATCCGTGAGATACATGCCGGAAAGAAGGGAAAGGGGCGGGAACATGGGAAGAATGTAGGAGAAAAGCTGGGTGGACGAGAGGGAGAAGAAAATGAAAATGAAAAGGGCCCACACCAGGAAGAAGGCGGCGTTCTTCTCTTTCATCCATTTCTTCGTGCGGCGGAAAATGCCGGGCAGGGTGCCGCTCCAGGGGTAGAAGCCTGCCAGCAGCACCACCACATAGAGCCAGTAATGGTTCTGCCCTGCATGTTCCGGGCTCACGAAACGGGTCACATTGTGGTAGCCCAGAAAGGTATCGATGAAGGCATCACCGTGTATGCTGCCCATGGCTATGTACCAGGGAAGTCCCACCAGGCAGGCCAGGGGAATGCCCCAGTACCACTTGAGGGCCATGATTTCCTTCAGGTTAAACTGTTTCGTTACAATCATCCAAAGGCCTACGATGAGGGCAGGAAAACCAAAGCCCACGGGCCCCTTGGTGAGAAGGGCCAGACCGCAGAAAATGTAGGCGGCCATATATTCTTTCCGAAGGAAGGACATGAGAGCCACCGTAAGGGTGAAGGCAAGGAGGGTGTCGGTGACGCTGCTCCTGGCCAGTACGATGATTTCAAGGGAGGTGGCGCAGATGAAGGCACCCCGAAGGGCGGACTTATCACCTATGAGCTTTCGGGAGGAAAGATAGAGATACACCGGCGTCATTGCCCCCAGAAGGACGGAGGGAAGGCGGGCTGCCCAGGTGGAAATGCCGAAGAGGCTGAAAGACAGAGCTTCCAGCCAGTAGAAAAGGGGCGGCTTGTCATACCAGAACTCTCCGTAAATCCTGGGGGAAAGGAAGTCTCCGGTGGCAAGCATTTCCTTGGCCGTCTCTCCGTAAACCGGTTCGTCGGGATCCAAAAGAGGGATGAGCCCCAGAAAGGCGCCGTAAATCAAAAGACAGTATAAAAATAGAAAGACACACTTTTTATCGAATTTCATTTGGATTTTCTCTTATGGTACACATAGTACCCCAATGCAATGACCAGGGAAATGAGGAGGCACGCGCCGGCGATTTCCCCTTTATAGTCAAGAATCATGGCCCAGTTGTGGCCCAGTACGGAGCCTACGTACACAAGGAAAATGGTCCAGGGCACCGTGCCTATGAGGGTGAGGATGATGAATTCCGGCAGGGGAAACTGGGCGATACCGGCGGGCAGGGAAATAAAGGTGCGTACCCCCGGCAGCAGACGGCCGGTGAAAATGGCGATGGCGCCGTAGTTTTCAAACCAGTCCTTGGCGGCAATCATTTTCTTTGCCCCTATGCCTCCTTTGGCGGTGTGCCGGAGAATTAGGTCGCGGCCGCCTTTGTAGCCCAGGTAGTAGGAAATGACAGATCCCGCAATACCGGCGGCGGTGCCGATGATTATGGTAGGCCAGAAGGAAAAAATATTCTGGGACACCAGGAATCCGGCAAAGCCCAGAATGATTTCACTGGGGATGGGAATATTCATATTTTCCAGCACCATGCAGATGAAGAGCGCTGCATATCCCCATTCGGAGAGGAATGAAATGATAATATCCATGGAAAATCCTTTGCTTCAAAACAGGTGAGAGGAGCAGGCCTTTAGCCTGCGGGTCATATGTTATATGGTGAAAATATATAATAGATATAATGATTAAACAATGAATGAACGGGCAGAGAAATGGCCGCCCTTAAAGTACTGTACTTTAAACTATAGCATGATGGGAAGTCGGGGTCAATGAAAGGATAGGAAGCCGGACGGGATGGCAGATAATGCTTTTATAAAATGATTTCAGCATTTGACATTTATGTAAAATGTTGATAAAATATGCATAGATTGCATAAAGATACCGATTTCTGAAAAACGCATTTTTGGAAATTTCGCTGAAATACAGGAAAATCTATGAATTTTGGCGAAAAACGGGCGGTATCTTTATGAAAAGAACCGAGGGGGCCTGAATAAAAATTCATAGAGGCTTCCAATCTGTGAAATTGCTGTATGGAGATGATTTGTCATGATGGGTAAAAAATTAAAAATCGTTTTGGCATTAGGTGCTATGGCTGCTGTATTTGGAGCTGCAGGCTGCGGCGGCGGAAGCTCCAAGAGCGCTGCCTCCGCTTCCAAGAACGGCATTCCTTCCGTCATCCGCGTAGGCTCTGAAACCACATTCCCGCCTTTTGAATTTACGAAAGACGATAAATATGTAGGCTTTGATATTGACCTGGCTGATGCGGTAATCAAACAGATGGGCAGCAAGATGGAATTCAAGAGCATGGGATTTGATGCCCTTATCCCGGCTGTACAGTCCGGCCAGATCGACCTCATTGCAGCAGGCCTCAATGCTACCCCGGAAAGAGCCAAGCAGGTATCCTTCTCCGATCCCTACTTCACCCAGGACGGCTTCATCATCATCGTCAACAAAGACAATGATTCCATCAAAGACTGGGCAGACCTGGAAGGCAAGAACGTAGGCGCCCAGGTAGGCACCCAGCAGGTGAAACTGGCCCAGGAAGCCAAGGCAGCCAATGTAAAACAGCTGGACTCCAACTCCCAGGCCTTCATGGAACTGCAGGCCAAGACTCTGGATGCCGTAGTCATCGACCAGCCGGTAGGTATGTACTACCTGAAACAGGGCGCTGACAAGGACCTCAAGATCGTAGGCGCACCAAAGGATGCAGCAGGCATGGTATTCGCCATGAAGAAAGACAACAAAGAACTGCAGGCAGCTGTCAACAAGGCGCTGAAAGAACTGAAAGACAACGGCACCTATGACAAGATCTACACCAAGTGGTTTGGCAACGAAGGAAAGAAATAATCAGTCAAAGGAAACCGGGCTCGAAGGGGCCCGGTTTTTTAATGAGAGAGTGAGCTGGGGAAGACAGTGGGAAGGTAAGCACGTAACGCAGGGGGCTGTGAAAAAATGATTTACATTTTTTCACAGCCCCTGGGCGGAGCCCTGAGGATAGGTCTAAAGAGCTGGCGCTGTTCCTTCGCCCTTCGGTGCCACTCCCCTTCCTGCGGAAAGATTCTTTATATTGCAGCGGAGCCGCTGCCACAACCCTCGCAGCCGAAGGCTGTGTCAAACTTGAGAACCTTTGGGTCGAAGGCCGGTCAATCTTAAGAACCTTTCGCGCCCGAAGGGCAAAGCGTACACAACCCTTTTACACAACCTGCCTGCGCCAGCAGGCCATAACCTTCGGGGCCGGCAGGCCCCGTCAACCTTCCCTCTGAAGCCTCTAAGCCAGCCCGCCTTTGGCGGGCTAAACCCTTTGCACCTGGGGCCGCCAAAGGCGGGCCCATTTATTTCCCATTTGATAATTCAATTTCATCCCTATATAATGAAGACAACAGTTGATGGGATTTTTCGGGAGGTGTTTTTATGAACAGATGGATGAAAGCAGGGGCGGCTGTGCTGGTCCTGGGCGTTCTGGGTACCATGGCGGGATGCGGAGGAAAGCAGGCGGCTTCCTCGGCGCCTGCCAAACCGGCAGCGGCGTCTTCAGCAAAGAAGGAACTGAAGGTGGCCTGTGTGGCCACGTATCCGCCCTTTGTGTACAAGGACAAGGACGGAAAAATCGTAGGCTTTGATGTGGACATCACCGGCGCCGTGGCGAAGGAGCTGGGGGCCAAAGTGGTATACGAAAGCATGCCCTTCAATGAAATGGTGCCGACCCTCACCTCCAATAAGGCGGACATTGCGGTGGCAGCCGTAGATATGACCCAGGATAGGGCGGACAAGGTAGATTTCAGCAATATTTACTACAGCAAGGAAAATGTTTCCATCCTGGCCCGGAAAGAGGACAATGAAATCAGGGGACCGGAAGACCTGAAAGGGAAAAAGGTGGCTGTGGAAAAGGGCACGGTCTATGTTGGAACAGCGAAACAGTACGGCGCCGAAGTGAAGGAGTATGACTACCACGACCAGCTTATCAAGGCGGTGGAGGACAATGAAGCGGACGCCCTGATCCTGGATAAACCGGTGGCCCGCTTCTACCTGGCCCACGGCGCATCGGAGAAATTGAAGCCTGCCGGCATTATCAGCGGTTCCGGCGGATTTGTCATGATGGTGAGCAAGAAAGATGAAGGCCTCCGGGAAAAGGTGAATGAGGCCCTGGATAAGCTGATGAAGAACGGCGAATATGATAAGATTTACGATAAATGGTTTGCCGATGAAAACTTCAGCAAAGAGCCGGACGTCAAGTCCTGAGGGCCGGAAAAAAAGAATCGCTGTCTCATGGGGCAGGGCTTTCGGGCCATGGTATAATAATTGAAGAGGCATAGACCTCTTCATTTACAAAGAAAGAGGGATGATTTCATGAAGAAAAGCACCCTGATCATTTCCCTGGCTGCTGCTGGTCTGATTTCTCTTGGCGGCTACAGTGTATTTGCCGATAACAGTGACAGCAGCTGGAATGGCTGGTGCCCGGGCCCAAGGCAGACCGTGAGCCGGGACTCCCGTGACGGCAGCTGCGGCAGAGGCTACGGCTGCGGCGGATACCGGCAGAGCGACCGGGATGATTACTACTGCCCCGGACCGGGATATAGAAGGTAAGGAAAAAGAGCGGAAACTATCCGCTCTTTTTTCGTGCCTGTGACACGCTTCCCCCCGGGGTGGTAAGGGACCGCGCTTCTGTAACTTGACTTCCCTGCCTGCCAGGAGGAGTGGGACCACGTCAGTGGTGGAAGGGGTATGCCGCCGAATAGCGGCCTGTAAAAGCTGCGGCAAAGCTGCCGCCGTCACCCTATAAACCCTATATATAATATACTCATTTATCTTCCCTAAATCCGTATGGATAGGATTACATATTGAAAAAGTTAGATAGGATGTGGCCCTGCAGGGTGAAATGGCAGGAAGGATGCAGTTTCCGGGGCAGCCGTGTATTTACATATCGATATAAATAATATAAAATGGAATAAGATTTCAATTGTATACGTCTCATGACGCATGCAGGTTACAATATATTATGAGGTGATTAAATGAGTGAATTGCTTCGCGTGGAAAATCTCCACGTTTCCGTAGGCGGGAAAGAACTCCTCCACGGCATTAACCTCACCGTAAACAAGGGGGAAGTCCATGTTATTATGGGTGTTAACGGGGCAGGCAAGTCGACGCTGCTTCATGCCATCATGGGAAATCCTGTTTACAAGATAACTGAGGGTCATATTTATTTTGAAGGCCAGGAAATTACAGGCCTCTCTGTAGATAAAAGAGCAAAACTGGGAATCTTCCTTTCTTTCCAGAATCCTATTTCGGTGGCCGGCATTACCATGGAAAATTTCATCCGTACTGCCAAGACCACCATTTCCGGGAAACAGCAGCGCCTTTTCCCTTTCAAACGTCTGATGAAAGCAAGGATGGAAGACCTTTCCATGGATCCCTCCTATGCGGACCGTTACCTCAATGACGGTTTCTCCGGCGGCGAAAGAAAGAAGAGCGAAATCCTGCAGATGCGTATTCTGGATCCCAAGCTGGTCATGCTGGATGAAACTGACTCGGGCCTCGATGTGGACGCAGTGCGCATTGTTTCCAAAAATATTTCCGAATACCATAATGAGAATAATTCCCTTCTCATTATTACCCATCTGAATCAGATCCTGAAATTCATTACGCCGGAATTCGTTCATGTGCTCATTGATGGGCGCATTGTGAAAGAGGGCGGCCCGGAACTGGTGAATGAAATCGAGACCAACGGCTTTGATGCATACCGCAGTGAGGTGTAGTCATGGCTGAAGAAAAGAAAAAGAGCCAGGTAGAGGATATTAACCGCAGCATTTATGATGTGAAGGATAAGGTGGAATATTCCTACAAGGCAGACAAGGGGCTTACGGAAGATGTAATCCGTGAGATTTCCAGAGAAAAGGATGAACCGGAATGGATGCTGGAAAAGCGTCTCAAGGCCCTTGCAATTTACAACAAGCTGGACGTACCGCCCTGGGCACCGGACATTTCGGAACTGGACATGGAGCACATTGATACCTACGTCCGCCCGAAAACAGATATGAAAGCCCGCTGGGAAGACCTGCCGGAAAACATCAGGGAAACCTTTGACCGGCTGGGAATTCCGGAAGCGGAAAAGAAATCGCTGGCCGGTGTAGGCGCCCAGTATGACTCCGAAGTGGTATACCACAATATCCAGAAAGAACTGGAGGAACAGGGAGTCATTTATGTTGACTTTGAAACGGCAGTCAAGAAATATCCGGAACTGATCAAATCCTATTTCGGAAAGCTCATTACGCCGAACTACCATAAGTTTGCAGCCCTTCACTATGCCGTATGGTCCGGCGGCTCCTTCGTGTATGTGCCCAAAGGGGTTCATGTGAAGATGCCGTTGCAGAGCTACTTCCGCCTTAATGCGCCGGGAGCAGGCCAGTTTGAACATACCCTGATTATTGTGGAAGAAGGAGCCACCTGCCACTTCATCGAAGGCTGCTCGGCTCCCCGTTACAATGTGGCCAATCTCCATGCCGGAGCGGTAGAACTTTTCATAAAGAAAGGGGCCACCCTTCGGTACTCTACCATTGAGAACTGGTCCAAGAATATGTACAACCTGAATACCAAGAAATCACTGGTGGAAGAGGACGGCCATATGATCTGGGTATCCGGCTCCTTCGGATCCCATACCTCCTGCCTCTATCCGGATACGGTGCTCAAGGGAGACCGTTCCACCTGTGAATTTACAGGCATCACCTTTGCCGGCAAGGGACAGTTCCTGGATACCGGCTCCAAAGTGGAAGCTCTTGGGAAAGATGTGTCCATGACCGTCAACTCCAAATCCATTTCCAAAGCCGGCGGCACCGCCATTTACCGCGGCGTAGTCTATATCGGACCTAATGCCAAAGGGACAAAGGGCTCCATCAGCTGCGAGTCCCTCATGCTGGACAATGAGTCCCGCTCCGATACCATTCCGGATATTATCATTGAAAACGATGACATCGACCTGGGGCACGAAGCAAAAATCGGACGCATTCCGGACGAAGATATTTACTACCTCATGAGCCGGGGCCTTACGGAAGAAGATGCAAAGGCCATGCTGGTCAGAGGCTTTGCAGAACCGATTTCCAAGGCCCTGCCTCTGGAATATGCAGTAGAAATGAACCGCCTCATCGATCTTGAATTCGAAGGGGCCATAGGCTAAGGAGGCATTATGGAAGAAATCAGAATCAACCGGCTGCCTCTTCTTACATACCGTTATCTCCATACAAACGATACCCCTGTGAAATTTGAAGCGCCGAAGGCAGGGAACAGGCCCGCCTTTTCCGATGAAACCTTCGTGAAAGAAGGCGGCGTCCTCCCAGCCGATTTCAAAGGGGCTTCTGAAGAAACGGTGAAAGCTCTCAAGCAGGGCAGTCATTATACCATTACCATCCCCCGCGGCACAGAGGCGGAACTGACCATCACCCTTACCGGCGGCAGGGAAGCAGATGCGGCAGGCGCTTTCCTCTTCCATCTGGAAGAAGAAGCGTCCCTTAACCTGGTCTGGATTCTCAAGGGGGACACAGAAAAGGGCACCTGCCTGGCAGGGGCCTACTATGACCTCTCAAAAAATGCCCGCCTCAAGGTATCCCGCCTGGAAAGCGGCCTTGCAGGGGTGGCGGTTTTCGACCAGCGCCACAGCGTGCTGGCCGAAGGCGCCCGGGCGGACTTCTCCGCTGCCGAACTGGGCGGCGAAAATATTTACGTCCACAGCTACGGCCTTTTGAAAGGCGACCATTCCGCCATCGCCGAAAAAGCGGTGTATGCCGGGACAAAGAAGCAGCACCTGGATTTCTTCTACCACATTGACCATGTGGGGAAGAAGACTCATGCGGAAATCGATGTGAAAGGCGCACTGGATGATGAATCGAAGAAAATCTTCCGGGGCACCCTGAATTTCAAAAAAGGCTGCAGCGGCTCTGTGGGAGACGAGGGTGACTATGCCATCCAGCTTTCCCCGAAGACAAAAAATATTTCCCTGCCCCTGCTCCTCTGCACCGAAGATGATGTGCAGGGAAACCATGCGTCCAGTGCAGGACAGCTGGATGCCAATACCATTTATTTCCTCATGAGCCGGGGATTTTCCCTGGAAGAAGCCAGGAGGATTGTCATTGAAGCCCTCATCCGGCCTATTATCGACGACATGGACGAATCGGTGAGAGATGAAATTATTACAGAACTCAGGCAGAAACTGGATTCGAAGGAGATAGAATGAACAGCGAATTAATCAGAAAAGATTTCCCTATTCTGGAGACCAAAGTCAACGGTCACCGGATTGTTTATTTCGATAACGCCGCCACCACCCAGAGACCGCTCCCGGTGGTGAATGCAGTCATGGACTACGTGACCCATGATAACGGCAACCCCCACAGAGGGGCCCACATCTTTGCCATTTCCGCATCCGAAGCCTACGACACGTCTAAGGAAGTGGTACGGAAATTCATCAATGCAAAAAGCACCGGTGAAATCATCTATACCAGAAACACCACCGAATCCCTGAACCTGGTGGCCCGCTCCTACGGCGAAACCCATCTTCACAAGGGAGACCACATCCTTATTACCATTGCGGAACACCATTCCAACCTGGTCACCTGGCAGAGAGTGGCACAGAAGACCGGCGCCGTACTGGACTACATTTATGTGGATAAGGAAACCGGTCATTTCCCGGAAGAAGAACTGAAGAAAATCGATGACCCCCGGGTGAAACTCTTCGCCTTTGCGGAAGTATCCAATGTACTGGGCATCGATTTCGACCCCAAACCCCTCATTCAGCGGGCCCATGCCCACGGCGCCATCGTCGTTCTTGACGGCGCCCAGTCCACCCCTCACAAGAAGGTAGACGTACAGGATCTGGACTGCGACTTCTTCGCCTTCTCCGGTCATAAAATGTGCTCCATGGGCGGCATCGGCGTTCTTTACGGCAAAGAAGAACTGCTGAATGACATGGAACCCTTCATGATGGGCGGCGACATGATCGACCAGGTGCAGGAACAGGAAACCACCTACGCAGAACTTCCCGCTAAATTTGAAGCAGGCACCCAGTACGTAGAAGGGGCTGTCAGCCTGGTGGCAGCCATCAAGTACGTAGAAGCTATCGGCTATGACGAAATCCGGGCCCAGGAACGGCGCCTTGTCACCCGCTGCCTGGAAGGCATGAAGAAACTGCCCTTCATCCATATCATCGGACCAGCAAATCCCGAAGAAAAAGAAGGCCTCGTAGCTTTCGAAGTGGAAGGCGTCCATCCTCATGACGTAGCCCAGATCCTTTCTGCCAAAGGCATCTGCATCCGCACCGGCCACCACTGCGCCGAACCCCTCCACCGCTACCTGGGCATCAACGCCACCTGCCGTGCCTCCTTCTACTTCTACAACACAGAAGAAGAAGTGGACTATTTCCTGAAAGAACTGAAGGACGTCCGGAAAGTCATGGGGTATGACGACTGATGGAATTAAAACAGCTTTACACCGACCTTATCCTGGAATACAACAAGGACAGGACCAATAAACGCAAAATCGAAAACCCCAATGTCCACGAACATGGACATAACCCCAGCTGCGGCGACGACATCGATATCGAAGCCAAAGTAGAAAAGGGCATTATCAAAGACTTGGCCTACACCGGCACTGGCTGTGCTATCAGCCAGGCCTCCACCGCCATGATGGCCGAACTCCTCCAGGGAAGAACCGTGGAAGAAGGCCTCCGCCTCTGCCGCCTCTTCCTGGACATGATCCGCGGCAAAGTCACCGACGACTCCCAGCTGGAAGAACTGGAAGCCGCCATCACCCTGAAAGACATCTCCCAGATGCCCGTCCGCGTCAAATGTGCCACCCTGGGCTGGCATACCCTGGAAATGGCACTGGAAAAAGTGGAAAAGTAGCTCAAAAACAGCTGATACAGCCAAATCAAAAGCATGGAACCCCTAGGGAGCCATGCTTTTTTATTTAGCTGATTGACCTTTCCTGTCGAACCGCAATCCCAGCCCCAAGCTCGCTGGCATTCTGCAGCTTTGTCATTTCCTGCGGAGCTGAGAAATCTCCTGCCGAAAAGCACAGCAGCGTAAATGACTGGACTGTTTCGTGGTCGCATAGGTTAAGCCTCCTTCCTCAGGAAGGAGGTGCCGCCGCAGGCGGTGGAGGATAGGTCCGAAACCATAGAGCCGCTGCCCTGCCTTCCACCGTCAGAATCCTGAGCGCATCGAAGAATATCGGTAAGAATAGCCTGTGCCCGGAAGGATGATAAATACAGATCAGCGGGGCAGCGGACAGCTCTTGTGTCCCAATGCCTGCCATGCCGCAGGTACCAGCCAGTCCATGCAGTTACTCATAGGTATAAAAGAACACAAAAGATGATACATTGGAATTTGACAATAAAGGGAAAGGAGAGGATAATGAATAAAGACTAAAAAATAATTACAATAAAAAGAAAATAGATTAGTCTATTAAATATATTATTATGGGGAATATGAGAACTGAGGCGCTCTGCGCTTTTTTTCAGTTCTCTTTTTTTATGCTTTATTAGACAAGGAGAGGAAATGTATGAATGAGAAAATCAGGTATCTTACTCTTGGGATGATTCTGGCTTGTACCGGCTGGACCGGCGCTTCGGCAGAGCAGGTGTATGAACTGAATCCCATTACCGTAACGGCACAGCGGATAAAAACAACGGATCTGAAGACTCCATCGGCAGTAGATGTATTGACTGCCGAAGATATACAGAAGACAGGGGCAACCAGTGTACAGGAAGCACTGAAATTTTCTACCGGTATTATCATGCACGCCCAGGGACCAAGAAATATTTCCCAGGGAACCATGACAAATAAAGTGGTTATCAGAGGCAATGAAAAGGGGACACTGGTATTGGTGGACGGTGTACCCATTAACCAGGAGGGCCGGTATAATCTGGAAGATATACCGGTGGATGCCATTGAAAAGATAGAAATTGTCCGTGGCGGCGGTGCAGTCCTGTATGGGTCGGAAGCTTCCGGCGGCGTTATCAATATTATCACCAAGGGCACGCGGAAAAACAGTGTTAAAGCAGGTATAGGCAATTATGGCATCCAGAATTATTCGGCCAGTGCACAGGCTGGTAAGTTTGGCATTACATACAGCTATGACCACACAGGAAAGATTGATCGGATTTCCAAACCAACCATCCCGTCGGGCAAGCAGAGAGGCTCTTCTCCCGATGGAGGCATGTATTACAACATTATTCGCGGAGAACACAGTAATGTAAACTGGCGGTACAACTTTAATGACGAACTTTATTTTACCCATACCTATGGACAAAACAGCGATCATTACCGCTATAAGTATGATGGCCATGCCTATAAGCCCAATAAAGATGCCACCTTTAAGGATGCGATTCACAGTTCAAAGGAAAACCTGGCACAGCTCCACTATGACCATGGAGATTTGAAGGCTAGTATTTTCTATAATAATCGGGATCAGAAAACAGAGGACTGGATTGCAGATCAGAATGTCACTATAAAAAAGGGAAAGCCCAGCTATACGAATGCAGCTGCATTTGATTCCAGCAAGAGAAATTACGATTATACGAAATACCGCAATCAAACCATGGGACTGGATGTATCCAACCGCTGGCATTTCAATAAAGGTTCCTTCATGATTGGCTATAATTTCCAAAGAGATTTGGAAAGCAAAACCACTTCTCCTATTTATGTAGGCGGCTATAGGACCAAAGAAGGGGCTCATCACCATTACCAGAGAAATATGCATTCCATTTTTGGGCAGCTGGCATATAACATTACGGAGAAGGATGAAGCTGATTTCAATTTCCGTGAAACCTGGACAGAAGATGATTCTGCGGGAAATGGGTATGATAAGTTTACGCCGGAAGTGACATGGACACACAGCTTTAATGAAGAAACTTCCCTCTATGCCAAAGCGGGAAAATCTTTCATGATGCCGACCTTTACCCAGCTTTATGGCGGCGGCAATATCGTGGGTGTGCCTGACTTAAAACCGGAAACGGGAAATCATTATGAAGTGGGATTCAAGAAAAATATTGGTAATTCCACCTGGCGGTTTGATGTCTTCCACTACAAGATTAAGAATCATATTGATGCCGATTCTTCCAAATGGCCCACAGTGACCTATGGAAATACGGATATTCGTAATACCGGCGTGGAACTGGAATGGAGCCGCAGACAGAATGACCGGTTATCGTATCATATGGGAATAACCTATGGTCATCCGGAAAAAAGACAGTCCGCTAAGAACAATAATGAATGGCATGATTACTATGGCCGCATTGAGTTTAACGGCGGCTTCGACTATACAAGCGGCAAACTGACAACGGCATTTAATATGAATGTCCTTGGGGACCGCACTAGAGATAGTGAACCTTATGAACATTTTAAAGACCAGTGCTTCACCGACCTGAACTTCTCCTATCAGGCCAACAAGGATGCCCGGTTCTTCCTGAATATTGATAACCTTTTCAACCGTCATGATATTGTATCCAGCTCCAGCTCTTCCTTCTATAATCTGGGACGAAACTTTATGGCTGGCATTGAATATACATTCTAATTTCATCTATTCTGGAAAGGCACCGGCCTTATCGCTAGAGCCGAGAGCGGTGCCTTTCACTTTTATTTTCTGAGAGAAGGTCGAATCTTATGAATAATAAAATGAAAGTTTTAATGGCTTCATCAGCTTTAACATTGGCAGGAACATGGGGAGCCGCTGCCTGGGCGCAGGGGGAAGTGTATACATTGAATCCGGTAGTGGTGACGGCGCAGAGAGTGGAAAAGAAAGATCTGGATACACCGGCCAATGTAGAAGTGGTAACTGCTAAAGATATTGAGGAAAAAGGATACAAGAATGCATTTGATGCTATTCAATCCCAGCTGGGCGTAGAGAGTACGGGATATGGCGACGCCGGTCAGGACTTCGGGCTAAGCTCCGGACGCACGGTGGTACGTGGTTTTGACCGGGGAACGCTGGTTATGGTGAATGGAATCCCCATGAATCTCACCGGGTATAATTCTTTAAAAGGAATTCCTGAGGAGATGATTGAGAAGGTAGAAGTAGTCAAAGGTGCTGCCGGAACCCTGTATGGCGCTGAGGCGATGGGAGGGCTGGTGAATATTATTACAAAGACTCCGGAAGAGGGGAAAGAGCATGTGACTGTGAAAGGAACAGCAGGCAATTATTATAATGATTACGGCATTATGTATATAGGACCACGCATGATTGTTGATTTAAAACGTTCCTTTGACGATCGCCGTACCCATAGCAATGATTATGGGGCTGGCTCTGATACAGACTGGTGGGTTGGGAAGAGCCAGTCCAATCAGGCGGCCATTGCTGCGAAATTAACGGATGATATTGGCTTTAATATGATGTATCAGGAAGGTGATATCACCAGAGGCGGTCATAAATATGGAAAGACAGCCAAACTATCCAAAGATTATAATTATGTGTATGACGACAAAAGAATGACTGCTGGTTTTAATTATGCAGGAAAAGATAATGGCGTGAAGGCTGTCCTTGGGTATAATTATCGTTCTGTCAGGGGAACAGATC
Source organism: Dialister sp. UBA1703 (assembly GCA_002320515.1). Lineage (GTDB taxonomy): Bacteria > Bacillota > Negativicutes > Veillonellales > Dialisteraceae > Dialister. The sequence continues at coordinate 11,629 of DCJJ01000164.1, read as the reverse complement.
GTCTCAAAAATGAGAGAGTCGATTCTTCAGCCAATCTGTCCAGCTATATTGGTGATATCCAGAAAACATGGGAGTTTGGGGAAGACAGTCTGACTGCCGGATATACATTTAAAAGGGAAAACTATGAAAATGTAGTGAGGGATAATCAGAATGTGCACCGAATGAACCACGCTTTGTATTTGTCCTATACAGATGTATTTTCTCCTAAATTCAGCGCCACCATTGGCTTAAGAGGGGAGCGTATTCTGGATCCATTTAAAAATCAGAATGTATTTACGCCGCAGATACAGACCCTGTATAAAATCAATGATTCCACTTCATGGTATATTGACGTGGGCAGAGGATTCCAGATGCCTTCATTCAGTTCCATTTTTTACAGAAAGCCTGGTTCCAAAGGGCTGAATCCCCAAAATCTTAAACCGGAAAAAGGGTGGACTTATGAAACAGGGATAAAGAAAGAGTTTAATGATAATCAGAGCTTCAAAGTTTCCATCTATTACATGGATTTCAAGAATAAATTTGGATGGAGTAATGTTGATCCTCAATCAGGACTGCAGTATGCGGAAAATAAGGGAAATTTCAGAAATACAGGGGTAGAATTTGCCTATGAGCGGAAGCTGAATTCTCACTGGAACTATGCATTGGGATTTGGATTCAGCAATCCGGAAATCAAGGATGTGAGTCAGAAGAATGCCCATTGGATCCAGGATTCTTCCAGAATTGACGGAGTCATGAGTCTGACATACCGTTCTGACAAGGTACGGAGCACGTTATCCTGGAAATATCTTGGCGATAGAGAAGATTATACATCCCGTCCGTCCAAAGATAAACAGATTCCCAGTCTTTCCCGAGTCACATGGAATACTATCTACGATGTGACGAAGAATGATTCTGTCACGGTTACACTGAATAATCTTTTTGACCATAAGAACTATTCCAATAGATATGGTAATTTGGATCTGCCCTATAACTGGAGAATTTCATATTCCCATAAATTCTAATGAGAACGGGCTGCCAAAAAGGCAGTTTTGTAGTCCGTTTTTTTGAATAGAATCGTTATGAGTCAGGCTGTGCAGGGGGAGATTTTTTGAAGCGGTTCTTATTTTGGCTCTTTTCTTTTCTTTTTTGTTCCATTCTCTGTTCCGGCTGTGGGAAAATACAGCCGGAAAGCCCAATGCGGCAGGTGGTGGATGATTCGGGGCAGTCTTTATCTCTCCCCAGCCATCCCTCCCGCATTGTGTCTCTTACCTATGGCACCGATGAGATTCTGCTGGGCCTGGTGGACACGTCCCGGGTGGCGGCCCTTTCCCGGTATGCTGGGAATCCGGATATTTCCTTTGTGACGAAGGAGGAGGCTGAGGCCGTGGGGAGGAAGGTGGACATGAATGCAGAGTCCATTATGGCCCTGAAACCGGACCTGGTTATTGCCTCCACAGCGGTGTCTCCTCAGCTGGTCAGTCTTCTACGGCAGTCCGGCATTCCGGTGTATGTATCCCTGGTGGCAGTAAGCTGGGATGAAATGGAAGAAAAGGTCAGAGGAGTGGCCAGGGCAGTGAACGAGGAAGCCGGCGGTGAAGCCATGGTACAGGATATGGAAAATAAAAAAGCGAAGCTGGAGGAAAAACTTTCCGCCATAGGTCCTTCGGATGAGCGGTGTGCCCTGGGACTTTCTTTCAGGGGAATCTTGGGAAAGAAGGGCACTCTTTTCAGCGAGGTGCTGGCCATGGCCCACGTGAAGGATGGTGCGGCCCGGTATGATGTACCGAAGGGGAGCAATGCCTATCTTTCTATGGAAATCCTGCCGGAAATCGATCCCGACGTGATCCTTATGCCCGTATGGAAGGTGAAAACCGGGGACGATGAGACAGCCTTTGTCAGAAAAATCATGGAAAATCCGGCTTACCGGGATGTGAAGGCAGTAAGGAATGGAAGACTTGTCCCTTTCCCGGAAAAGTACAAGTATGTCATGAGCCAGCATATAACTGATGCCATAGAGGCCAGTGCCCGGGCGGTGTATCCGGAGCTATTTGACAAGGATTCCCACTGATGGCAGGCGTCTGATTTCATATAAGGGAGAAGCTGAATGGCAGTGAAACTGATCTATTTGACAAATGTGGACCGCCGGTTTTTCATGATGAACCGGGCCATGGAGTCCCTGCAGAAGGAGGGCCGGCTTTCCGAAAGCTGCCGGACGCTGAAGGTGAAAGATAACAGCCGTTTTGCTTCCTATGCGCCTCTTCTTGAGGGAGCTTCCCTGGTGATGATCAAGTTCATGGGAAATACGATTCGCACGAAATTCTGGCAGCAGTGCCTTGCCTTTTTAGAGGGCCGTGGGATTCCCTATTACATGGATGCAGCCGGTTCGGCGGAAGAAGAATGCGGAAAATGGATAGGGAAAGAGGAAATAGAAGTCATCAAAAAGTACAGCTTTTACGGCGGACTGGAAAATTATAGAAATCTGTGGCTCTATGGCGCTTTCCTCTTTGAGACTTCCCCGGTAAAACCACCGGATCCCAGTCCCCTCTGCTGGGCAGGACTCTACCATTTTGGCATGAAGAACAGGTATATGACGGATCTTTCTTCCTATAGGGAGAGATTCTGCAAGATGGAAAGGCCTACCGCCGGCTTTCTTTTTTATCGGGATGAATGGATCTGGGGAGATACAAAATACCAGGATGCTTTCATTGAGGAGGCGGAGCGGCAGGGGCTTAATGTCATTCCTGTTTTCACTAACGGTCTTCCAGATACGAAACTGGGTATGCCATCCCTTGATGAAGTATTTCATCGGTATTTTATGAAAGATGGAAAGCCTGTGATTGACTGCCTGGTGAATGTAATGAAATTTTCATTCACCACATCCGGCTCCATATCCCGCGAGGTGCTCCATGAAATGGGAATTCCTGTGCTGCAGTGCTATTCCCTGCTTATGCCGGAGGAGGAGTGGAAAAAATCAACGGAAGGCATGAATGCCATGGAGGTCTCCATCAGTGTTTCCATGCCTGAATTTGACGGCATTATCCACGGGGTGCCCATAGCGGCCAAGCATGTGAAGAAAACAGGAGAGGTGGAATACCTGCCTTTGAAAGAACGGATAGCTGCCATGGCAGCAAAGGCCGGTGCCTGGGCCAGGCTTCACAGGAAGAGAAATGAAGACAAGAAAATTGCCATTATTTTTCACAACTATCCGCCTAAGAATTCCAATATCGGTAGTGCCTTCGGCCTTGACAGCATAGAAAGCGTGCGCCGTCTTCTGGAAAAGATGAAAGCGGCGGGGTACAGGATAGATTATGTCCCGGAAACAGGCAGCAAGCTCGTTCAGCTCATCACCAGCCAGGCCACCAATGATTTGTCCATGATGACGGAAGCGGAAGAGAAGGCCTGTCATAAAGTGACAGAAAAACAGTACAGAGACTTTTTTCAGACCTTTCCTGCAGATGTGAGGGCCCAGATGGAGAAAGACTGGGGCAGCCCTCCCGGCAGTGTCATGGTGGATGGGGAAGGCAGCATTCTGGTTCCCGGTGTCATGGATGGACATGTTTTCATCACGGTCCAGGCACCCCGGGGCTACGGTTTTGATGCAGCCAAAATCTATCATGATCCTTTTATCGCTCCTACCCATCAGTACCTGGCCTATTACCTGTGGATACGGGATATCTGGAAGGCAGATGCCGTCATTCATGTTGGAACCCATGGAAATCTGGAATGGCTGCCGGGCAAGGGCGCGGGACTTGACCTGAGCAGTTATCCGGATCTGGCACTGGGCTCTCTTCCCAATGTGTATCCTTACCATATGACTATCACAGGCGAAGGAATACAGGCCAAAAGACGTGGGAGTGCCTGCCTGGTAGACCATATGCCTGCACCTATGGCAGATGCAGGCACCTATGACGAGCTCTCAGAGCTTGAGAAAAATATGGATGAATATGCCCATTTCCTTGCAGTGGAGCCGGAAACAGCATCCCGCATGATACAGGAAATACGCAGCCTGGCTGTGAAAGCGGAGCTGGATGGGGAAGTGCCCTATGATGAATCGAAGCCATTTTCTGAATATCTGACAAGGCTGCATCAGTACATAGAGGATATTAAAAACAGTGAATGCCATGTGGGCCTCCATATATTGGGAAAGATGCCAGAAGGAGAGATTCTCAGAAATGAAATTATCCAGCTCATGAGGCAGTCTGATGGTTCCTGCCCTGCCATTCTGGATGTGTTCGCAGGGAAATACGGATTCACAGTGAAAGAATTGATGGAAAACGCCCAGACCCTTCTTCCTGAGAAAAAGGCGGGCAGTGAAATGATGGCAGCAGTCAGAAAAGAAACGGAACAGTTTATCGACACTCTGATGGTTCATCATTTTAGTGAAGAAGGCATCAGAAAAGCCCTTTCAGCCAAGTCAGTACGGGAAGGGGATGCCTTGTGGCAGAAGCAGGTAGAAAAAACGGCCGGTTTTATCTGTCATGACCTGTACAAAAGGCTTTCCGGCACGATTCAGGAAATGGATCATACCCTGGAAGGAATAGAAGGGAAATATATTATGCCCGGGCCCTCAGGCTCACCTCATGCCGGTGGTGTATCCCTCCTTCCGGCAGGAATTAATTTCTATGGAATTGATCCCAGAAAGCTTCCTACCAAAGCGGCCTGGGCGGTAGGCAAAGAGCTGGGTGATGAGGTTATTGCCCGTTATATCAGGGAGGAAGGAAAGTACCCTGAAAATATAGGCATGGTTTTCTGGTCCGGTGCCAATATGCGAAGTCACGGGCAGTGTATAGCGGAATTTCTTTATCTCATGGGCATTCGTCCTATCTGGGAAAAAGGAAACCTTTATGTGAAGCGCCTGGAGCCGATTCCCCTTTCGGAGCTGAAAAGGCCCAGACTGGATGTGACAGGCAGAATCAGCGGCCTTTTCCGGGATACCATGCCGGCAGTGATTTCTCTTATGGACAAGGCAGTCCTCCTGGCTGCATCCCTTCCGGAGAAGGAGGAAGACAATTTTATACGTAAACATGTCCTTTCCGAAAGCAGTGCCATGGAAAGGAATGGAATGACGACAGAGGAAGCCTGGAGGGAAGCCTGCTATCGTATTTTTGGTGATGCGCCGGGAACCTATGGCGCCGGTGTGGGTGCCCTGCTGGAATCACGAAACTGGAACAATTTGGATGACCTTTCCCGCGTTTTTGTCAGATGGGGCGGCCATGCCTACGGCAGCAGTGCCAAAGGAGCTTACAAACCGGAGTTGTTTAAAGAACGACTGTCCCGCATGGATGTGACTCTGAAAAACGAGGATAACCATGAAACGAATATGATGAGCAGTGATGATTACAATGCCTATCATGGCGGCATGATAGCAGCCGTACGGAGCCTTTCGGGTAAATCTCCCCGTTCCTATGAAGGCGACAGTACGGAAAGGGGCAGCGTCAAGGTCCGCAGCGTGCAGGAGGAGGCTAAGCGGGTTTTTCGCATGGAAACGGTGAATCCCAAATTCATACAGGGGATGATGAAGCACGGATACAAAGGGGCGGCTGACCTGTCCAGCCGTGTGTCCATCAGCTTTCAGTGGGACGCTACCAGCAAGGTGATGGAAAACTGGATGTATGAAAAGCTGGCAGATGCTTATGCTCTGGATGCTAAAGTGCAGAACTGGATGAAAGAAGTGAACCCCTGGGCCCTGCAGCGCATTACGGAAACTCTTTTGGAAGCAGAAAAGCGGGGCCTCTGGCAGGCGGCGGATGAAACAAGGGACAAGCTGCAGTCTCTCTATCTGGATATAGAGGGGGAACTGGAAGACAAAGAATAAGGTTCCATAACCGGTATATAAAAAGGTGCCGGGAATCAAGGGGCACTTTTATATACGATGGGAATATTGCTGCTGCAACGAACTCCCCATTTCGGGGCGATCCGACTTGTGAGAATCAATGGGACAGCAGTCCGGAAATAGGAGCCGGGACGTTGTCTCCTCTATGGTTTGTTCCATGAATGGAACAGACCTATCCTCTTCAGCCTGTCGTTGCTTTCTTCCTAAAAATTGGTACATACAAAAAGCACCGCCCTGCCATGGGAGCGGTGCTTTTCTGCACTTATGAAATTCAAACCACTACGAAAAGCCTGAAAAAGGCGTGTGCGCAGACAGATTCCATGGCGAAACTGTCCGATCCATAGAAGGACGCTTTCTTCAGGCTTTCATATCGCACCTGCGATTGATTCCAATTTGAGTTCTCGGCCGGAAAGGATTTTGAAAACTCAGAACGCATCGAACGGGCTGGAGACCCGGAGCTCTTATGTATTCATCTATGCGAGATGGCTTGCAGCAGGATCGGGAACCGGGTATTTTTTTGTGGCCACTCCCCGGGCCTTTTCCATGCTCTCATCTGTTTTTTATTATACATGAGGGGAAGGAAAATGGGAATAGGAAAGGCCGAAATTACGTTTGCTGCTTTTGGAAGCATGAATAGGCAGGCTATGAGAATTAGAGATACATGAGAACTTAAGTGAATTTTTGAAACTGTCTGTGGTAAAATCCGGTTTCCTGGTCTCTATTTTACCTATTTCATCCTGATTCATGGTACAATAGAATATATTATTGCGTGTTCGGAGGAATGAATATGGGATTTTTTGACAAAATCAAAAAGGGCCTGACAAAGACCAAGCAGAGTCTGATAAAGAATATCGAAAGCGTAGTCATCGGCTATGCACAGATTGACGAAGATTTTCTGGAAGACTTGGAAATGGTGCTCCTTTCCGGTGATATCGGCGTCCGCACAACGGACTATCTCATGCGGCAGATTCGCCGGGGGGTTACGGAAGGAACCATTCACAATACGAAGGAAGTCATGCCTTTCATGGAGAAGACGGTGGAAGATCTCCTGAAGGATAGCACCGCCGATGAGGAATATACCCATCATCCGGAAGTCATTCTGGTGGTAGGAGTGAACGGGGTAGGCAAGACCACCACCATCGGCAAGCTGTCAGGCCGTCTCCACAAGGAAGGAAAGAAGGTGCTTCTGGCGGCGGCCGATACCTTCCGTGCCGCTGCATCGGAACAGCTTACCATCTGGGCTGAAAGAACGGGAGCAGACATTGTAAAGCATGCGGAAGGGGCGGATCCGGCGGCCGTAGCCTTTGACGCCGTGTCCGCGGCCAAGGCCAGAGGGGCGGACGTGGTGCTTATCGACACCGCCGGCCGTCTCCAGACGAAGGTGAACCTTATGGAAGAGCTGGGCAAAATCAGCCGGGTGGTGAAGAAAGTGATTCCTGATGCGCCGCACCAGACGCTGCTGGTGCTGGATGCCACCACCGGACAGAATGCCATCAGCCAGGCTAAGAATTTTGGGGAAATCGTGCCTCTTACCGGCGTGGTTCTCACCAAGCTGGACGGAACTGCCAAGGGCGGCGTGGTTCTTTCTGTCCATGAAGAACTTCATGTGCCTATCAAGTGGATTGGCCTGGGTGAAAGGGAAGATGATCTGGACCGGTTCCATCCGGAGGAATTTGCAAAAGCTCTCTTTGAAACAGACGATCATGTGCTGCAGGAAAGCACAAAGGTGTAATAGGATTTGTTGAAATGGCAGGGGTGCATATCCGGTGCATCCCTGTTTCTTTTTATGAAATCAGGGAGAATGATATGGGGAAACAGTCCGGGAAAAAAGTCATTAGAACAATGAAACCGGGAACAAGAAAATTTCCTTATCCTGTGACCATTACATTCACGTCTGGGATAAGGGCCATTTATCTTCGGATTTCCAGAACAGGAAAAGTTCTGGTATCTGCACCGGCGGTCATGCCTCTGAAAAAAGTGGAAGATTTCGTTTTTTCCAAAGATACCTGGATTAGAGAGAAACTGGCGCAGATGCCGGATATTCCTCACTATCGGTATGTGAGTGGAGAAAAACACTATTTTCTTGGCCATGAATATCCCATTGCCTATTATCAAAATACGGTGAGCTTCGTGACCGTCCATGAGGGCAGGCTCTGTATCGTGATAACGGCCCGAACGAAGGATTTTCCAGGAGCCTATAAGAAGCTCATGAAGGAAGAACTGCAAAAGGTGATAGAAAAATATATAAAAATCTGCGCGCCCCGCATGGGGGTGAATCCTTCCTCCTTCAATATCCGCATTCTCAAGAGCCGCTGGGGCAGCTGTAATGTAGCGACCGGAGAGCTTACGTTTGCCCTTGACCTTATCACCAAGCCGGAGGAATGTATCGAATCCGTGGTGGTGCACGAACTGAACCACCTGCTGGAAACAGGCCACACGCCCCGCTTCCACGCCCTCATGGCCCGCTGGCTTCCGGACTATAAGGAAAGAACAAAGAAGCTCTATGAGTATCCAAGGGAGTTTATCTAAAGATATGGGCTCAGAAAGTGCAGGCCGCACAGAGATAACTGCCAGCTGCTTCCTGCTGTCGTCTCTACGCCCCGCAATACCCTCCCTATTATTTATTAATATTTTTATCACTTACGATTCTTACTGAGATTCTTCGCCTGCGGCTCAGAATGACCGTGTTCGGCGGGGAGGTCAGCACGTAATCCCCCCCTTGCCTTTACCATTCATGGGGAGGGGCGTGACGCTTCCAAAAACTTGCCTCCCCCTGCTTGCAGGGGGAGGGGGACCGCGTGAGCGGTGAAAGGGGTCAGCCGCCAAAGGCGGCTGGTAACCATAAGAACCTTCGGCCGTGAAGCGGCTGTTACACTTTTCCGCCCCTCTGAACCCAAGCCGCCAAGCGTCCTTTTTTCTACTACTTCTCTTGACATAAATATGGTATAATCTAATAGAATAATTTTATACCAAAAGTTTTTTATACCAAGGTCATTGGTTTTTATATAGTTAAGGGGTAGTTCAATGAATAACACCGACTGGAAGATCCTGATTTATCTTCGTGAGGAGCGGAGTATCAATAAGGTGGCGAAGCGGCTTTTTATGACCCAGCCGTCTTTAACCTATCGCCTGAGCCAGATGGAGAAGGAAATCGGCTGTCCTTTATTTATCCGTACCAATAAGGGGGTCCATTTCACAGACGCAGGAAATCGTCTCTTCTCCTTTGCGGAAAAGGAACTGCAGCAGTACCAGGACATGAGGAATTACGTAACCCATGAGCCGAATTCCATTTCCGGGGTGCTTCGCATCGGTGCCAGCCAGTCCTTTGCCCAGTCCCATATGCCTGCCATTCTGAAAGGGTTTGTAGACCAGTACAGCGACATTGAAATTTCCCTTACCACCGACACCAGCGATGAACTGGTGAAGCTGGTAAAAAAAGAGGACATCCATCTGGCCATTGTCCGTGGGAACCAGGAATGGACGGATGCCGATATTCTTCTGGAAGATGCGCCGCTGTACCTGATTTCCGCCAAGAAAATCGACTACAGCACCCTGCCGGACCAGCCTTCCATCCGCTATCGCAGCGACCCTTCCCTGGATGAGCTCCGTACCCGGTGGTGGCGGCAGAATTTCACCGAATCCCCCCATTTCATGCTTACCGTATCAGACTGTCTGACCTGCGTGGAAATCGTGAACCAGGGGCTGGGACACTCTCTCATTCCTGCGGACCTTCTGCCGAAATGTGCGCCCCAGGTGAATCGGGAAATGGTGTACGACAAGCAGAAGCGGCCCCTTCTTCGTCCAAGCCACCTCATTTACAAGCAGCCTATGCTGGAATCTACGCCGGTGAGAATCTTCGTTGAGTACATCAGAAACTATTTCAAAGTATAATAAAAAGCCTGTGAAATCCAGTGATTTCACAGGCTTTTTTCATAACCTTACAAGAAATCCCAGTGCGCCGAAGAGCCAGGTGGAAATGCCAAGGAAAAGGGCGCAGGAAATTTTTTCCAGCTTGAAGCGGAGCGCAAAGCGGCGGTGACGGCGGGCGTCGCCCCAGACGGCATGGATGAGGCCGTGGTAATCCACATGCATCATGCGGGCCAGGGTGCAGTAGTTCAAGAGGAGATACATGGAGATAAGGGCCGGCCGGATTTCATCCATCATGAACCACACCATCCAGGGAAAGCAGAGATTATAGGCAAAGGCGATGTGGCCGCCGAGGAAATAGGTCATTTTCTGCTCAAAAGTTTCAGTCAGGTCTGTTTTATAGGCAAATACAAGGTAAGCATTGACGGCGCATAAAAAAAGGCACCAGAAAAATAGGAACGGCATACAGATTCCCTCCGGAGTATTGTTATTGTTCTTTTATGTTTTGATTATAACATTCTATGATTTTCTTTCCCATATCCTGAAATATGGAGGCAGTACAAGAAAATTGCGGAGTCTCGAGCACCGCCTATGACCGCCGAGGAGATGGAAGGACGGCAGAGGAAACAGGGGTGCCTCCGGCGCAGGAAGCGTTATTTTATAAAAATCAGTATAAAAGAAAAATAAATTCTAGAATTATTTTGATATAGAAAATATATTATAGAGAAGAATACTCTTTTTATAACTGGTAGAGGCAAAGGAAAGTGATAGAATGGGGCTAGATACAGTGGGCTGATGTACTGGTGTACTAGTGTACTAGTGAGCTGGTGGGACAGTGAGACAGCGGGACAGTGAGACATATCCGCTGTCCGCTTACCGCTATATGCTTCCCGCCGACCGGCATTTACCGGCCAATGAGTCACTATCGGCAGGCACCAAGATTCTTCGCTTTCACTCAGAATAACTGTGTCAGGCGGCAGGGGCGCAGCGAGCCGGAAGGGGTTAGCCGCCGAAGGCGGTTTACAAAACTCATTGCCCGAAGGGCAATCCACAACATTCCCTTTTGAACCCCGTGAACCCTTATAACCCGGCGCCCGCAGGGCGCCAAAGGAGGCTTTTATGAAAAAACTTATGACTTTCATTCTGGTACTTTTCTTTTCCCTCTCTGCAGCTCTCCTGTCGGAGGCGTCAGACACCCGGGAGATGAACCGGAAGATGGGGTATTTCGATAATACCCGCACCGTGCTTCTTCTGTCTCCCCGAGTCAGCGGAAACGGCGGGGAAGCGGCTTCTTATGTGAAGGGGGAGATGAAGCAGATTTTCCGCTATCCCTATTACAGAACCCTGGATACCACAGGCTATGAGGGTGCTTTGACTCCTGCCGACCTTCCCCGGCTGGCCGATGAGTCGGGAGCAGATATTGTGGTACTGCCGGTGATTCAGTGGCAGCAGTGGATTTTCCATCGTTTCCTCTTTGATGATGGTGATGACATTATCCAGACAAGGGCTGTTGTGGATATTTACAGCCATAAGAAAACGGACGGGGCTGTGCGGGATGACCGGGGTACCTACTTTGCCACGGAAGATGAAGGCACTGTAAGAAACGTGTACATCCTTGATGACATTATGAAGAAGGTGTACAAAACTTTTCCCTATCGCCGGGTACCGACCGACGTGTCCAAAAGCCTTACGGGAGAAACGGAAGATAAGACGCCAAAGGCTGTGATGAAGGGCTGAGGGTCGGTGGAGCAGCTGTCGGCTAACCGCTGTCAGCTATCCGCTTCGTCATGCAGCACTGGTGGCAAAAGAGTAAAGCACGTAACGTAAGGGGGTGTGAGAAAATGATTTACATTTTTTTCACAGCCCTTTTTGTATGCAAAAATTTTCACGTAAATTGGCCAAATGACAGTCTGCATCTTGCCCCTACGTCATTTCGAGCGATGCTGCATG